>CAYQDX010000115.1:0-10944 GCA_964416345.1 uncultured Ectothiorhodospiraceae bacterium
ACCTGGATGGCGTGTGCCGCACTGTGGCGGCAGAGGAAGTCTACGCTCTCCGGCAGCCGATCGGTGGCCTCGGGGGTGACGGTGACCCGGATGCCATAGGAGAGGCTCGCAGCATCCAGGACTCCGAAGGTGCGTAGCACCAGGGCGGAGGTGGGCCGGCCCCCGCGGCAGGGTCGTTGGCGATCGTGCACCTCGGGCACGCCGTCCATGGACAGGGTGGCGTCGTCGAGCATCGTGCTGGCCTCGCGGGCGCGCTTGGCAGACATGACGCCGTTCAGGCCGGCGCTGAAATGCACCCGCAGGTGATTGGCCTCGGCCTGCTCGGCGGCCTCCCGGCGGATGCGTCGCAGCAGGCCCCAGGCCTGGCTGACCTCACCACCGCCATGGAAGTGCACCGCAACTCCGGGCTCGCCCCGACGCAGCGCATTGGCCATCACCTGACGCACGGCCGCCCGGGCCACGGGCCACGGCATGGTGCGTCCGCCTTCGCCGCCGCGGGCATAGCAGTAGGTGCAGCGCAGATTGCAGCGCTCGGTGAGCAGCAGGGTCACCTCCGTGGGCGCCTCTTCGATCTCGGCGCGGGGCACCGGGACCCGCTCGGCGCCCAACAGGCCCAGGGCACGCAAGGGCTCCAGTGCACGGCGCTCCTGCTCGCCGACCTCGCCGGCCTGCGCCCGGCGCAGGCGCTGCACCAGCGCCGCCATGGCCGGGTTGACCAGCAGCGTGGTCTCCAGCAGTGGGGCATGGATCAGATGCCGTCCGAGATGCTCCAGGGCGTAGACCTCGGTGGCGAACAGGCTGCCGCTGGCCTTGAGGCCTGCGCACGATTGGCCGTTTGCTGACAGGCAGGACACGCTCGAGGGCTCAGTAGTAGACCAGATTGCAGGTGCAGACCTTGTCGCAGCTGCAATGCTTCTTCGACCTCACCTTGTCGCAGGCACAGGGCTTGGTGCTGACGAGGTTGCAGGTGCACACCCGGTCGCACAGGCAGTAGTCGCGGGCCACGGTGAGGGCCGGGGCCCGGACGCAGTTGCAGATGCACACGGCGCCGGCCGGCACCGCCGTGCCGCAGGGCTGGGTCCAGGAGCTGAGCTTGCCGGTCACCGAGTCGTAGCGGCTGAAGGCGCTGCTCTCGGACTGGCTGACGGTGACCGAGTCGCCATCCCCTTGCGCCTGTACCGTGTCGCAGGCGCAGGGCAGAAAGCTCCACGGACCCTCGCCCTGGGCCGTGCCGATGTGGTCGAGGGCAATGTTGTCGTCGTAGTACTCTCCGAGGAATTTCGGCTGCTCGCCGCGCAGATCGAACAACAGGATGCCACCCCGACTCATGGCGACCGCCAGCCCGGAGCCGTCGCGACCCAGGCCTAACGCCTCGATGGCGCCGCGCCTCGGGTCCAGGGCGACTCGCATGGGCGAGCGGTCCCGGCGCTGCACGGTGAGCTCTGCCTGCAGCGGCTGGGACTCGGCGCGTGCCGAGCCATCCTCCGACTCGGCGGCTGCCGTGACCTCCCCAGCGGTGTCCCGATCCGCCAGGGGCGCAGGCGGACAGCAGCTGCCCTCGCCCTTGAAGCGGGGCTTGTGCGGCTCGTCGAGGGCCCAGATTCCCAGCCAGCCGGTCTGCGACAGGCCGAGCAGGCGCGAGTCCTGGTCTTCCAGTACGGGATACACCTCGACGCAGCTAGTGCGAAAGGGGCGGTGCTCCAAGTACAGACTAAAGAGACCCAGGCGCTTTCGGTTGGTGCTGTACGTGGACCGCTCGGAAGGGCGCTCGGGAGCGCGGGCGACGGCGTCCAGCAGGCCGACGCCCCCGGCGCAGGCCGCCGCCACCTGCCAGAGGAAGCCGCGGCGATTGATGCGATAGATCCTGGGTGGATCCTCGGCGGAATCCCGTTGCTCGACTTCCGCGTCCATCGTTGCCATCCGAGTGGAGCCTGCACAACGCAACGGCCAGTCTAGCTCAGGCCGGCGCGCGCCTGCAGCGACCCAGATCAATCCCGCGGCGGTTCGTCGATCTCGATGGCCTCGGCGCTGACCCGTCGAATCCGGCTCTCGATGCGGCGTTCCCGATACTTCGGCCAGTCGCGTCCCCTGAGGAATTGGTTGACCCGCCGGGTGAAGCGCTCTGGCGACGCGCTTAAGGCGCGGACCTCCTCGGCGTTCAGCACCATGGCGACGTCCCAACACATCACCGCGGGCACGGTGGCGACCAGCACGTAGCGCTCGCCTTCCTCGGCCTTGTAGACGACGTACATCCACTCGTCGTTCTTGTAGTAGCGAGTGTAGCGCGGCATGCTCAGGCGACCCGGGGCTGTACTCTGGGTGGGATTCTACGCCCGGGGCGCGGCGGCAGGGCGAGCACTTTGCTGGGTCGGCCGGTCGTGGTGAAATCGCGATGTCTGCTCTCGCCCGCAGGCGGGCGCCGGCGAATCGCGTCCGCGACAAGAATAAGGACCGCACCCATGGCTGCCGCCCCCGCCTCCACTCGCCGCCGAAGTCCGTCGCCGGGCCTCGGGGTCATCCTGGTGCTCGTCGGCGGGCTCGCCTCGGCCGGCGGCCTGGCCGCTCCGATGGACCCCGTCGGGGTGGCGGCGCTGGGCCGGCTGCAGCCGGACGGGGAGGTAGTGGACGTGGCGAGTCCGCTGGGGGATCGCATCGCCAGCATCGTGGTGAAGGAAGGGCAGGAGGTTGCCCTGGGCGATCCCCTGGTGCATCTGGAAAGCGAGGCCGAGCGCCGGGCCGAGCTGGCGCTGGCGGCGGCCCGCCTGCAGGAGGCCGAGGCGCGCTACGCGGCGGAGCGCCGCTACGGCGAGGCGACGGTGGCGGAGGCCAAGCTGCGACTACGCCAGGCCGAGGAGCTGCTGCCCCTCGATGTTCGGGCCCAGCAGGCGAGCGTGCGCCGACTGGAGGCGGAGCTGGCCAACAGCAAGCGCGATCTCCGGCGCCTGGAGGTGCTGGCGCGCAGCGACTCGGCCGCGGAAAGGGATCGGGACCATCAGGCACTGGCCCAGCGCTCGACCGGGGCGGAGCTGGACAAGGCCCGGGCGGAGCTGGAGAAGCTCACCCGCAAGCGGACTCTGGACGCGGCGGTGGCTCGGGCGCAGGTGGAGAGTGCGCAGGCGGGGCTCGCGCGCACCCTGGCATCCATAGAGCTCGAGTCCCTGCGCCGGGGCGTGGCGCTGGCCAAGGCGCGGCTGGCACGCACGGTGATGCGCGCCCCGGTGCGGGGACGAATCCTGAAGATCATCGGGCGGGCAGGGGAGGCCACCGGCGGGCAGCCGATCCTGCAGATCGGGGATGTGCGCCAGATGTACGCCCTGGCGGAGGTCTACGAGACGGACGCCCGCGCGGTGCAAATGGGTGCCCGGGCGCGCGTCAGCAGCCCGGCCCTGCACGGCGTGCTGACGGGGACCGTTGACCGCGTGGGGACGCTGGTGTCCAAGAACGATATCTTCGATCTGGACCCGGCTGCAGACATCGACCGGCGGGTGATCGAGGTCTATGTGCGGCTCGACGACAGCAGCATTGCGCGCAGCCTCGTCAATCTGCAGGTGGACGTGGTGATCGAGGCGGCTGGGCGTGGCCGATGAGGTCCTCGCTGGCCTGGCGCAAGCTGGTGCACGGGCGGCTGCGCAGTCTGGCGGCCATCGCCGCCGTGGCCCTGCCGGTGGTCATGGTGTTCGTGCAGCTCGGGTTCTCCTCGGCCATGGTCAAGACTGCGACCCTGTTCTACGACCACATGGGCTTCGATCTGGTGCTGGTCTCTCCCGATTATCTGGTGCTCGGCAAGACCGGCGAGCTGCCCCGTGCCCGCCTGGCGCAGGCGCGCGGGGTCCCCGGCGTGGCGCGGGTGGCCCCCTTGAGCCTGGGCTTCGCGCTGTGGCGCGATCCCGTCGGCCGCGGTGAGCGCGAGATCATGCTCCTGGCGGTGGACCCGCGGCGCCTGCCCTTTACCGACCCTGCACTGAAGGCAGCGGGTCCCCGGCTCAGCCTGCCGAATCGCGTGTACATGGATCGGCGCTCGCGGTCGGAGTACGGGCCCCGGGAGCCGGGCACGGTGACCGAGCTCGGCGGCCGGCGGGTGACCCTGGCGGGATTCTACGATCAGGGCACGGGCTTCACGGCCCTGGGGGCCGCGGTGCTGAGCGAGCAGACCTTCGCCGCCACGTTCCCCGGCTACCGCCGGGATCGGGTGAGCATCGGACTGGTGACGCTGGCGCCCGGCAGCGATCCGGAGACGATCGCGGCCGCACTGCGCCTGGCGCTGCCGAATGACGTGCGGGTGTGGACCCGCGAGCGTCTGGCACGCAACGAAGGTGAATACTGGGTCCAGGCCACCTCGCTGGGTGTGATACTGGGTGTGGGCTTGGCGGTGGCGGCCGCGGTGGGGCTGATCGTCCTCTACCAGGTGCTGGCCACGGACATCGAGAAGAGCCTGCCGGAATACGCCACCCTCAAGGCCATGGGATACCACCAGCACCAGGTGTCGAAGGTAGTGCTCGAGCAGGCGCTCATCATCGCCCTGGTGGCCTTCGGGCCCGCGCTAGCCATGTCTTTGGGGGTCTACCATGTGGCCGAGCGGGCGACCCTGCTGCCCATGGGCATGTCCGTGGAGCGAATCCTGACGGTGCTCCTGGCCACCGTCGCGGTGTGTATGGGCTCCGGCCTGGCCTCCGTGCGCAGGCTGCGCCGGGCCGATCCGGCGGAGCTGATGTAGTACTCCATCAAGGTGATGTGCGTATCCAGCCGAGCGAGAAGCGGTCAGCCGGTAGGCGCGCTCGCGCCCCGCTGGCCGTCGCCAACGGTAGCGAGCGCAACACCCCGGATGGCCGCTTATCGTTCGGCCCTGCGGGAGCCACCTCAAGGGGCCAATGCGGCGTTGCAGCCCTTGGCAAGGGCACGCCATTCCCTGCGGGCTGCGCCTTGCCTTGGCCCCTTGATGTGGCTCTGGATACGCACATCACCTTGATGGAGTACTAGTCGTGCACAGGGTGCCCCTGGCCTGGCTGAATCTGAGCCACAACCGGCGCCGGCTCGCCGTATCCCTTCTAGGCATCGCCTGCGCCGTGGTGCTGATGTCCATGGAATACGGCTTCCTCAACGCCATGTTCGACAGCCAGGTGGCGCTGGTGCGCGCTCTACGGGCCGATCTGGTGGTCGTCGGCAAGCTCAAGTACACGCTGTCGGTAGACAATCCCATGAGCCGCCGGCGGGTGGTCCAGGCCCTGGCCGTGCCCGGCGTCGGCGCCGCCTATCCCGTGTACATTCAGACCCGCAGATTTCTCTGGCGCAACCCCGCCGACGGCCGTCGCCGGCCGATCCGGGTGGTGGCCTTCGATCCCGCCGACCCGGTGCTGCTGAACGCGGAGGTCGAGGCCGCACAGGCAAGATTGCAGTACCCCGAGACCGTGCTCATCGACCGCAAGTCCAAGCCTTTCCTGGGCCATGCGGAGGCGGGCACGGCCGGAGAGCTGGCCCGGCATCGGGCGAGGGTCGTGGGCACCTTCGCCCTGGGCACGGATTTCGTCAACGACGGCACCGTGATCACCAGCATTCGCAACTTCGTCGCCATGTTTCCCGGTCGTCCCCCGGCCCAGGCGGTGCTGCGCGGCGTCGAGCTGGGGCTGGTCCGGCTGGCGCCCGGGGCCGACCCTGAGGTGGTGCTCGGCGCGCTGCGCCGGGCGCTGCCGGCGGACGTCCGGGTGCTCAGGAAGGCGGATTATCTCGCCGAGGAAGAGCGCTACTGGCGCAGCAGCACGCCCATCGGCTTCGTGTTCGGTCTCGGCACGCTGATGGGATTCCTGGTGGGCGTCATCGTCTGCTACCAGATCCTTTACACGGTGGTGGTGGACTACCTCCCGCAATACGGTGTGCTCAAGGCCATGGGCTACGACAACCGCTATCTGCGCTCGGTGGTGCTGCAGCAGTCCCTGCTGCTGGCTCTGGCCGCATTCTTGCCGGCGCTGCTGCTGGTCGCGCTGCTCTACGGCTGGATTGGTGCCGCGACCGGCCTACCCATGCGCCTCACCCTGCCGCGCACGGCGGTGGTGCTGATACTGGCGGTGGGGATGTGCCTGCTGGCCGGCCTTATGGCCATGCGCCGGGCGCTGGCCGCCGACCCGGCAGAGGTGTTCAAGTGAGCCTCTCCTCCGGCGCCCCGACCGTACGGGTGCGAAATCTGGATCATCACTTCGGGGAGGCCGTGCTGGCCAAGCAGGTGCTGTTCGACATTGCCCTCGACGTGCTCCCCGGCGAGATTACCATCATGACCGGGCCCTCCGGCTCCGGGAAGACCACCCTCATGACCCTCATCGGCGCCCTGCGCGCGGCCCAGTCCGGCAGCGTGGTGGTGCTGGGACGGGAGCTTCGCGGCCTGGATCAGGCCGCGCTGGTGGAGACCCGCCGCAACATCGGCTTCATCTTTCAGCACCATGGCCTGTTCGAATCCCTGACCGCCTACCAGAACGTGCGCATGGCACTGGAGCTGCACGGCATCGCAGAGGCCGAAATGCGCGGCCGGGCCGAGGCGATGATGGAGCGTCTGGGCCTGGAGCGGCGGCTGGACTACAAGCCCAAGGCCCTGTCCGGCGGCCAGAAGCAGCGGGTGGCGGTGGCCCGGGCATTGGTCGCCGCGCCGCGGCTGGTGCTGGCGGATGAGCCCACTGCCGCGCTCGATCAGGAGAGCGGCAGGCGCGTCGTCGAAGTCATGCAGCAGCTCGCCCGGGAGCAGGGCACGGCTGTCATCATCGTCACCCACGACAACCGCATTCTGGATGCGGCGGACCGCATCGTCAGCTTGGTGGACGGCCGGATGGTCTCAAACGTCCAGGTGCGGGAGTCGGTGGCCGTTTGTCAGTTCCTGGGCAAGTGCCCGGTGCTCAGCGGCCTGACCCCCGCGACCCTGTCTCAGGTGGCAGAGCAGATGCAGCGCGAGACCCATCCGGCGCAGACGGTGATCTTTCGGCAGGGGGAGCCGGGTGACAAATTCTACCTGGTGCTCGAGGGCGAGGTCGAGGTGCTGTTGGAGGAGCCCGGCGGACCGCGGCCGATCGCGACGGTGGGTCCGGGCGGGTTCTTCGGCGAGATTGCGCTCATCTCCGGGGAGCCCCGCACCGCCACGGTGCGTGCGACCCGGGCGGTGACCCTGTACACGCTGGGCAAGGAGCAGTTCAATGCCGCCCTGGCGCGTAGCACCTCGCTGAAGGAGCAGCTGCTGGAGGTCTACTTTCAGCGCCAGCGCTGATGCGTGCCGGCGTGTACAATTGGCCCGGCCGGCGGGCGGCTCAGTGGCCCGAGTCGACTGCCGGTGGATTGTCATATCGTTCCGGGGGCAGACTGGATTGTTAAGTGCAAGGTCTCCGGCGTCTGGCAGGTCGTGGCCGTGGCATTCAATCCCTCGTTCCCACGCCGCCGCACGATCTGCGCGCGGCATGAGAGACCTGCGAGCAATGCCACTGGCCCACGAAGCTCCTCGGTGACCGACGGAGGTTGAAGACGATCTACGACGATGACGAGGCCAACATCAAGCCGGAAATTGTCGACCAGCTCCAGCATTAGCGCGGGCGAGCCGCGATCGTAGGCGAGACATGAGGCGATTCTACCTACCGCTCGTCGCGCTGCTGGCCGCGGCTCCGTTGCAGGCCGCTGGACCCGGCCAGGTGCTGGTCGACGTGGGCGATGGGCAGGTCACCGCCTCAGACTTGCAGCAGGCCATCGCCAGCTCACCCTTTGCGACCCAGCTCAACACCCTGGACGAGCCGGAGCAGGCCGCCTTGCGCGGTGACATGCTGCGCCGATTGGTGGTGGCGCATCTGCTCACCCTGGAGGCCCAGCGCGTCGGACTGGACCGCTCCGCGGCGTTCCGGCGGGAGCTGGAAGACCACCGGGCCAGCCTGCTGTATCGGGGTTTTCTGGACCGCCTGCGCGAGGACATCGTGATCCCGGGGGATGTCTTGGCGGGGATGAGGCAGCGGGCCTTGGGCGACCATGAGTCCTTGGCTGCCGCCGAAGCCGCCTATCGCTCGGAGCGCTATGGGGAGCTGCGGCGAAAGACTCTGGACGAGCTGATACAGCGATATCATGTCCGGCGCCATGACGACCGCATCGCACGCGGCCTCTCTCCGGATACGGTGCTTCTGGAGGGCGATGGCGTTCGCGTTCGCTATGGGGATCTCGCCGGGACCGACGGCCTGCCCGAGACCTTCAGTGCCGCGTGGGTGCGAGAGCGGCTGCAGGATCGGGTCGAGCTGGCGTTGCTGTCCACGGCCGCGGAGGCCCAGGGGCTGGACGTGAGCGCGCGCCTGGACGCCTACCGCGCGGAGCGCCTGCCGGCAATGCTGCTGGAGCAGAAGGAGCGGGAGTGGGTGCGGGACGAGCAGACTCTGGCCGACTATTTCGCCGCTCATCCGGCGCTCGGCGAGGTGTCCGAGCGCCGGCACGTCGGCCAGCTGGTAGTGGCCGATCGCGAGCTGGCCGAGTCCCTGCGAGCTCGGATACTGAAAGGTGAGAGCTTGTTTGCGCTGGCCGGGCGATTCAGTATCGACCCCTATGGCCGGGCCCACGACGGCGACATGGGCTGGATGCGGGCAGGCGTGGGGGCATCCCAGCTAGAGCAGGCGGTCTCCAAACTGAAGGACGGTGAGGTCTCCGCCGTGATCGAGAGTCCCTACGGATTCCATCTGGTGACGGTGCTGGAGCGCATCCCGGGCTCACACCAGCCATTCGCCGCGGTGCGCGACCGGGTGCGCCAGGCCCTGGTGGCGGAGCGGCTCAAGGACTATACGAGGACGCTGGAGCAGCGCTTCCCGGTCGCCTGGCGGGTGCCGGACCACAAGGGGAGGGAGTAATCATGCATATGTCGGAGCGATTGCTGCTCCTTGTGGGGATACTCGCCGCCGCCACCGTCACCGCCCTGACGGGCTATTGGCTTTCCGGTCCGCCGGTGGCCGGCTCGGGGCCACCTGGCCACTCGCCGGCCGCGGCCAGGGGTACAGCGGCCCGCACGATCAACGTCTGGGATCTGCCGCCCGTGGAGCTGACCGGTCTGGATGGCGTGCGCCACCGTCTGGACGAGTGGCGCGGCAAGGTGGTCATGGTGAACTTCTGGGCCTCTTGGTGTGAGCCCTGCCGGGATGAGATTCCGGACCTGGCGCGCTTTCAGCGCACCTACGGCGGGCGGGGCCTGCAGGTGGTGGGTCTGGGCCTGGGCGATGCCGCCGACCTGAACAAAGTCGCGCGCAGACTGGGCATCAACTATCCGGTGTTGGTGGCGGACGAAGCACAGAATCCCGAGCTGCTTGCCCGCTGGGGCAACCGCTCGGCGGTCATTCCGTACACCGTGGTCATCGCCCGCGACGGCCGCATCCACTACGTCCGCCCCGGCAGACTGCGCGACCGGGACTTTCACTCCCACGTGCTGCCGTTGCTCGGGGCCGGCTGAAGGCACCAGCCGAATAGGAAGGGCGGTGCTAGACCCTGGCACCCATTATGAGCACGGCGATGCTCACAACCGTTCCAGGTCATGGTCCGCAAAGTCGTTGATGGCGCAGCCGGCGGAGCGCATCACGGGGGCGAGGGGTCAGGCCTGGGGGGCGAGGGGTCAGGCCTCGGGGGCGAGGGGTCAGGCCTTGTTTTTTGCTCGCTTTGGGCGTAACGTTCCACAATGGCGCGCCCACCGCACGTCGAATTCCGGGGCGGCATCTATCGCGTCACTGCCCGTAATAACCAAGCGCAACAGGGGACAGACCACGGTTTCCTGTGGACCGCAAGATTCTTTCGGATGAAAGGGAGGGGCTGAATGCTCTCTTTACCGAAACGGTGAGGCGGCTCCGGGATCGGACAGGCTGGTGGACGTGGGAGTCCGTGCGGGACGGCTTCGGCGGTAAGAAAGCAAACCGCGCTGGGTCTCGATTGAGCAGTTTGGCAGGACCGCGCAGCTTGGAAAATAGGTGATCGCGTTGCCTTTGGGAGCTGGGTATCGCGAACACTGCGACACGTCCCCCTATCCCTCTTGGCCGGGTTCCCCTCTGTGCCAAGTCGACGTCGAGGCTCTTAGGATCGGTGTCGCGCCTATGTCAGCCATTCCCTCGGGATCAAATAATCGGCATCTCCGCGCCACCTCTCGACGAGCTGCACGCCCTCGATTCCGCCCCAGATGTCCTTGTCGGCATGCTCGGTAACGATGATCTGAAACCCATCGCCGATGCGCGGGAGGCCGACTGCAAGTGACTCGAAGATCCGGCGGGTCGCGCGTTTGTCCTTGTCGCTCAGCTCGGGGCGATCGCCGTGGGCGTGCTCGTCGAGTATTTCCGCCGGGAAATAGACCTGGCTCGGCTGGTCGATGACCAGAAAGCGTGGGACCGAACAATGATCCTGGGCGGCGAAGGCCTGATGGAGTGCCAGGAAGGTAGCGATGTGATAGCCCATCCAGTTTTCCCCGCTGCCGAGGTCGGACAGCATGTCACGTCGACTGCGCAGCGGGTCGGAGAAGCGGAGGTTGAGGGCCTGGATATCCAGGTCGATGACCTCCTCGGCTCGCTCCAGCGCCAGGAGCCGGGCATTCTCCGTCAGATGTCGGGAGATCATCGATAGGGCGGTCTGCAGTCTTTCCCGCCGGCTGGCGCTGTCCAGTCGGCGGGCGATTTCGTCCAGGCGTTCCTGATTCGCTCGAATCTCGTCTTTGAGGACTTGGTCCGCGCCGGGCGCGCTGTCAGCGAGTGCCTGCTCCAATCTGCCAAGGAAACGCGCCTGGGCTAGGCGGATTCCCTCGTCGGGAGTCGGGGGTGTCTCTAGCTCAAGCTGTTGGAGCGACTCACGTGTGAGCCTGCATCGTTCTTCGAGATCCTGGAGCTTTTCTGCGACGGCTGCCCGCTCCCTGTCGATCATCGGTTGTCCGCGGGCTAGGGCTGCCCTTTGCCCAGAAAATAGTGCCGGACTTCGAGTGGCGTG
>CAYQDX010000116.1:0-10779 GCA_964416345.1 uncultured Ectothiorhodospiraceae bacterium
GTAAGCGCGGCGAATCCGGAGATAAAGGCGGACCTGCTGGCAGAGCTGGATCGGCTGGAGGGGTGGCCGGACGCCGTGCGCACGATGCAGCGCAACTGGATAGGGCGCTCCGAGGGGCTGGAGCTGGAATTCGCCGTGCCCTCGGTCGGGGAGACTCTGACAGTGTTCACGACCCGTCCGGATACCCTGATGGGCGTCACCTACGTGGCGGTGGCGGCCGAGCATCCCCTGGCCCTGGCGGCCGCCGCCAACCAACCGGGTCTGGCGGCATTCATCGAGGAGTGCCGCCACATCGCGGCCTCCGAGGCGGCGGTGGAGACCCTCGAGAAGCGCGGCACCGCCCTGGGCATCAGCGCGCTGCATCCCATCACCGGCGAGGAGGTGCCCATCTGGGCCGCCAACTTCGTGCTCATGGGCTACGGCACCGGCGCCGTCATGGCCGTCCCCGGACACGACCAGCGCGACTACGAGTTCGCGGGCGCCTACGACCTGCCCATCCGCCAGGTCATCCATCCGGCCGACGGTAGCGAGGCGGGTATCGACGAGGCGGCCTTCGTCGACAAGGGCGTGCTACGGGACTCCGGTGAGTTCTCGGGCCTCACCTCGGCGCAGGCCTTCGAGGCCATTGCCGAGCACGTGGAGGCCCACGGCAAGGGCAGGCGCCGCACGAACTATCGCCTGCGTGACTGGGGGGTCTCACGCCAGCGCTATTGGGGCGCCCCCATCCCCATCATCAACTGCGCCGCCTGTGGCGCGGTGCCGGTGCCGGAGCAGGATCTGCCGGTGGTGCTGCCGGAGGAGGTCAGCTTCGAGGGGGCAGGCTCACCCCTGCCGCGTCTGGAGAGCTTTCGCCGGGCTCAATGTCCCAGCTGCGGCGGGACGGCGGAGCGCGAGACGGACACTTTCGACACCTTCATGGAATCCTCCTGGTATTACGCACGCTACGCCTGTCCCGACAACGACCAGGGCATGCTGGATGCTCGGGCCGGCTACTGGCTGCCGGTGGACCAGTACATTGGCGGCATCGAGCACGCCATCCTGCATCTGCTCTACGCGCGCTTCTATCACAAGCTGCTGCGGGACGCCGGGCTGGTGCATTGCGACGAGCCCTTCACCCACCTGCTGACCCAGGGCATGGTGCTGAAGGACGGCGCCAAGATGTCCAAGTCCAAGGGCAATACGGTCGACCCACAGGCCATGATCGAGCGCTACGGGGCCGACACGGTGCGCCTGTTCATGATGTTCGCGGCGCCTCCCGAGCAGTCCCTGGAATGGTCGGATGCGGGCGTCGAGGGGGCCCACAGATTCCTGCGACGGCTGTGGAAGCTGGTGGCCGCCCATCAGGCCGACGGACCGGCTCCAGCGCTGGCGCCCGACGCCCTGGAGCCGGGGCTGCGCCAGATGCGCCAGGAGATTCATCGCACCATCGCCAAGGTCGGAGACGATATGGGCCGGCGCTACACCTTCAATACCGCCATCGCCGCGATCATGGAGCTGGTGAACGGACTCGGCCGCCTGGACGCTGGCACGCCCGAGGCTAGGGAGGTGCTGCGTGAGGGTCTGGAGGCGGTCACCCTCATGCTGTCCCCCATCGTGCCGCACATCAGCCATGCCATGTGGCATGCTTTCGGCCACCGGGATGCGGTTGCGGATGCGACCTGGCCAAAGGCCGACCCGGCGGCATTGGTGCAGGACACCATTGGGATAGTGGTCCAGGTCAACGGCAAGCTGCGTGGGCGCGTTGAGGTGCAGGCCGAGGCCTCTGAGCAGGCCGCGGTAGACGCCGCATTGGCGGACGACAACGTCCAGCGTTTCATTGCCGGCAAGCCGGTGCGCAAGGTCATCGTGGTGCCGGGTAGGCTGGTCAATATCGTGGTGTGAGGAGGGGTGGTGGTCTGGAGGTTGCTGAGCCTGGCGATTCTGGCCCCGGTCCTCGCCGCTTGCAGCGGATTTCATCTGCGCGGCGAGCTGGACCTACCTGCCAACCTGCGCAAGGTCCAGGTGGACCTCGCCCCGGGCACCGGAGAGCTGGCCGTGGAGCTGCAGCGCACGCTGGAGAGCCGTGGCCTGCGGGTGGCCGGCACCCGGAAGCAGGCGGACTTCATCCTCTGGCTGAAGGCCGTGGAGTTCCATCGCCGGGTGCTCTCGGTCAACACCCGGGCCCGCGTGCGGGAGTACGAGATCAGCTACCGGCTGCGCTTCTCGGCGACGGACCGAGCCGGTGCCACCCTGGTCCGCGAGCAGGATGTGCTGGTGCTGCGAGACTACACCTTCGACGAGACCAACGTGCTCGGCAAATACGAGGAGGAGGTCCTGTTGCGCCAGGAGATGGCCAAGGATGCGCTGGAGCAAATGCTGCGCCGGTTGCAGTCCCAGCTTAGAGGACATTCCGGCGCGAAGCCCAGATACGGCGCGACCGCGCCGTGAAGCTTGCGCCAACCCAGCTCGAAGTCCATCTCAAGCGCGGGCTTGCGCCCGTCTACCTGATTGCCGGCGACGAGCCCCTGCTACTGCGAGAGGCCTGTGATCTGGTCCGCCGCCATGCCCAGGAGCAGGGCTACCGGGAGCGCGAGGTGATGGAGGTCGGGCGCGACTTCGACTGGGGCAGGCTCTACGAGGCTGCCAACGCACCGGGCCTGTTCGGCGACCGGCGCCTGCTGGAGCTTCGTCTGGGCGAGGCCAAGCCCGGTGATGCCGGTGGCAAGGCGTTGGCCGCCTATGCTCAGCGACCCGCCGACGACGCCGTGCTGCTGATCATCGCCGGCAAGCTGGATGCCCAGGCCCAGCGCACCCGCTGGCTGCAGGCCCTGGACCAATGCGGCGTGGTCGCTCAGGTGTGGCCGATGGAAGCAAGGCGCCTGCCCGAGTGGCTGCGCGAGCGCATGCGGGCCCAGGGCCTGCAGCCGGATGAGGCGGCAGTGGCGCTGCTCGCCGAGCGGGTGGAGGGCAATCTGCTGGCCGCCACTCAGGAGATCGAGAAGCTCGTGCTGCTGCACGGCCCCGGGCCGGTGGGGGCCGGGCAGGTGGCGGCGGCCGTGGCCGACAGCGCCCGCTTCGACATCTACGGCCTGGTGGATGCGGCACTGGCGGGGGAGGCGGCCCACGTGGCGCGGATGATCGCCGGGCTGCGGGCGGAAGGGGTGGCGGAGACCCTGGTTCTGTGGGCATTGGCCCGGGAGCTGCGCAGCCTCGAGGCGATGAGCCGGGCCTGCAGCCTTGGTGAGCCCGTGGAGCGGGCACTGGCCGCGCAGCGGGTGTGGGACAAGCGCAAGGCCCTGGTGCGGCGGGGTCTCTCCCGCCATGGTCTGGGCTTCTGGCGGGACATGCTGAGCTGGGCCGGGATCATCGATCGGATGATCAAGGGCCTGCAGCCTGGCGCGCCCTGGGATGAGCTGTTGCAGCTCGGTCTGTGCATCGCCGGCCTGAGCTATCTCCCGCGCAGCATGGCCTAGTCCTCCGTCCAGGTGATAATTGCATCCGTAATCATCACCTGGACGGAGGACTAGCCGCCGGGGAGGCTCCCGCCGTGGCCCTTACAGCACGGGCGAATTGATCTTGAAAGCGTCCATGGGCACGTCCGGCTTCTCCTTCTGCTCGGTCATGCGCACCAGGATGTCGAAGTAGCGCCGGACGTTGCCGACGTAGCGCACCGGCTCGCGGCCGCGTGCGGAGCCGTGCTGGGTCTTCTTGCTCCACTTCGGATCCGCGAGCAGAGGCAGACGCTGCTTGACGTCGAACCAGTGGTCGGGGTTGCCACCTTGCTTCTGGGTGATGCGGCGGGCATCTTCAAGGTGGCCCAGCCCGACGTTGTAGGCGGCTAGGGCGAGCCAGGTCCGGTCGGGCTCGGCAATGTCCTCGGGAATGCGCCCCCGCAGCTGTTGCAAGTAGCGGGCGCCACCGATGATGCTTTGCTCGGGGTCCTCCCGGTCCTTGATGCCGAGATAGCGGGCGGTGGCCTTGGTCAGCATCATCAGGCCCTTGACCCCGGTCGGCGACACGGCATCGGAATTCCAGTGGGATTCCTGATAGGCCATGGCGGCCAGCAGCCGCCAGTCGGCACCGCTATGGTCCGCGGCGTCCTTGAGCATTGCGGCGTAGCGGGGCAGGCGGGTCAGCACGTGCAGCTTGAAGGTTCGGGAGCCCACGTAGCTGAAGCGGTCCACATGGCCGAAAAAGCGGTCTATGAGCAGGGCCAGCTCGCCGCTGTCTTCCAGCCCTTTCAGGAATGCGACCGCCGCGTCGTATAGGGTGCTGTCCTTGCGGCGCAGGAAGGCCCAGCCCAGGGGCTGCTCGCCGGTCAGGTCGAAGGCCACCTTCAGCTCGGGGTAGATGTGTCGCTGTACGGCAAACTCGTTGGAATCCAGCACCGTATAGTCGATGAGCTGCTCCCACACCAGCTCCAAGAGCTCGACGCTGGAGTACTCCGAGTTCTCGTTCCAGGCCAGGCCGGGGTGCTGCTTGCGCAGCTCGCGCAGGCGCTCCACGTGGGAGCTGGCGGCGATTACCTCCAGGGTGCCCTTGCTCAGGTCGTCCACCGACTTGGGCCGGGGCGTGCCTTCACGATAGATGAGCTGCTGCTTGACGAAGTAGTAGGGGGGGGTGAACCGGTAGCGGTCGGTACGGGCCTTGGTGATGGTCAGGCCGGCGGCGGCAAAGTCCACTTCCCGGCGGCGCAGGCGGCGAAAAAGATCGGTGACGGTTGGCGCGACAACGACCCGCAGAGCGACCCCCAGGCTGGCGGCGAATCGCTCCGCCAGCTCATATTCGAAGCCTTCGGGGCCGTCGGCACCCTCGTAGTAGGTCGTGGGATTGCTGCGGGTGACGACTACAAGCTCGCCACGCTGCTTGATCTGCTCGATCTGGGGTACGGGTCGGCCGCAGGCGACGAGCACGGCACAGGCCACAGTCACAACCAACAGGCGTGCAAGTCCAGGCATTGAGGCTGTCGTCACTCCGGTCATCACCGCCGGTCTTGGCGCCAGCGTTTTGCCAATGGTTCCCCAATCGCCCGCGCCTCACAAGCCGGCCGTGCCGCCGCCCCGGAGTTCAACAACTCCGGGCACTGCAGTATAGTTGCGCTTCTCACTCAGATCCCTGACCACAGGCCACTCATGCTTCGACTCCGTGGCAGCAATGCCCTCTCTGCGTTTCGACTCACCAAGCTCCTCGACAAGGTGCAGCTGGCCAGGGTCGTGGGGATACAGGCCCGTTACCTGCATTTTGTGGACCTGGAGCAGCAGCTGTCTGCGGACCAGCGTCACGTTCTGGATCGTCTGTTGGACTACGGTGCCCCGGCGCCGCCGGCGAGCCCGGAGCCCCCCGCCCTGCTGGTGATCCCGCGACCCGGCACCGTCTCGCCCTGGTCGTCCAAGGCCACCGACATCGCGCATGTGTGCGGCCTGATCGGGGTCCGGCGCATCGAGCGCGGCGTGGTCTACTTCGTCGAGACCGAGGACGGCGAGCCGCTCGGCGGCCACGCGCTAGAGCGGCTTGCGCCCCTCGTGCACGACCGCATGACCGAGGCCGTGCTGACGGATCTGGAGGACGCCGAGGGGATGTTCGCCCATGCCTCCCCGGCCTCGCTGGGCATGGTGGACGTGCTCGGTGCGGGCATCGAGGCCTTGGTGGAGGCCAATCGCAGCCTGGGGCTGGCACTGGCCGAGGACGAGATCGCGTACCTGGCGGAGAGCTTCGAGTCCCTGCGGCGCAATCCCACCGACGTGGAGCTGATGATGTTCGCCCAGGCCAACTCGGAGCATTGCCGGCACAAGATCTTCGGCGCCGACTGGATCATCGACGGCCGGCCCCAGAGCCGCAGCCTGTTCGAGATGATCCGCAACACCCACGCCAGCCACCCGGGAGGCATTCTTTCTGCCTATCAGGACAACGCGGCCGTGATCGAGGGTGCCGAGGGCGCCTGGCTGTATCCGGCGCCGGAAGACGGGGTGTACCGCTTTCACCGGGAGCAGGTGCCGCTGGTGCTCAAGGTGGAGACCCACAACCACCCCACCGCCATCTCGCCGTATCCAGGGGCAGCCACCGGCGCAGGGGGCGAGATTCGCGATGGCGGCGCCACCGGGCGCGGCGGCAAGCCCAAGGCGGGTCTGGCGGGCTACTCGGTGTCGAATCTGCGCATCCCCGGGGCCGAGCAGCCCTGGGAGCAGGACTTCGGGTGCCCGGAGCGCATCCGCTCGGCGCTGGAGATCATGCTGGAAGGACCCATAGGCGCGGCGGGCTTCAACAACGAGTTCGGCCGTCCGGCACTGGCCGGCTACTTCCGCAGCTACGAGGCGCGGGTGCCCGGGCCGCAGGGGCCGGAGCTGCGGGGCTATCACAAGCCCATCATGCTCTCCGGGGGCCTGGGCACCATTCGGCCCGGCCACGTCGTCAAGGGGCGTCTGGCCGCGGGGGCACAGATCGCCGTACTGGGCGGTCCGGCCATGCTCATCGGTCTGGGCGGTGGTGCCGCCTCCTCCATGGCCGCCGGCAGCAGCGCCGAGGATCTGGACTTCGCCTCGGTGCAGCGCGGCAATCCGGAGATGCAGCGCCGCTGTCAGGAGGTCATAGACCGCTGCTGGGCGCTGGGCGCGGACAACCCCATCATCTCCGTCCACGACGTGGGCGCAGGCGGCCTGTCCAATGCAGTGCCCGAGATCGTCCACGACTGCGGCCGCGGCGGCCGCTTCGAGCTGCGGGCCATCCCCTGCGACGATTCCGGCATGTCGCCGATGGAGATCTGGTGCAACGAGGCTCAGGAGCGCTACGTGCTGGGTATCGCCCCGGAGTCCGCCGCTGCCTTCCAGGCGCTCTGTGAGCGCGAGCGCTGTCCGGTCGCCATCATCGGCGAGGTCACCGAGGAGCAGCAGCTAGTGCTGGGAGACGAGCTCACTGCGGACAGCCCACCCATCGATCTGCCCCTGGCGCTGCTGTTCGGCAAGCCCCCCAAGCTGCTGAAGGACGTGCACCACCGCACCTTCCACAAGCCCGAGCTGACCACCGCCGGCATCGATCTGCACGAGGCCGCGCTAAGGGTACTGCAGCTGCCCGGTGTGGCGGACAAGCGCTTCCTCATCACCATCGGCGATCGCACCGTCACCGGTCTGGTGGCGCGAGACCAGATGGTCGGCCCCTGGCAGGTGCCGGTGAGCGACGTCGCCGTCACCGCCAGCGGCTACCAGACTCATACCGGCGAGGCGATGGCGGTGGGCGAGCGCGCTCCGCTGGCGCTGATCTCCGCTGCCGCATCGGCCCGGATGGCGGTGGGGGAGGCCCTGACCAACATCGTCGCGGCGCGTATCGCGCGGCTAGGCGACGTGCGGCTGTCGGCCAACTGGATGGCCGCCAGCGGGCATCCGGGAGAAGACGCCGGACTCTACGAGGCGGTCAAGGCAGTGGGCATGGAGCTGTGTCCGGCACTGGGCCTGGCGGTACCGGTGGGCAAGGACTCCCTGTCCATGAAGACGGTCTGGCAGCAGGAGGGCGAGCGTCGGGAGGTGACCGCTCCCCTGTCGTTGATCGTCTCCGCCTTCGCCCCCGTGCAGGACATACGCCACACCCTGACGCCGCAGTTGCGCACCGACGCGGGCGACACCGATCTGGTGCTCATCGATCTGGGCAAGGGCCGCAACCGTCTCGGCGGCTCTGCTCTGGCCCAGGTCTATGGCCAGGTGGGTCACCGGCATCCGGATCTGGAGGATCCCCATTATATGGCGGCATTCTTTGCCACCCTCCAGACTCTCAACGAGGCCGGACTGCTGCTCGCCTACCACGACCGTTCCGACGGGGGGCTGCTCGTGACCCTGTGTGAGATGGCCTTCGCCGGCAACACGGGCTTGAGCGTGATGCTGGACGACCTGGGCGAGGACTCCCTGGCGGCCCTGTTCAACGAGGAGCTTGGGGCCGTGGTGCAGGTGCGCCATAGCGACACCGACGAGGTGCTCTCCTGTCTGCGTGAAGCGGAGCTAGCGCGCCACGGCCACGTCATCGGCACCCTGCGGGAGGACCGCCGCGTGGCCTTCACCCGGGGCGGCCGCGAGATTTTGGGGGACACTCTGATCGAGCTGCGCCGGGCCTGGTCCCAGACCACCTTCCACCTGCAGTCCCTGCGGGACAACCCGGACTGCGCCCGGGAGGAGCTGGAGGCCAACCTCGCCGAGGACGATCCGGGCTTGAACGCCCGCCTGAGCTTCGACGTCGACGACGACGTGGCCGCGCCCCACCTCCGTGGCGCGCGGCCACGGGTCGCCATCCTGCGTGAGCAGGGTGTCAACGGCCAGGTGGAGATGGCCGCCGCCTTCCACGCCGCAGGCTTCGAGTGTGTGGACGTGCACATGAGCGACGTGCTCGGCGGGGAGGTGGACCTCGACGATTTCCTGGGGCTCGCCGCCTGCGGCGGCTTCTCCTACGGCGACGTGCTGGGAGCCGGCCAAGGATGGGCGAAGTCCATCCTCTACCATTCGCGCGCACGGGACACCTTCGCGGCGTTCTTCGAGCGTTCCGACACCTTTACCCTGGGGGTGTGCAACGGCTGCCAGATGCTGGCGGCGCTCAAGGAGCTGATACCCGGCAGCGAGCTGTGGCCGCGATTCGAGCGTAATCTGTCCGAGCAGTTCGAGGCGCGCCTGAGCCTGGTGGAGGTGCTGGATTCGCCTTCCATCCTGCTGGGCGGCATGGCTGGCTCCCGGCTGCCCATCGCGGTGGCGCACGGTGAGGGTCGCGCCGGCTACGCCGCCCCGGGTGCCGCGGCCAGCACTCTGGCGCAAGGCCTGGCGGCCCTGCGCTTCGTCGACAACTGGGGGCGGCCGACCCAGACCTATCCCGCCAACCCGAACGGATCCCCCGAGGGCCTGACAGGCTTCACCACCACAGACGGCCGGGTGACCATCATGATGCCGCACCCCGAGCGGGTGTTCCGCACCGTACAGCTGTCGTGGCACCCCGCCGATTGGGCGCCCGACTCACCGTGGCTGCGGCTGTTCCGCAACGCCCGGGCCTGGGTCGGCTGAGCCGCAACGCGGCCGAAATCTCCCGCGATCTCCAAGAGATCGTCTTGCACGTCGAGCTCGTTGCCCCTGGTGCGGTTCCCCTGTGTGCCGGGCGGCAGTTCATTTGCGCAGCAGCTTGGACGCATGGTCGCCGTTGAGCCCCTGGTTGAAGAAATGCGTGATCCACACCATGGCCAGCGGTTCGAGGTAGCGTGCATTCTCAATTCCGCCGAGGTCAATCACCGGCGGCCAGCCGAGCTCCTCGATCAGACTGCCGGCGGTCTGCTTCGCCGCATCGTCGTCTCCGCAGATGAACATGTCCGGTTTGCCGTCGGGAAAGTCCGGATCCACCATGTGCGGGTTGCCGACGGTGTTGAACGCCTTGACGACGCGCGCGCCAGGCAGCCAGCGCTGTATGCATTCGCCCGCCGAATCGCTATGCCCGATCTCGAGCACCGGCGGCCGGCCTTCGGCATCGAACTGCAGGGGATTGGTCGCATCGATCACGACCTTGTTGCTGAAATTATCGGGGCCGGCCATCTGGATAGCCTGCTCGATATGGCGCCAGCCAATGGCGAGCAGCAACACTTCACCGAACGCGGCCGCGGCGGCGAGCTTGCCGGCGCTGACGCCACTTCCTGCCGCACTGAGCCAGTCGGTAGTCTTCTGCTGCGTCGGATCGCGGGTGCCGATCATCACGTCATGACCGCGGGCTGCAAGACCCGCGGCGAGCACACGGCCGACCTCGCCTGTGCCAAGTACTCCTATGTTCATAGCCTGTTACCTCCATCGTTTCCCGAGGCCTGCCTGCGCGTCATGTCGAGGCGATATGCACGTCGTTGTGTCGGCCAGCTTACGGCGGATTCGATGATCCTTGCATCAGGTTTTCAGTTGCAGCATGTCCGCCATACCGAACGCGGTGTAGATACCCGCGGTCACCTCGGCGAGATGCTCGTTATAGCCCTCGATCGGGCTTCCCATCCCCAGCCTGTCCACCACCGTGCGGAATGGCCGCCGGCCGGCGGGCGTGTCGATCAGTCCGGCGATGGCATCCGCTACCAGCTGTGGGTTCTGCTGTCTGTTCGCGTCTAGCGCTTGTTCGAAGTTGGCCAGAGCAGCCGCCGGTGCCCCGGCGAGGTCGCCGTATTCGGCATATCGATTGGTATCGCTGGGTTTCAGCAGCCTGTCGATGAAGGCCGTCGGAAAACCGCCCGGCTCGACGATGCACGCATCGACACTAAATGCGGAAAGCTCGGTCCGATAGTTCTCGACCATCGCCTCAAGCGCCCACTTGCTGGCATTGTAGGGGCCGTAGAATGGGATTGTCATGCGTCCGAGCAGACTGGAGACGTGCAGCAACAGGCCCGATTTCCGCTGGCGAAAGTACGGAAGGATCGCCCGGTTCATTCGTTGTACGCCGAAGACGTTGATATCGAACAGTCGCTGCCAATCGTTCGGGGTAAACGCCTCCTGCAGTCCCAGCGCACCGATGCCGGCGTTGTTGACCAGCACGTCCAGACCGCCGGCCTGCTCGATCGCCGCCTGCACTCCCGCCACCACACTCGCGTCGTCGGTGACGTCGATTTCGACGATGTGGGCGCCGGCCGCCGCCAGCTCGTCGGCGCTGGATCGGTTACTGCCATAGGGGTCCCGCATCGAGGCGACGGTCGTGTGTCCTCTGGCCAGCAGGGTTCTCGTCGTGAGGTTGCCGAAACCGCCGCTCGCCCCGGTAATGAGTATCTTTTGTGCCATGATGGCCTCCTGTCGCTGTCGTGTGGTTGGGTCGATGGCCATA
>CAYQDX010000117.1:0-10669 GCA_964416345.1 uncultured Ectothiorhodospiraceae bacterium
CTGCAGGATGTCGTGACGCTGCGCCAGATGCTGGAAAGCTCCGCCAGCGACGAGCAGCGCAAGCGCGTGGAGCGGCGGCGTCTGGAGGCCATACTCGGACTGTGCGAGGTCACCAGCTGTCGGCGGCAGGTGCTGCTTCGCTATTTCGGAGAGACCCTGGAGCGGCCCTGCGGCAACTGCGACAACTGTTTGCAGCCCGCGCAGACCTGGGACGGGACCGAAGCGGCGCAGAAGGCGCTGTCCTGCGTCTATCGCACCGGACAGCGCTTCGGAGTCAACCATCTCATCGACGTGCTCAGGGGCAACGCCAACGCACGGGTGAGCAGCTTCGGCCATCAGCGCCTTAGCACCTTCGGCATCGGCCAGGAGTTGGAGGCCGGCCAGTGGCGCTCCGTATTTCGCCAGCTGGTCGCCCGGGGCCTGCTCACGGTGGATCTCGCCGGCCACGGATCCCTACGGCTCACGGAGCAGGCGCGGCCGGTGCTGCGCGGCGAGCAGCACCTGAAGCTGCGGCGCGAAGGCGGCAAGCCACGGCGCCGGGCCAGCATGAGCTCGCCACCCCAGGCAGGGCGCGGCGATCCGCTGTTCGACGCGCTACGCGAGCTGCGCCGCCGGCTCGCCAGCACCCAGGGCGTGCCTCCGTATGTCATATTCAATGACGCTACCCTGCTGGAGATGGCGGCTCGCCGGCCCGCCAGCGCAGAGGAGCTGCGCTGCATCACGGGCGTGGGCGAGCTCAAGCTCGCCCGCTACGGGGGTGACTTCCTGCAAGCCATCGCCGTCCATGTCGCGGGCACAGGGCACCTGGAGGGGACGGCGTGAGCACGGACCTGCTGCGCGAGAACCGTGAGCTGCGCCACCGCCTGCGTGCGCTGGCCGATCAGGCGACGGAGAACGACGCCCTGCTGCGCCGCTTCGCGGCCAAGGAGCTGGATTTGCTGACGGCCGGCTCCCTACCGGAGCTGCTGCAACGGATGGTGGCCGGGCTGGCCCGGGGCTTCGCCCTGGATCACGTGTCCCTGGTGCTGTGGGACCCCGAATATGCGCTGCGCCAGCTGTTCCATGCCTGCGGCTGCGACTCCGCCGATATTCCAGGCCTGAGCTTCATCGAGGACGGATCGCCGCTGCAGGAGCTGAAGCGCCCCTGGGTAGGGCCCCTCACCTCCGCCCACAAGGCACTGATCGGCGGTGCACTGGCACTGGAGAGCGTCGCACTGCTGCCCCTGCGAAATCAGGGATGCCTGCTGGGGGTGATCGCCTGCGCCAGCCGCGACTCGAGCCGATTCACCCGCGCCCACGCCACGGACTTCCTGCAGCGGCTCGCGGCCGTGGGCGCGGTGTGCCTGGATGGTGCCATCAATCGTGAGCGCCTGGTGCTCATCGGCCTCACGGACCTGCTCACCGGCCTGCCGAATCGGCGCCAGCTGGAGGGTCGCCTGCGCGACGAGCTGACCCGGGCGGCCCGCTACGGCGAGCCGGTGAGCTGCCTGTTCTTGGATATGGACCACTTCAAGCGCATCAACGACACCCATGGCCACGCGGCAGGCGACCATCTGCTGCAAGCCGTGGCCCAGCGCATACGCGAGCAGCTGCGCGCCTCCGACCTGGTTGCTCGCTACGGCGGGGAGGAGTTTGCCGTGCTGCTGCCCCATACGTGCCTTGGGGATGCGCAGCTGCTGGCCGAGCGCATCCGGGCCGCGGTGGCCGCCGCTCCCTTGCACCTGGGGGCCGAGCGAAGCGCCCAGGCAACGGTGTCCATAGGGGTGGCGGAGTCCCGCCCCAACGGCCTGCGGGAGGACTTCGCCGTCATGGGCGAGGAGCTGTTGGCGGCGGCGGACGCCGCCCTCTACGCGGCCAAGAACGCCGGGCGCGACCGAGTCGTGGTCGGCGCCCAAATGTGAGAATCTCCCATGTCCACTGCACGCACGCCGAGCAAGCCGGCCTACTACTACGATCAGTCGGCGGTCGTTCCCTATCGCACGACCGACGAGGGCCTGGAGGTGCTCATGATCACTTCCCGCAAGCGCAGGCGCTGGGTCTTGCCCAAGGGCATCCGCGAGCCCGATCTCTCGGCCGCGGCCTCTGCAGCCAAGGAGGCACTGGAGGAAGCGGGCATCGAGGGCCGGCTCTCGCCGGAACCGATCGGCAATTACCAATACGACAAGTGGGGCGGAACCTGTACGGTTGAGGTGTACACCCTCGAGGTGCGGCAACAACACCCTATCTGGGACGAGGACTTTCGCATTCGGGAGTGGGTGAGTGTGGAAGAAGCGGTGCGTCGCAGCGCACCGCGGGCCCTGCGGGCGCTGCTCGCCAGTCTGCCGGAGCACGTCCGCGATGACTGAGCAGCCGCCCGCCCCGGTGGCGGGATTCGCATGAAACGTTTGTGGGTAGCCGCGGCGCTGGTCGTACTAGTTGTCGCGTTCTACTGGTTGGACCTGGGACAGTATCTGAGCGTCGCGTATTTCAAGTCCCAGCAGCAGCTCATCGAGGCCTACCGCGACGCTCATCCGTGGCAGTCGGCGGCGATATACTTCGGAGCTTACGTGCTGGTGACCGGATTGTCCCTGCCGGGTGCCGCCATCATGACCCTGGCAGGAGGCGCCGTTTTCGGTCTGGCGGAAGGCACCCTCCTGGTCTCGTTCGCCTCTTCCCTCGGTGCCACCGTCGCCTTCCTCGTGGCCCGCGTCCTGCTGCGGAACTTGGTGCAGTCCCGACTCGGCAGCCACCTGCGGGCGGTCAACGAGGGTATGGCCAGGGACGGGCCCCTGTACCTGTTCGCCCTGCGCCTGGTGCCGGCGTTCCCGTTCTTCGCCATTAATCTGGTCCTGGGACTGACCGCCATGCGGCCGTGGACCTTTTATTGGGTCAGCCAGCTCGGCATGCTTCCCGGGACCCTGGTATACGTCAACGCCGGCACCCAGCTTGCGACGGTCGACAGCGTCGGCGCCATCCTGTCGCCGGGACTGTTGGCCTCCTTCGCCCTGCTGGCCGTGTTCCCCTGGGTGGCCCGCCGCGTGGTGACCCGCCTGAGCGCGCGCCGCAGACTGCGGCGATATCCGCGGCCGCGCCGCTTCGACCGCAATCTGGTAGTGATCGGGGCCGGCTCGGCGGGGCTGGTGAGCGCCTACGTGGCGGCGGCGGTGCGGGCCAAGGTCTCGCTCATCGAGCGGCACCGCATGGGCGGGGATTGTCTCAACACCGGCTGCGTGCCGTCCAAGGCCCTGATCCGCACCACCCGGCTGCTGGCCGAGCTGCGCCGCGCCGAGGCCCTGGGGCTGCGCTCGGCGTCGGCCGAGGTGGATTTCGCCCAGGTCATGGAGCGGGTCCAGCGGGTGATCGGCCAGGTGGCTCCCCACGACTCCGCGGAGCGCTACCGTGGCCTGGGAGTGGACGTCATCCAGGGGGAGGCCCGCATCACCTCGCCCTATACCGTGGAGGTGGCAGGTCGGGTGCTCACCACCCGCAGCATCGTCATCGCCAGCGGTGCCGCGCCCCGGGTGCCCAACATCCCAGGCATCGAAGCGATGGGCTATTGGACCTCGGACACGGTATGGAGCCTGCGGGAGCTTCCACCGCGCCTGCTGGTGCTGGGCGGCGGACCCGTCGGCTGCGAGCTGGCCCAGTGCTTCCAGCGTCTGGGCAGCCGAGTGACCCTGGTGCAGCGCGGTCCACGGCTGCTGAGCCGGGAGGACCCGGAGCTCTCCGAGCTGCTGGCGGAGCGCTTCCGGTCGGAGGGCATCGAGCTGCGCCTGGGTCATCGGAGCCTGGAATTCCGCCTGCAGGACGGCCAGAGGCGGCTGCTGGCCGAGCACGCCGGAGAGCAGGTCGAGATCGAGCTCGATGCGCTCCTGCTGGCACTGGGCCGCACCGCCAACACGGGCGACCTGGGCCTGGAGCCCCTGGGCGTCGCCCTGTCGCCGGAGGGCACCATCCAGGTCGACGAACAGCTGCAGACCTCACTGCCCAACGTCTACGCCTGCGGTGACGTGGCAGGCCCCTACCAGTTCACCCATACGGCTGCGCACCAGGCCTGGTATGCGACGGTCAACGCCTTGCTCGGCGGGCTCAAGCGCTTCCGGGTCGACTATTCGGTGATTCCTTGGACGACCTTTACCGAGCCGGAGATCGCCAGGGTAGGATTGAGCGAGACCGAGGCCACGGAGCGGGGCATCCCTTTCGAGGTCACGCGCTTCGATCTGGCGGAGCTGGATCGCGCCATCGCCGACGAGGCGGCCTGCGGCCTGGTGAAGGTGCTGACGGTCCCGCGCCGCGACAAGATACTGGGCGCCGCCATCGCGGGCGAGCATGCCGGCGAGCTGCTGCCCGAATTCATCGCCGCCATGCGCAACGGTTATGGGCTTAATCGGATCCTCGGCACCATCCATGTGTACCCCACATTCAGCGAGGCCAACAAGCACGCCGCCGGTGTCTGGAGGCGGGCCCATCAGCCGCAGCGGGTGCTGCGCTGGGTGGAGCGCCTGCAGCGCTGGCGCCGAGGTGCCTGAGCGTCAAGACCACTGCAGCGGCGGCTCCTCCATGAGGGCGGCCTGCTCCCGCAGCGACAGGATGTGCTCATCCCAGTAGCGCCGCTCGTTGAACCAGGGGAAGGCCCGGGGAAAGGCCGGATCCGACCAGCGCCGCGCCAGCCAGGCTGCGTAGTGCATCATACGCAGGGTGCGCAGGGCCTCTACCAGATTCAGCTCGCGGGCATCGAAGCCGCGGAACTGGGTGTATCCCTCCAGGACCGCGTCCAGACCCACCGTCATCTGCCGCCGGTCGCCGGACAGGAGCATCCAAAGGTCTTGGATTGCCGGGCCCATGCGCGCGTCGTCGAAGTCGACGATGTGCGGACCGGCGTCGGTCCAAAGCACGTTGCCGGGGTGGCAGTCACCGTGCAGCCTGATGTAGCGCACCGGGCCGGCCCGGGCATAGCAGGCCTCGATGCGCAGCAGCAGATCCTCGGCCAGGGTGCGATAGGACAGCTCCAGCTCCACCGGCAGCCAGCCGTGCTCCAGCAGGTAGCGGTAGGACTGGACCCCGAATTGCTCGACGTCCAGGGTAGGCCGATGACTGAAGGCCCGCACCTCTCCCAGGGCGTGGATGCGCCCGAGGAAGCGGCCGAGCTGCTCGAGCTGGTCGAGGTCGTCCAGCTCCGGCGGCCGCCCGCCCTGGCGAGGATAGACGGCGAAGCGATAGACGCCCCGGCGGTGCAGGGTACGGCCATCGGCTTCGGCAAGAGGAGCCACCACCGGCACCTCCAGCGCGGCCAGGGCCAGGGTGTAGGCGTGCTCCTCGAGGATGGCCTCGTCGCTCCAGCGCGCCGGCCGATAGAACTTAGCCACCACCGGGGCGGCGTCCTCCACGCCGATCTGGTAGACGCGGTTCTCGTAGCTGCTGAGCGCGAGCAGCCGACCGTCCGGACGCCAACCCAGCGCCTCGACGGCACCGAGCACGGCGTCGGGGCCGAGGGCGTGGTAGCTGGCTCGTGGGTCGTCGCTGCTCATGTCTCCTCGCGCCGGTTGGGGGTAGGCAGTATAACGTCATTGGGCCGGCGCCCGGCTGTGGTATAAATTCCCGCATGCGAGACTCCAGCTCAGCCAGTGCCGGACCGGCCGAGAGGCCGGCGGCCGCTGATGCGCCGCCCCTGGACCACCCCACGCCGAGGCGCCCCCCCCGGATCTATGCGGCCCTCACCAACCACTGCAACCGGGCCTGTCCGTGGTGCAGCACCTGCTCCTCAGGGGCCGGGAGCACCTGGCTGGAGCCGACCGCCCTCGCGGCCCGGCTGCCTGCGGAGGGCCGATTCGAGCTGCAGCTCGAGGGCGGCGAGCCCACGCTGCATCCGGACTTCTGGAGTTTCGTTGCCCTCGCCCGCGGGCATCCCCGCTGCGCGCGGCTGGTGCTGTGCACCAACGGGGTGGCACTGCCCCGCTCCAAAACACGTCTGGGGCCCTGGCTGGCGCGTCTGGGCGCGCCGCTGACCCTGAAGCTATCGGTCAATCACCACCTGCTGGCCCGGGACCCCGGCTTGCTGGCGCTGGCAACCGCGCTGCGAGACCACATTGCCGCAGCCGGCGGCGAGCGCCTCTTCGTGCTCAATGTACGCCGGCGCCGCGGGCGGGCCGACGACGATGCCGCCGTGGTGGAGGCCGTCGGCCGTGCCGGGCTGATGGAGCATGCCAATGTGTTCTTTCTCCAGCGCTATGGCTTCGCCGCGCGGGAGCGCGGCTGGGATCCGCCCTTCCTGGCGGGGCACGATTTTATATTGGTGAATCCCGACGGCAGCAGCCACGGCCAGGATCTCATCGGGCGCTCCGAGGCCATGCGTAGGCTGCCATGAGAGAGATCGGCACCCATAGCCCGGCGCAAGAGCAGCCGGAGCGCGGAAATTTCGTCGCGGACTGGCGTCGGCGTCAATCCCGGGCCTTCGATCTCGAGCGCAACAGCTCGGCCCGGGGCACGGTGCCCCTGAGCTTGTGGGGTCAGCCGCTGCGGGTCTACGCCAATGCCAACCTCTCCATCTATAGCGCGCAGCGCTGCAATGCGCGCTGCCCGTTCTGCGTGGAGGAGCTGCGTCCGGCCGCTCGGGGCCGAGCACTCGACGCCCAGAAACGCGTGGAGCCCGACGACGGGCGCTATTTCGCCGCTCTGGAGCAGACTCTGCACGCCCTGCGGCCGCTGGCTCCCAGCGTCTCGGTGACCGGTGGCGAGCCCAGTATCGACCCCCGCCTGCCCCGCATCCTGAGAATCCTGCGGGCTCATGAGGCCCGCCGCCGTACCGTCACCACCAACGGCTCAGGCCTGCTGGATCAGCGGGAAGGCAGGCGGGTGCTGGACTGGATACTCGCCACGGGGGTGCAGCATCTCAACATCAGTCGCGCCCACCCCGACCAGGAGCACAATGCGCAGCTGATGGGCTATCGGGAAGGGCTGTGCCCGGCCGGCCTGCGAGAGGTGGCGGCCCAGGCGAGACGCGGCGACACCCGGGTACGGCTATCCTGCGTGCTGCTGCGTGACGGGGTACGGAGCTTCGGAGCGGTGCTGGAGTATCTCGCCTTCGCCCAAGACCTGGGCGTGAATAACGTGATCTTCCGTCAGCTCATGCAGCTCGACTACGGCTCGGTACTGCGCAACCATGTGGTGGCCTACAGCGAGCGCAAGCGGGTGGACATGATCCCCCTACTGGAGCGGATCGGCCGGGACCCGCGGTTCCGTTTCCGGCGCCAGGTGATGGGCTATTACTACTACGTGGAGGTGTGGCGCTACGGAGACATGGACGTGGTGCTCGAGGGCGCCGACCTCGCCCAGCTGGAAGTCGCCCGGCGCCGCGCCGGAGGCGTGGTGCACGAGCTGGTCTTCCACCCCGACGCCAGGCTGGCCTCCAGCTGGCAGTGTTGGGACGGCGTGCTGGGACCCCCTGACCCGCGCAGGTCTGCCCGGCCGGCCGACGCCGGCCTGCCTAGCGTGGCAGCTCGGAGACACCCATGAGGAAGGCATCCACCGCCCGCGCCGCCTGGCGGCCCTCGCGTATGGCCCAAACCACCAGACTCTGACCCCGCCTCATGTCCCCCGCCGCGAACACCTTCGGATTGCTGGTCTGATAGGCATTGGGCCCCTCGGTGGCGGCCTGGACATTGCCGCGCCCGTCGCGGGCGAGTGCCAGCTGGTCCAGCATGCCGGCGTGCACCGGATGGACGAATCCCATGGCCAGCAGCACCAAGTCGGCCTGCAACCCGAGCTCGCTGCCCGGGATCTCATGCATCTGCCAGCGCCCCTCCGCGTCCTTCGTCCACTCCACCCGGATGGCGTGCAGGATGCTCACGCGGCCGTCCTCGCCGCTGAAGCGCTGGGTCGCCATCTCCCAGTCCCGGCTGCAGCCTTCATCCTGCGATGAGGAGGTCCGCAGCTTGTTCGGCCAGTCCGGCCAGGTGAGGCCCTTGTTCTCCTTGTCCGGCGGACGCGGCAGAATCTCGATCTGGGTCACCGTTAGGGCGCCCTGACGGATCGAGGTGCCGATGCAGTCGGAGCCCGTGTCGCCGCCGCCGATAACCACCACATGCTTGTCGCGCGCACTGATGGCGTCCTGCTCCGCGACCGATTCGCCGCCCACCCGGCGGTTCTGCTGGGTGAGGAAATCCATGGCGAAGTGCACCCCGGCAAGCTCCCGACCGGACACCGGCAAATCCCGTGGCTGCTCCGAGCCCCCCGTCAGCACCACGGCATCGAAGTCTTCGAGCAGCTTGTCCGCAGGCACGCCGACACCGATGTGGGTGCGGGGGTGGAAGTGGACGCCCTCGGCACGCATCTGGGAGATGCGACGATCGATGTGCCGCTTCTCCAGCTTGAAGTCGGGGATCCCATAGCGCAGAAGGCCACCGATGCGGGGGCTCTTCTCGTAGAGATCCACCCGGTGTCCCGCCCGCGCCAACTGCTGGGCGCAGGCCAGCCCTGCCGGCCCGGAGCCGACCACGGCCACGCGCTTGCCGCTCTTGTGCGGGGCGATGTGCGGCTTGATCCAACCCTCTTCCCAGGCCTTGTCCACGATGGCGCACTCGATGGTCTTGATGGTGACCGGATCATCGTCGATGTTGAGGGTGCAGGCAGCCTCACAGGGCGCAGGACAGATGCGTCCGGTGAGCTCGGGGAAGTTGTTGGTGGAATGCAGCACCTCGATGGCCTGGCGCCAGTCGCCCCGATACACCAGATCGTTCCAGTCGGGAATGATGTTGCTCACCGGGCAGCCCTCGTGGCAATAAGGTATGCCGCAGTCCATGCAGCGGGCCCCCTGCCGGCTCACCTCTTCCTCGGGCAGCGGGATGACGAACTCCCGGTAGTGCTGAATCCGGTCTGCCGGCAGCACATAGGCGCGGTCCTGGCGTGATATCTCCATGAATCCGGTGGGCTTGCCCATGCTCACAGTCCCCCCACTGACGCCGTGACGCCGAGGGCCGACTCGCGGGCCAGCTTCATCTCCTGCAGCGCGCGGCGATAGTCGATGGGCATGACCTTGACAAACTTGGGCAGGTACTCGTCCCAGTGCTCCAGGATCTCCCGGGCCCGCGTGCTGTCCGTATAGTGCAGGTGCTTCTCAATCAGGCCCCTCAGGCGCTGGGCGTCGAAACGCGTCATGTCGTGGCTGACATCCACCCGGCCGTGGGTCTCCATATCACCGCCCTGGTGATCCAGGCTCTCCAGGGCCTCGTCCTCGTCCACCACCGGCTCCAGCTCCACCATCGCCAGATTGCAGCGGCGCTCGAAGTCACCCGTCCCGTTCAGCACATAGGCGATGCCGCCGCTCATTCCCGCGGCGAAGTTGCGTCCGGTGCCGCCCAGCACCACCACCACACCCCCGGTCATGTACTCGCAGCCGTGGTCACCCACGCCCTCGACGACGGCGACGGCACCGGAGTTGCGCACCGCGAAGCGCTCACCCGCCACCCCGCGGAAGAAGCATTCCCCGGAGACGGCGCCGTAGAGCACCGTATTGCCGACGATGATGTTCTCCTCGGGAACGATCTGCGTCCCCGGCGGCGGATAGATCACCAGCCGGCCGCCCGACAGACCCTTGCCCACGTAGTCGTTGGCCTCTCCGGCCAGCTCGATGGTCACACCGCTGGCGAGCCAGGCGCCGAAGCTCTGCCCGGCGGTTCCGTGAGCCTTGATGTAGATACTGTCCTCGGGCAGGCCTTCGAAGCCGCAGCGGCGGGCCACCTCGCCCGAGAGCATGGCGCCCACCGTGCGGTTGGTATTGCGTATGGGCGTGTCGATGCGCACGGGCTTGCCCGACTCCAGGGCCGGCATGGCCTGCTCGACGAGCTGCCGGTCGAGCGCCCTGTCCAGGCCATGGTCCTGGACCTCGCAATTGTAGATGGCCACCTCCGGCGCCGCCTGAGGCTTGGCCAGGATGCGCGAGAAGTCCAGGCCTTTGGCCTTCCAGTGACTGATCGCGCGGCGCATGTCCAACCGGTCGCGCTGGCCGATCATCTCGGCGAAGGAGCGGAAGCCGAGCTGGGCCATGATCCGGCGCACCTCTTCGGCGACGAAAAAGAAATAGTTCACCACGTGCTCAGGCTTTCCGGTGAAGCGCTTGCGCAGCTCGGGATCCTGCGTCGCCACACCCACCGGACAGGTGTTGAGGTGGCACTTGCGCATCATGATGCAGCCTTCGGCGATCAGCGGTGCCGTGGAAAAGCCGAACTCGTCGGCTCCCAGCAGGGCACCGATGACCACGTCGCGTCCGGTGCGCAGGCCGCCGTCCACCTGCACGGCGATGCGCCCGCGCAGGCGGTTCATCACCAGGGTCTGGTGAGTCTCGGCGAGGCCGATCTCCCAGGGCGAGCCGGCGTGCTTGATGGACGTCAGCGGACTGGCGCCGGTCCCGCCGTCATAGCCGGCGATGGTCACGTGATCGGCATGCGCCTTGGAGACGCCCGCCGCCACGGTGCCCACACCCACCTCCGAGACCAGCTTCACGCTGATGCGGGCCCGAGGGTTCACGTTCTTCAGATCGTGAATCAGCTGTGCCAGATCCTCGATCGAGTAAATGTCGTGGTGGGGCGGAGGTGAGATGAGCCCCACACCCGGGGTGGAGTGCCGCACCCGGGCGATGGTCGCGTCCACCTTGTGCCCTGGGAGCTGGCCGCCTTCGCCGGGCTTGGCGCCCTGG
>CAYQDX010000118.1:0-10624 GCA_964416345.1 uncultured Ectothiorhodospiraceae bacterium
ATGCCGGACCGTACATGCTCCGGCAGCTCTTCGAAATCCGCCCGATTGGCCTCTGGCAGCAGCAGCTCCGAAATTTTGCTGCGGCGGGCTGCGATCACCTTCTCGCGGATTCCTCCCACCGGTAGTATCTGACCGGTAAGCGTCAGCTCTCCCGTCATCGCCAGCGGGCGGCCCAGTCGTTGACCTCTGGCCAGTGATAATAGAGCAGTGGCCATCGTGATGCCTGCACTGGGGCCGTCTTTGGGAGTGGCGCCCTCTGGCACATGCAGATGCACGTAGGTCTCGTCGAAGAACGCGGGGTCGCCTTCGAACGCCGCGAGATGGGAGGCGATGTAGCTATAGGCAATTTCAGCGGATTCCCGCATCACGTCGCCCAACTTGCCGGTCAGCTTCAAGCCACGGTGCTTGGTGTGGACGCGGGTCGCCTCTACGCTGAGAATGGCGCCGCCCATCGCCGTCCAGGCCAGCCCGGTCACCACTCCGACGCCAACCAGCGCCCGCTCCTTCTGAAACCACGGCTTGCCCAGATAGGTCTCGATCTCCTTGACGCCCACGCGCAGCGGCCCCGGCTCGCCGCCCAGCAGCTTCACGACCGCCTTGCGCACGATGCGCCCGAGCTGCTTTTCGAGATTGCGCACACCGGACTCTCGGGCATAGCCTTCGATGACCAGCCGCAGCGCCGCATCGGAGATCTGCAATCTGGACTTCTTTAGCCCGGCCCTGTCCAGTTGGCGCGGCCAAAGATGGTGCCTGGCAATCAGTAGCTTCTCGGCCGTGATATAGCCCGAAAGGCGGATGACCTCCGTTCGATCCAGGAGGGGCTGGGGGATGGTGTCAAGCTGATTGGCGGTACAGATGAACAGGACCTTGGAGAGGTCGAAGCGCACGTCCAGATAGTGGTCGAGGAAATCCACATTCTGCTCGGGGTCCAGAGCTTCCAGCAGTGCCGAGGCGGGATCCCCAAGATAAGAGCTGCCGACCTTGTCTATCTCGTCCAGCATCAGAACGGGATTTGCCGTTCCCGCCTCCTTGATGGCCTGAATGAATTTTCCGGGCATGGCCCCTATGTAGGTGCGACGATGCCCCTTGATCTCGGCCTCATCGCGCATGCCGCCTAGAGAGAAGCGATAGAATCTGCGTCCCAGCGCCTCCGCGATGGAGCGGCCGATGGACGTCTTGCCGACACCGGGTGGCCCCACCAGCAAGAGAATGGAGCCGGCAATCTCGCCTTTCAGTGCCCCGATGGCGAGGAATTCTATGATGCGATCCTTGACATCCTGCAGCCCATCGTGGTCCCGGTCGAGGATTACGCGGCCCCTTTGCAGATCCAGCATGTCTTTGGAGTAGTGTCCCCAGGGCAGGCTGGTCAGCACGTCTAGGTAGTTGCGGGTGACGGCGTACTCCGGAGATCCGGCCTCCAGCACCGAGAGCTTGTCCATCTCCTCATTGATGCGCTGGCGGGCGCCCTTCGGGACGTTCAGAGCCTGCAACCGTTCTCGGAACCGGTCCAGCTCCGCGGTACGGTCGTCCTTGGCGATGCCGAGCTCCTTCTGGATGGCCTTGAGCTGCTCACGTAGGAAGAACTGGCGCTGCTGTTCGGAGAGCTTTTCCTCCACGCGCTCGCGAATCTGAGCCTGCAGCTTCGCCACGTCCAGCTCCTTCTTGATCAGCACCAGCACCTTTTCCATCCGCCGCAACAAGGGGAAAGTCTCCAGGACCTCCTGCAGCTGCAGCTTCGGGGCCGTCGTAAGGCTAGCGGCGAAATCGGTCAGCGGCGAGGGCTCATTGGGTCCGAAGCGGTTCAGGAAGAACTTGAGCTCCTCGCTATAGAGCGGATTCAGCGGCATCAGCTCCTTGATGGTATTGATAATCGCGATGGCGTAGGCACGCAGCTCGTCGGCATTGGCATAGTCATCCTCCGCAGGACGCTCGATGCGGGCAACGAATGGCGGTGCCTCGGTGAGCCAGCTCAGCACCCGAAAACGCTGCAGGCCTTCGGCGATAAACTGGATATTGCCCGAGGAGCGCATGGGATGGTGCACACGCACAACCGTCCCGACCTCGAAGAATTCCCGCGTGGTGAGCTCATGGACATGGTCTGGGCGGGCCAGCAGCAGTCCCGCCAGGTGGTGCTCGGTCTCGCCGATCTTCTGCACGGTCTCCAGCCAGGGCTCTTCGTCCAGGAGCACCGGAACCGTCTGCGGCGGAAAAAATGGCCTTTCGGCGACGGGCAGTATGTGCAAGGTCGGGGGCAGCAGGGCGGAAGAAACGGCCAGCCCAGAAGATTGAGGCTCGCCGCCCGCGGCGCTCATCACCTCGACCTCGACGGCACTTTGATCCGCCATGCACGACCTCCACAGCTGAGTTTAGACGGACGCACCCGTCACGATCCGAGCACCCGTGATCAGCCACGGCATAACAGCGCTCATTGGGTCATGCTACTCCGGGGCGCACGGAGCGGGCAATTGGTGGCTAGGAATCGCTATGCAATAGTGGATAGATGCCGTGCGCCGGCGGGTGTGCGCAGCTGCCTTCGTCCCTTGCCCCGTGGCAACGGGAAACTTCGGAATTACGAATTCCGTGGTGTCACGACAGCGGGAGGGTGGCTGCAGGCTGGCTCGTGCGCCCGCGGGCTGCGCCGATAGATATGCTCTGGGGCTCGATAGCGGGGACTTTTCTCTGCTAAGCATCCTGCAGCGCAAAGAAAATTGCCTGCAGAATTTCACAATAGTAATGGAATGTGATTTAATTAATTCGACCAATCCACAAGAACGCTAATTCAGGAGTCCGCAACGATGCCTAGACCAAGAAAGACAGAGGCAGGGGCAACAGAGCCGGCAAAGCGCGCAACGAAATCACGCGCTACACGTGCTACGGCCGCCAAGATGGCTGCCGAGAAAGCACCCGCGGGGGCCGCTTCGCGTACCGCCGCAGCGGATAGGCTGCGCGCACAGCTTGCCAAGGCGCTGGAGCGCGAAAAGACTGCCAAGGAAAAATGGCGTGCCGCCATACGCCGCGGCGCCGAGCAGGAGAAGGCGCTGAGGGAGAAGATGCGTGCGATGACCGCGGATCTCAAGCAGAGCTCCAAGGCGATGGAAGCGGCTGCCATCGCCAAGGCCATGGAGACCGTGAAGGCGCAGGAAGCGAAGAAGGCCGAGGCGAAAGCTGCCGCGCTCAAGGCCGCTGAGGAGAAGTTCGAAAACGACTATGCGGCAAGAGGAAAACCCGGCCGGCCCGCGGGCAAGCGGGCGACTACCGGCAAACGCCGTGGACCCGGGCGTCCGCCGAAGAACTCGGCCTGAATTGTCCCGCTAACGTCACGGGTCTGCCGCCGGGCGCGTAGGTCCGTCTACGCGCCGGGATGGGTGGGCGCTGCCGTGGTGGCGCCCACCGCGGCGTCTTGATTCGGTGCGCGGCAGGCGCCTGCCTGCACGCGGCACGCCCTGCTTGTCCTTGCATCGGAGCATCGGATGCCATTCAGGAATCGTCGACAGCGGCAGCGAGCATTGCGAGGTCATGCTCCGAGTTCAGGTTGACGAGGGCTCGGTGCTGGTCGGCAAAATCCACCCGTGCCAGGTGCAGAGACTGCAGCCATCTTCCCGTCTTGCGCCCGCCGCCCTGCAGAAACGCCCGCAGGGACTCGATCAGCTCCCGCCGCAGCAAACAGACGACCGGATGCATTTGTGCTCCGACGCAGGCAACACTGGCGTCTGCATCCGCGGCCATCAGGCCCAGGTGCAGTCGTTCGGCCAAATCCGACGGCAGGAGCGGCATGTCACATGGCACACAGAGCAGCAAGGGCCGCCTGGTGGCATCGAGTGCACTGAGAATCCCGGCGAGGGGACCGAGATACGGCCCCAGACTATCGGCAATCACGGGAAGCCCCCGGCGCCTGTATGAATTTAGGCTGCGATTGGCGCTGATCAGCATCTCACCCACCTGGGGGCGCAGGCGGGAGATGACACGGTCGATCATAGGCTCGCCGTCGATGGTCACCAGACCTTTGTCGCGGCCGCCCATGCGCCTGCCGCGCCCGCCGGCCAGGATGACCGCGGCGATCTGCGAGACCTCAGGTCCCACGGGCAATGCGCTCACGGACAGTATCAATCATGGCGAAAGTCCTCCCGCGGGGTGGAAGCGACCGGCGGCGGGAGAGAGCCCGCGGAGGAGTCTACAGGGACGTACTTGCAGCGTGTCGCGGAGGGCCTCGTGCGAGAGCTTTCGGGACGACTCCTATGGGTTCCACGTTCTCGATGCGCACCGCGGCGGATCCTTGCCGCAGAGCAGAGAAAGATGGCCGACAAATTCGACAGACAAGTGCGGGTGCTGGAGCAGACCACCGTATACCAGGGCTTTTTCACTCTGGAAAGATATCGGCTGCGCCACAGCTTGTTCAAGGGCGGCATGAGCGACCCCTTGGTGCGAGAGCTTCTGGCACGTGGTGGCGCAGCTGCGGTCCTGCTGTTTGATCCGCGACTCGATCGGGTGGTGCTGGTCGAGCAATTCCGCATCGGGGCACTACATGGGCCCGATGGGCCCTGGCTGCTGGAGGTCGTGGCAGGCATTGTCGAGCCTGGCGAGACGCCTGAGCAGGTGGCATTGCGCGAATCGCTGGAGGAGGCCGGCTGCCGGCCGGAGGTCTTGCTCCCTATCGTAGAGTACCACCCCAGCCCGGGCGCGAGCTCGGAGACCGTTTCCTTGTACTGCGGCATCGCAGACGCCGCCGGGGTCGGAGGAATTCACGGTGTGGCGAGGGAGGGCGAGGATATCCAGGTGGTGGCTCTGCCCTATGCGCGGGCCTTGAGGGCGGTTGCCGACGGCCGCGCGGCGAACGCTGCCACCATCATCGCCTTGCAGTGGCTGCGCCTGAATCGCCGTCGGCTACGGAAGCAATACTCCTAGCTTGCGTCCACTACGCGGTCTATCGGAGAGGCGTATGCAGGGCCGACGGGACTCTGGCCCTGCTCGATGCTGCTTCTGGACGTGGCCGAGGCGCGGCGGATCACAGGCATCCCGACCCGTCCGTGAGCAAATGCGAGCATGCCACCTCGCCGCTCCTCTCACTGGCCCGCTCCGGTGTCGTGGACTGGCCAGCCGCAGGCCGCCATGGCCACGGATGCAGTAAGTATATCAGAATATGCCGTTAATGCTAGATATCGCGGCCGCCCGTGGAGAGCTCGGTGGCTGCCAGATTCGGCCGCTCGGCCCTGGGCGCATGGTGCCGCCGACAATCTCCTCCACGGAGATACCGATACAGTCAGCCGCCATACCAGCACCCGGAGCGCCACGCCAACCCGATGCGCCCGCTACAACAGGTGCTCCTCGCCGCGATCTGTTCGGCCATTCCGTCACTACACAGCCCGCATTTCCATGTGGGTGACGGACGATTGCCGTCCGGTCGTACAATAGGCTGCCCGACGAAGAGGAACCGTGCATCATGCGCGACGCTACCCCCAAGACGACTTATCTCAGGGACTACACGCCCCCGCCCTATACCATCGACAGCGTAGATCTGCACGTGGACCTGGGGGAGGAGCTCACTCGGGTGCGCGCCCGGCTGGAGGTGCGGCGACAGCCGGGCGGCGGGGCGGTGCCATTGGTGCTGGATGGTCGTGCCCTGGTGCTCAGGAGCGTGGCGGTGGATGGACGAATGCTTGCGGCGGAGGAATTTCAGGTCGACGAGGAGTCGCTCACCCTGCCCGAGGTGCCCCAGTCCTGCACCGTCGAAACGGTAGTGGAGCTCAGGCCGCAGGAGAATACCTCCCTGGAGGGGCTATACAAATCCAGTGGCAATTTCTGCACCCAGTGCGAGGCCCAGGGCTTCCGCAAAATCACCTTTTATCTGGACCGTCCGGATGTCATGGCCAGGTTCGCCACCACTATCGTCGCCGAGCGGGAGCGCTATCCGGTGCTGCTCTCCAACGGTAATCGGGTCACGACCGGCGAGATGGAAGGCGGCCGGCACTGGGCGCGCTGGGAAGATCCCTTCCGCAAGCCCTGCTATCTGTTCGCCTTGGTAGCCGGGCGCCTGAGCTGTGTGAGTGATCGCTACACCACATGCACCGGGCGCACCGTGGCGCTGGAGATCTACGTCGAGCCCCAGAACGCCGACAAATGCGAGCACGCCCTGCGCTCACTGGCGAAGGCCATGCGCTGGGACGAAGACGTCTATGGCCGGGAGTACGACTTGGACGTCTTCATGATCGTCGCCGTGGATGACTTCAATATGGGGGCCATGGAGAACAAGGGTCTCAACATCTTCAATTCCAAGTACGTCCTGGCTCGTCCGGATACCGCCACCGACGAGGACTACGAGCACATAGAAGGCGTTATCGCCCACGAATACTTTCACAACTGGTCGGGCAACCGGGTAACCTGCCGGGACTGGTTCCAGCTGAGTCTCAAAGAAGGCTTCACGGTATTCCGGGATCAGCAGTTCACTGCGGACCAGACATCGCCGGCGGTCAAGCGCATCAAGGACGTCACCGCCTTGCGCACCTACCAGTTCCGCGAGGACGGCGGCCCCCTGGCCCATCCGGTTCGGCCTGACTCCTACGTGGAGATCAACAACTTCTACACCCTTACGGTGTACGAGAAGGGTGCCGAGGTGGTGCGCATGGTGCACACTCTGCTGGGAGCGGAGGCCTTTCGCCGAGGCACCGATCTCTATTTCAAGCGCCACGACGGGCAGGCGGTCACCACCGACGACTTCATCAAGGCGATGGAAGATGCCAACCAGGTGGATCTGACTCAATTCAAGCTCTGGTACAGCCAGGCAGGAACCCCCGCGGTGGAGATGCGCGGCGAGCACGACGCCGCGGCAGGGCGCTACGTGCTGCACTTGCGCCAAAGCTGTCCGCCCACGCCCGGTCAGGCCGAAAAGCAGCCCATGCACATCCCCCTCGCCGTGGGCTTGCTGGGACGGGACGGCCGGGACCTCGCCTTGCGCCTGGAGGGAGAGGGCAGTGGGTCCGTCGCGCGCACTCGGGTGTTGGAGCTGCGACAGGCCGAGCAGAGCTTCTGCTTCGTCGACGTGACCGAGCCTCCGGTTCCCTCACTGCTGCGCGGATTCTCGGCCCCGGTGCGCCTGCGTGTGGACTACGACGATGCGGATCTGGCCTTCCTCTCGGCCAACGACAGCGACGAGCTGAACCGATGGGACGCCGGTCAGCAGCTCGCCACCCGCATCTTGCAGGGCCTGGTGGCGGACCAGCGGGCCGGCCGGCATTTGGTCCTGGGATCGACGCTCGTAGAGGTCTTCCGTGCCACGCTGGGGCAGGAGGATCTGGACCCACGGCTGGCGGCTGCGGCCCTGACCCTGCCCTCAGAGATCTACCTTGCCGAGCTAGTGCAGGAAGTGGATCCCCTGGCCATCCATGAGGCCCGCCGTTACGTTCGGCGGACTCTGGCGCAGGCATTGCGCGTAGACCTGCTGCGACGCTACCAGGACATGCAGGACACCGGCCCCTACCGCATCGATGCCCTCGCCATCGGCAGGCGGCGGCTCAAGAATCTGGTGCTCGGCTATTTCGTGGAGCTTGCCGGCGAGGAAGAGCGTGCCCTGTGCATGGCCCAGTTCGGCGCGGCCCAAAACATGACCGACGTCATGGCGGCCCTGGGCGCCCTCTCCAGCATCGACTGCCCCGAGCGCGAGCAGGCGCTTGCGAGCTTCTATGACCGATGGGCTGCGGAGCCGCTGGTGGTAGACAAATGGTTTGCCATTCAGGCCACCGCTCAGCTGCCCGACACCCTGCGGCGGGTGGAGGCGCTGCAGCACCATCCCGCATTCAACATCCGTAATCCCAATCGGGCGCGCTCGCTGGTCGGGGCCTTCTGCCAAGGCAATCCGGCGAGCTTCCATGCCGCCGACGGGGAGGGCTACCGCTACCTGGTGGGCAACGTGCTGACGCTGAATGGACTCAACCCCCAGGTGGCGGCGCGCATGGTCGGCCCGTTGAGCCACTGGCGACGCTACGAGCCCGTAAGGCGCCAGCTGATGCGCGAGGCGCTGGAGCGCGTGCTTGCCGAGCCGAGTCTGTCCAAGGACGTCTACGAGATCGCCTCCAAGAGCCTCGCCTAGCAGGCTCGCGGCACAACATTGGTGCCCGTGAGTCGACGTCCGGGGACGAGGCCTATCGGGCGCTCACCGACGGCGAGCACGTCGAGCTCGGACAGGGATCGGGCGGGTCGCCGCTCGTGCTCAACCGTCGCAGCCGCTCCTCGGGACAGGTGCACCCCTAGGTGCCCCGAATGAGCTCCCGCGCCGAGCCCGCCACCAGCCTCAGCCGGCGGGCCAAAGGCCCAAGCCGGTCCAGATGAACATGCCCGAGAGGCACAAGGACAATAGCATCTTGCTCAGCAGGAGCCCGCTGCCGTGCCCATGCCATAGCCTCAGCAGGCAGGCGGTGGTACCGAAGATGCTGACCAGCGTGCCGAGCTCGGTCAGGAACAGGGCAGTCACCACCGGCAGCCTATTGGTCCCGTGGGGACCAAGGACTTCCAATGCCAGGGCCAGAGGCAGGGCAATTCCGACGCAGAGCCAAGTAAACGGAATTCTCACCTTGTGGGCCTGGGTAGGCCCCCTCCTCCAATAACCATCAGGGACCACGAGAACCGTCACCGTGGATGGCGGCCGGCATCATCCGTTTGTCGCCGACACATCTGCGCGGGGCCTCAATGGGCCCCCGTCTCATCGCCGCCCCCCCACCAACGGGATCACTCACCCAAACTATGTCAAAGGGTGCTGGTGAGTGCAAGGCAGGAGACTATTGAAAGCGGTAGCCCTTGGGCACGATGACGATACCGCCTTCGGTGACCGTGAATCTCTCCATATCGCGATGCAGGTCGTGGCCGACGCTCTCTCCGGGCGGGACGGCCACGTATTTGTCGATGATGCAGCGGTTGAGCCTGGCGCCCGCGCCGACCTGCACGCCCTGGAACAGGATCGAGCTCTCCACGAAGGCCTCGTCGCCCACCGATACTTGGGAGAACAGGATGGAGTGCTGGACGCTGCCCCCGGCGATGACCGCCCCCCCCGACACGATGGAGTTGATACAAATGCCCTCGGTGCCGGAGTCCCCGGGCACGGTGCGTGCCGGCGGCGTCTGGCCCTGGTAGGTGCGGATGGGCCAGTCGTCCTGATACAGATTCAACGGCGGCATCGGCCGTAGCAGGTCCATGTTGGCAGCGTAGTAGGAATCTAGGGTGCCCACGTCGCGCCAGTAGCGGTCCGGGGTCACGCGCCCCTGGGGGCCGCCGAACACGTAGGCATACACCCGCCGACTGTCGAGCAGGCGGGCCAGTAGGTCTCTGCCGATGTCGTGGCTCGAGTCCCCGTGCTCATGGTCCTCTGCCAGTGCCGCGCGCAACAAATCCATGGAGAACACGTAGATGCCCATGGAGGCCAGCGCCGAGTGCGGGTTCTCGGGCATGGGCAGCGGCTCGGCGGGCTTCTCGATGAAGGAGACGATGCGCCCCTCGGCATCTAGGGTCACGACCGCGAAAGCCCCCGCCTCGCTCAACGGAACCTCCATGCAGGCGACTGTCAGGTCCGCTCCGGTGGCGCCGTGATTGGCCACCATGGCCGCATAGTCCATGCGGTAGATGTGGTCGCCGGAGAGGATCAGCACCCGGTCCGCACCACTGCGCTCCAGCAGGTACATGTTCTGGAAGATGGCATCGGCGGTGCCTTCGTACCAGCGGGCGCCGGTGCGCATCTGTGGTGGCACCGGCGTGATGAACTCTCCCAGCTCCGGGTTGAAGATGGACCAGCCGTCGCGCAAGTGCTTCTGCAGGGACAAGGACTTGTACTGGGTCAAGACCAGCACCCGCCGCAGGCCCGAGTGCAGGCAGTTGGCCAGGCAAAAATCGATGATCCGGTACTTGCCACCGAAGGGCACGGCGGGCTTGGCCCGATCCGCGGTGAGGGGATGCAGCCGTGAGCCCGTGCCCCCGGCTAGGATGACGGTCACAGTGGTCTCGAGCATGGCGGTGTCCTGTGGCTGGTGGAGACGCCGATACCGTCGAGGCGGAGCCGCAGCCTGCACGGCGGGGCGGTATTGTTTCACGTCCCCGGCGGCGGCATCAATCGGCACTCCCGTCAGGGACGGCGGCCGGGGTGCCAGCCCGGTGCCCGGGCCGAGGCGCCGTCAGCAAGGCCATGATCGCCGTCTTCAGCACGGACCTGAATGGCAATGCCATCACGGTCAGCACGTCTTGTCGGAGGCGGGCGGACGGCGGTAGTGGCGCACAAGCTGCCGACATGCTGAATGCCTCGTGCGTGTCTCCTCGGCGGAGTGGCTGGCCCGTATGCAGGCGGACCCGCACCGATGTGCGAGGAGGGAGCGTATCCATGCCTGGACACCGAATGCTCGTGGTCCAGCTGCTATCCAGTCTACTTCTGACGCCCGCGGCCGTGCTGGTCGCCACCGGTAGCGTCCAGCGTCTGGCCTGCCATGCACCCCAGTGCCCCTTCCTTGAGCCCCTGCGGTACCGCGAGTCCGTCCATATGCCCGGTTGACCCGTCTCTAGCCACGACTCGCCACCCCCGGCGGAGTGCGGTACCCTGGCACTCCATCCAGGTGATAATTGCGGATCCAGAGCCACCTCAAGGGGCCAAGGCAAG
>CAYQDX010000119.1:0-10566 GCA_964416345.1 uncultured Ectothiorhodospiraceae bacterium
GCAGAAGCCGGCGCCGGAGACCAGCAAGATGGGATGATCGTTTCTTTCCGCGGCCCTACGGCCGCGGTCCTCCCCCGACTCAGTGGCTGGGCGCCTCTCCCCACAGCTGCTCCAGCCGACGATCGCGGCCGCAGGTGTAGCGGTAGAACTTGTAGCGGATGGGACTCTTCTTGTAGTAGCTCTGGTGGTAGTCCTCGGCCGGATAGAATGGGCCGGCGGGCACGATCTGGGTGACGATGGGCTGGTGGAAGCGCCCGGATTTCTCCAGAGCCTCCTTGGAGGCCTCTGCCAGCCGCCGCTGCTCGGCATCGTGATAGAAGATGGCCGTTCGATATTGATTGCCGTGATCACAGAACTGGGCGTCGGCCGTGAGCGGATCCACGTTGTGCCAGAACACGTCCAGCAGCTGCTGATAGCTCACCTTGGCCGGGTCGTAGGACACTTCGATGGATTCGGCGTGGCCGGTGCCGCCGGCGGAGACTTGCTCGTAGGTGGGATTGGCCCCAGGTCCCCCGGTGTAGCCGACGGTGGTGGACACGACCCCCGGCACCTTGTCGACGGCGGCCTCCAGGCACCAGAAGCAGCCGCCGGCAAAGGTCGCCTTGGCCAGCTGCGGGGCCGCGGGACCCGGGGCGGCCGCCGCGCCGACCGTGTTGAGCATCAACAGGCCACCGAGCAGCCAGTGCAGCACGCGAGCGCTTGCCATGTTCATCACTCCTGTTTTCATGCGGCGCGGAGCACCGGCTTGTCGTGTCATAGTCTATGCGACAGCGGCGCCTCGCGATCGTTGCCGCGTGCCGGCGCCCGTACGTACATCGTGCTCCGCTTGACTCCGCACGGGACATGGCCATGATGAGCGTCATGAGGAGCAGCAAGTAGCGCGGTGGCCGATCCGGACGTCATAGTGGTGGGCGCAGGCCTGGCGGGTCTGAGCTGTGCCCGGGAGCTGCTGCGCCGGGGGCATTCGGTGCTGGTGCTGGAAGGCGCCGATGCCCCGGGAGGCCGGATCCGCACCGATCTGGCCGACGGGTTTCGCTTCGACCGCGGCATTCAGGTGCTGCAGACCGCCTACCCGGAGGCGCGGCGGGTGCTGGACTATCGGGCGTTGGACCTGCACACCCTATATCCCGGGGCGCTGGTCCGTTTCGGAGGACGCCTGCACCGGGTCGCCGATCCCTGGCGCCAACCGCTCAGCGCCCTCAGCAGCCTGGGATCCCCCATCGGCACCCTGGCAGACAAGCTGCGGGTCACCAGCCTGCGCGGCCGCCTGCTGAGCGGCTCCCTGGAAGACATCTACCGCCGGCCCGAGACCAGTGCGCTCCAGGCGCTGCGGGGAATCGGGCTGTCCCGTGCCTTCATAGACCGCTTCATGCGGCCGTTTCTGGCCAGCGTGTTCTTCGACGACACGCTCACATTGTCCAGCCGGGCCATGGAGTTCGTGCTGTGGGCCTTCGCCGCCGGTGATACCGCAGTGCCGGCCCATGGCATGGGTGCCATCACCGCGCAGCTCGCCGACGCTTTGCCGGCCGAGGGCCTGCGCACCGGGACTCCGGTCAGCCGCGTGGAGAGCGGGCGCGTGACCTTGGCCTCCGGGCAAACGCTGGAGGCGCGGGCCGTGGTGGTGGCCACCGAGCCGGCCGCGGTGGCCCGTCTGCTGGGTGATCGGGCCGCGATCGCCTCGCGGGGTGCCACCTGCCTGTATTTCGCGAGCGAGCGCCCGCCCCTGGAGGAGCCGGTGCTGGTGCTCAACGGTGAGCCCGTTGGCCCCGTCACCAGCCTGGCCGTTCCCAGCAACATCTCCCGCACCTATGCCCCGCCGGGAGCGGCCCTGATCGCTGTCAGCGTGCTCGGCGCCAAGGACGACCCCGGGCTGGAGCGCGCGGTCCGGGACCAGCTCGCACGCTGGCTGGGCCGGCAGGTGGGCCGCTGGCAGCATCTGCGAACCTACCGCATTCCCGACGCCGTTCCGGTGCAGCACCCCCCGGTGCGGTATCCGGAAGACCAGTCTCCGGAGGCTGCCCCCGGGGTCTACGTCGCCGGGGAGTGTCGCAGCGCCCCGTCCATCCAGTGGGTGATGAGCTCCGGACGGCGTGCCGCCGAGGCCGCGAGCGCGCTCATTGCGGGCTACTGAGTGGCCCGTAGCGACTGCTGGGACACGCTCCTCGGCGGCTCAGCGGCGCTCCGAATCCCACTCCAGTGCTAGCTCCGCCAGCTCTGCGGCCGGCAGCGGCCGGCTGAATAGGTGGCCCTGTGCCTCTTCGCAGCCGGCGGCTGCAAGCACCCGGCGCTGTTCAGCGGTGGCCACGCCCTCGGCGCTGACCTTGAGCCCCAGGGCGTGGCCGAGCTGCACCGCCGCGGCGGCGAGCGAGCGGGGGCGCAGATCTTGGCGCGTGTCCCGCACCAGGCGCTCGTCCACCTTGAGCCGGGTGACCGGCAGCTGCCGCAGCAAGCCGAGGAAGGAGCATCCGGTGCCGAAGTCGTCCACCGCCAGACCCACCCCCAGCCGGGCGAGGCGGTCAAACACGTCGGTGGCGGCCTCGGCCTCGCGCATTAGCGCCGTCTCGGACATCTCCAGCTCCAGCGCCGAGGCGGGACACCCGGTGCGCTCCAGTACTCTGGCCACGGTGGCAGGCAGGTCACCGTGCAGCAGTTGGACCGGAGAGATGTTCACGGAGACCCATTCCAGCGACAGCCCCGCCTGGCGCCACGCGCCAAGCTGGGCGCAGGAGGTCTCCAGGACCTGTGCGCCGATGTCGACGATGAGCCCGCACTCCTCGGCGGTGGCGAGGAAGTCTGCGGGTCCCAGCAGCCCCATGTCGGGGTGCTGCCAGCGCAGCAGGGCCTCGACGCCGACCAGTCTGCCGCTGGACAGGTGCACCACCGGCTGGTAGTGCACCACCAGCTCACCGGTCTCCAGACCGCGGCGCAGCCCTGCCTCCAGCATCACCCGCTCCAGCGCCTGCCGAGTGAGCTCCTCGGTATAGAACTGGTAGTTGTTTCTGCCCCGCTCCTTGGCCCGGTACATGGCCGCGTCCGCACGCTTGAGCAGCAGCTCCACATCGGTGCCGTCCCGGGGATAGACGCAGATGCCGATGCTGCCGCCGACGTAGAGCTCCCGGCCCTCGATCATGAGTGGTAGCGCGAGGGTGCGCAGCAGCTTTTGCGCGACCAGCGCCACATCGTCGCTGCCGCGCACATGCTCCATCACCACGACGAACTCGTCCCCGCCCAGATGGGCGAGGGTGTCCTCTTCGCGCAGCTGGCGCAGCAGGCGGTCGGCGATGTGCTGCAGAACCTGGTCGCCCACGGCGTGGCCGAAGGCGTCGTTGACTCGCTTGAACTGATCCAGGTCCAGGAACAGGACCGCCACCGAATGGCCCTCCCGGCGGGCCAGCTGCATGGAATGAGACAGCCTGGCCATCAGCAGCAGACGGTTGGGCAGACCGGTAAGCGGGTGGTGGTGAGCCATGTGCTCGAGCTTCTCGGTCTGCTGCTTGATCAGGCTGAGATCGGCAATCATGCCGATGTAGCGCGCCACGGCACCGTGCTCGTCGCGCACCGCGCTGATGGTGAGCCACTGCGGATACGTCTCACCGTCGCGATGGCGGCTCCAGATCTCCCCTTGCCAGGCTCCGTTTTTGTCTAGGGACTCCCCCATGCGCGCGTAGTAGGCCTGGTCGTGGCGGCCGGACTTGAGCAGGCTGGCCGAGCGGCCGATCACCTCCTCGGGGGGGTAGCCCGTGATGCGGGTGAATGCCGGGTTGACCCGCTCGATGCGGCCGCGGAGGTCCGTGATCATGATGCCCTCCAGGCTGTGCTGGTACACGCTGGCGGCCAGGCGGAGCTCCTTCTCCGCATTGCGGCGAGTGAGTGCCGCGCCGATGAGGGCGGCGGCCGCGTGGAGGGCATCCACTTCCTCCTCGGACCAGGTGCGCTCGCGGAGACAGTCCTCGAAGCCCAGGTAGCCGTGCCAGCGGCCCTCGTCCAGCACTAGCGGCACGGCTATCATGGAGGCGACGCTCCGGGACTGGAAGACTGCCTGCTCCTCTTCGGGCAACGTATGCAGCCTGGCCTGAAACACCTGCCCTGCCTCCAGCGTCTGGCGCAGTCGCGTGTGCCCTCGGCTATAGGGCAGTGGCTGCTCCCCGTGCTCGGGCCGCGGTGGCGCCCCGGGTGCCTCCCATGTGCTCAGCTCCCGCATGGCCAGGCGTTCGTGCTCGTCCGTGACGTTAACCACCAGAGCGACTCGGGATGCCGCCGCCGCCTCTCCCAGCCGGCGCAGGGCGTGGTCGAAGGCCTCCACCGACTCGGTTTGCAGCAGCAGAGCACCGGCGATCTCGCTCACCGTGCGCAGGATGGTGCCGCGGCGCAGTAGCACCTGCTCGAGATCTTGCCGGCGGAGCTCCAGTGCGATGCGGCTGGCGAAGGTGCCGAGCACCGAGCGGCTCCACACCGCGGGGCGCAGGGCCCGGGTGTCCATCACCGCCAGAACGCCCCGAATCCCCTCTGCACCTGCCAGGGGCGCTCCCAGGTAGCTTTCTACGCCCAGCTCCTTCAGCAGGGTGTCCTCCGGATAACGCCGCCAGGCGCCTTCGGTCACCAACTCTACATCGGTGGTCATCACGCCCTCGCAAGGCGTGCCGGGGACCGGGTAGTCCGACGCGTCGATCAGCTCGCCGCCATCCAAGAAGGCCAGCGGTTGCAGGCGGGTGTGCGTCTCGTCGCTATACACGCTGACGAACGCGTAGCGGGTCCCATATAGCTCCGCCAGACTGCGCAGGGAATCCCGCATGAAGCTCCCGTCGGCGTGGTCGCGGGTGGTCTCCGCCAAGGTGCGGATGGCCTGCTCCGCTAGCTTGCGGTCGGTGACGTCGGTAGCGATCTCCAAGCGCACCAGGCGCCCGTCGGTCCACTCAATGGCCTGGTCACGGAGGTCATACCAGCGCTGACTGTGGGGGTTGCGAAGCTCCCAGGGATGGACGCCGGTCGGCCGACCCTGATCATCGACCAGCAGGTGATTGGTGCAAAAGCTGCAGGGGCCGCTCTGTCCAGCCTGCAGCACTTGCCAGCACTTGCGCCCGACCAAATCCTCGGCGTCCAGCTGTCGCCGCAGCGGAGAGTTGACGAACAGCACCTCGTAGCTTTGCATGTCGGCCACGTAGACCAGTGCGTCCATACTGTCCAGAATCTCGCGTAGCCGCCGCTCGGACTGCTGTAGCTGGCGGCGGCGGCGCTCGTCGAGTCGACCGGCGAAAGTGCACAGGCCGACGCAGATCGCCAGGATCAGGGCGCGCATGAGCCACGCCCGCGGTGGCACGTCGATGATCAGCAGGTCCAGGAATGCGCCCCGATGGAACAGCAAGTAGTCCGCGACTGCGTCCAACAGCCAGACGACCACGCCCAGCAGGACGCCCGCCGAGGCCAACAGATGGACCCGACGCGTGCTCATGGGCCAGTCTCCAGGGCGAGTTGGCAGATTCCCCTGTCGTTCGGGAACCGCTTCGCAGCCTGCGTCCGAAAACGCATGAGTTTCGCAAATTTCACGGCCGAAGCCCTTGAGTGACCGAGCTCTAGGCCTACAGCAAGATATAGGCCTTGATTCCCTGCTCCCAGCCGTGCTAACACCCGCGTTCAGCGAATTGTGGCCGGCCGCGTGCCGGCTCCCACCTCCATCGGCGTGCGCAAGTCATTGCCCGACAACCCTGCCATCCACCCCGACGCCGGCCGGTCGAGTCCGTCACGGCGAATCTCGGCCGTTCTGCTGCTCGGGGCCTACCTCGTCCTGGTCTTGCTTTTCTATACGCCGTGGCTGTCGCCCAGCGATGGCGTGGGCTACTTCTCCATCACGCGCTCCCTGGTCCTGGACGGCGACCTCGACCTGCGCAACGAGCGCGACCACTTTCGGGCTGTCAACGGAGCCGTCCCCCACTTCGGCGTGGGACCCGGCGGCGTCGTCTGGAACGAGTACCCCACGCTGGCCCCTACTGGCGCTGCCGGGCTTCCTGGTGGCCCATGCGCTCGTGCGCCTGGGCCTGGCGCCGGGTCCGGCCGACGGCTATGGGGAGGCCTACGTGGCGGGTGCCACCTCGATGGCGCTGCTGCTGGGCTTGCTCGGACTGTGGATGCTGCTGCGACTGGCGGCGTCCCTTTGCGGCCGCGGCCCGGCGGCCGCGCTGGCGACCTTCACCCTGCTGGGGACGCCTCTGTTCTTCTACGTGCTTTTGGACCCCAGCATGAGCCACGCCGCCGGCTTCTGCGCCGCGACGCTGTTCCTGCACGCCTGGCTGCGAGTCGAGCGCTCGCAGGCGGGTGCGGCGTCCTCCCAGCCTGCAGGCGGCTCGCGGCAGACCCGGGACTGGGCCTTGCTGGGCCTGGCGGGCGGGGTGCTGGTGCTGGTGCGCCTGCAGGAGCTCGTGTGGGCCGTGCTGCCTGCCATCAGCCTGTGGCGGGGCCTACGGCGCGCGGCAGATTCGCGCCAGCGCTGGCTGCTGGTGCGCCGCGCCGGCGTGGGAGCCGCCGTCTTCACGGCGCTCATCGCGCCCCAGATCGGCGTGTGGTGGTACTGGACCGGCAGCCTCACCCCCCCCTATCTGGCGGGGGCCGGCCACCGGCTCGATCTGAGCTCACCGCACTTCCTGGACACCTGGCTGTCACCCGACCATGGAATGTTCTATTGGCATCCATTGCTGGTCCTGGGCCTGATCGGCCTGCTGCCGTGGCGGCGGCGGGCGCTTGGCTGGCCCATGCTTGCTACCCTCCTGGCGATCACCTGGCTGGTGGGCAGCTGGTCGAGCTGGAGCGGCGCCCAGAGCTTCGGGCACCGCATGTTCGTCTCCGCCCTGCCCCTGCTAGCCCTGGGCGGCACCGCACTGTGGCGCCGGGGCCGCCTGGCCCCGACGCTGGCGGCGCTGGGCGTGGCTTGGAACCTGGCTCTGCTGGGGATCTACGGCGCCCGGATGATTCCCGCCGAGGCGCCGGTGAGCCATGCCGAGATGCTGGCGGCCATGAGTCAGCTGCCGGCGCGCAGCGCCCGAATCCTGCACGGCTTCTACGCCAACCGAGAGCAATACACCCATCCACCGGCTGGCGCGGCGCTTCCCACGCAGCCGGATCTTTAGTCGCTAATTTACTACCGCACGAGGGACCAAGAAACATAAGCTATTATTCCTATAGGCGCGTCAATACGGCGGCACCACCTCTAGTCAAAATGGCAATCAGCGGAGAGACTTTTGCTTTACCGCCCAATAGCTTTACGTCGAACCGCGGTGACGTCAACCTCGCAAAGGGCCGGTGCCGCATCGGAAAAGGGGACCGCAGAAAAAGCGGAAGAGGTAACGGGTCCATTTTTCATGCAAGAAATAAGAAATAGATCCGTCCCCTTTTCATGTGTATGAACGTGCATCGCAATGGCGAGAAGCTTTAGGAAGGATAAATATTACATCCAATGGCAGAGAGTTCGGGATAACATTTTCAGCGGGTGTGGCGGCATTCCCGGCCCACGGGTCAACCGGCGATGGGATTTTACAGAATGCCGACACGGCGCTCTACCGAGCCAAAGAACTTGGTCGTGATCAGGTAGTGGTATATCAAAGGCAGAGCTCAATATGAAAGTGTTTCTGTGGTGAATCGTGGAGTTGATAATGCTGGCTGACCTGCCTGCCAATGCTGTGGATGAAATCAAGCATCCGCTGGGGTCTATTGGGCGAGAGGTCGATGGCCGAGAGCCGCGCCAACGGATCTGTAGGCACATACATCCTCTATAAAAACGGGGGGTAGCTCAATAACATGATATTATCATATTGTCACCATAAATTATTGATGAAACTCTATAGCGTTGGAATTTTTCTTTTTGGAATATGCCAGCCAAGAGCGGACTAGAATTTAATGCAATCCAACACCTTTTTCCCGATCACAAAAGTTTGATGGTTGGATTGCTTTGGGAACGTACGGACATGCTGATTCACCGTGGGGAAATCGAGGTGGTGGTGAGGGGCGGGAAGCGGCTTTTGCCGGCGAAGAAACGGTGGATCGTCGGGAACAGACATCGGGAGACTCTGGCGCTGCCGAAGCACGGCGCAGCAGTTCACGCGGCTCAGCAGTTCACGCGCTGATCGAATTCCTACGCCGGCTTCGGCTGGAGGAGGGGGTCGCCCGTAAAGCACGCTTCATCGAGAAAGACGGCTCCGGAGTAGTCGGCTTCCCATGACGGAGGTCCTCGCGTTGGGGCGATCCGCAGCGGCGTAGCTGGCTCGCCTAGGAAATGGCTCCGGGAGGCGGCAGCTTGACGGGCGAATGGACTCGGAGCACCCTGGGTCCCGCTGAGCGGTTGGATCCGCCACTCCTCCGCCCAGCCGGGCAGTACTTGTGGCGGCCAGTTCTACGGCCCAACTGAACATGCCAAGACCCCATCCGAACCCCCGCTCATCGTCGCTGGTGCCAGGGAGGCTCCCGCGGGAGCACGACCGGTTGCTCGGGCTCGTGCGCCAGGGCGAAGATCTCGCGCGAGCTCTGGGCAATCCTTCCCTGAGCGCGGAGATCGACCAGCTCTCGGCCAGTGCGCTGAAGCCCTTCCTGTTCGTCATCGTGGGCGAGGTCAAGTCCGGCAAGAGCAGCCTCATCAACGCCCTGCTCGAGGCCCCGGTCTGCGGCGTGGACACTGCACCCTGCACGACCCGGGTGCAGGAGATCAGCTTCGGCGAGGAGGAGGGCCGCACCGAGGTCTCCGAGCTCGAGGAGCGCATGCAGTTGCCCCACGCCATCCTGCGCCACATCACCGTCGTCGACACCCCCGGCACCAACTCCATCATCCGCAGGCACCACGTCATCACCGAGAACTACATTCCCCAGAGCGACCTGGTGCTGTTTGTGTTCTTTGCCAAGAACCCCTACACCGGCAGCGCCTGGGACTTCCTGCGCTACATCAAGCACGACTGGCAGCGCAACACCCTGTTCGTGCTGCAGCAGACTGACCTTCTGGAGCCTCTGGAGCTGGAACGGACCCTGGCCGTGGTCAAACAGCAGCTCGTTGATTCGGGTATCGCAGAGCCGGTCGTCTTCCCGGTCTCCGTGCAGACGGGGGAGGGACTGGATGTCCTGCGCGAGTACCTGCGTATCGAGGTCGTCCAGGGACGGCAATTCAACAAGAGCATCTCACTCAGCCGAAACCTGCTTCGCTTCCTGCGCCGCTTCGACGGCGCTCTGCGTAACCACGACTGCCTTTTGGAGTACGATGACGTGTTGCTGGGCGAGCTGCGGCAACTGGCCGTCGGACTCGGGCCCGAGGCGGACCAGGAGTATGCGGCCCTCGCCGCCAGGGTGCGGCACCTCGCGGACGAGGCGCTGCGATGGCTGGCCCGCCGGGCTGACTTCTTCCACGAACCGGCTACCCCGGAAGCTTTCCAGGCAGTCGCCGGCCAGAGGCGGGGGCAGTCGCTGGGGAAGCGCCGGGGATATTCCTGGCTCACGCCCGTCCGTGTGCTTCGGGAAGCCACCTCCGCTGGCTGGGAGACGCCCCTGCGGACTCTCGAATACCTCAACCGGCTGCACTTGGAGCTCAACCGCTGCCTATTTCGAGCACAATTGCGACGCCTAGAGCTCTACCGGCAGCTCCGAAGACGCCTGGCCGAGCAGCTCGAAGCCGCTGCCAGTGATCCCCCCTGCCTCAGCGCGCCACTGCCAGACGTCCTCGCACACCAGCGTCGGGAGACCCTTGACAGGGCCCGGCAGGCGGTCGAGGCCCTCCACGAGCTCGCGCCCGGGAGCGCGGTGCCCCGGACACCTGTGCTGACCGCCCTGGGGCGCTGGTCTTCCCTGTACGGCGTAGCCCAGATCGGCGCTGGACTGACCTGCTTGGCACTCGGCTACTACCTGGACGGTTTGTTCGCGGGGCTGCTGCTCGCGCTGATAGGCTATTTCGGGGCGGGGTACGCGCTGGCGGTGCAAAGCCGGGCACGGGTGGGTCGATACGCCAGGGATGCTCTCGACAGGATCCTTGCCGACGTGGACGAGCGGCTGCGAGAGATGCTTCTGGCCCAACCGGCTGAGCTCCAGGCGGTGACGCAAGGGACCCTCGAGCGGTTTGAGGACAACGTTGCGCAGCGACGGACTCAGACTGAGAAGCTTCTGGCTTCACTCACCGGGCTGCGGGAGGCCGCTCAGCGTCTTCAGTCGGAAACCTGGGTCAATGCGGTCGAAGGACAATAATGATACCGGCCGTCCGGGTGTCTCCGTTGCCGGTGCCTGTGCGGTGAATCTTCGCGCCCGGTCAAGCAAGGGGCACACATGGCCCACCGCGACGGCGGGGGCACTCCGTGTTACCTTTGAATCTGGCCGGCGCGCCCGCGTCCCCCTTGGCTTGGCAACCCTCGTCCAGCATGCTGCGCATCGCCAAAACGCTTTTTGACCGCAAGCTGGTCCCGAATGCCCTGAGACAGCAGCAGGAGCAGCTGCTCGCCTTCATGCGGCGCGGTCAGGAGATCGCCACGCTTATCGGCGACCCCTCCCTGAGCAGAGAGATCGACCAGCTCTCGGCCAGTGCGCTGAAGCCCTTCCTGTTCGTCATCGTGG
>CAYQDX010000120.1:0-10525 GCA_964416345.1 uncultured Ectothiorhodospiraceae bacterium
CGGGCAGCACCGGATCGCCGCTGAAGGACTTGCGGAGCTGTGGGGCACGGACCACCGTGAGCGTGTCGCTGGCGGCGTGGCCGGTCTGGGTCGTCATGTCCACGGTCGCGCTGATGGCCGTGGTGGTGTTGGTGTAGGTACCCGGCGGTGTCCCTGCGGGCAGCTGTAGGTCCACGGAGAATGTACAGGAGTCCGAAGGCGCCAGGTTGGCTCCGACGATGCTCAGGATGCCGGTGCTACTGCTATACCCCCCAAAGGAGCCGGCACCGCAGAAACCAATCGCCGGCGGAGACACGGAAGCCGCGGAAAAGATAGACAGATCGTCCATGAAGGAAATAGCGGTGGCCGGCGAGGTGCTGCTGGTGTTGGTGATAGTGAATTCCAGTGTGACCGTATCCCCCGCCCCGACGGGATCCGTCAGAAACGTCTTGGTCAGCAGCGGCGCGTTGTTGACGGCCAGGGAATCCGCGGCCGGGCTGCCGATAAAGGCCGCCCCGCCCAGCATCGCCGTGATCGCGCTGGTGGTGTTGGGATAGACACCGGCGCTGGCCATGGCCGGCACCTGCAGCGTCGCGGTGAAGGTGCAGCTGCCCCCGGCGGGCACCGACGCGTCTGTCAGGCTGAGCGAACTGGTGCCGCTCAGCATGGAGCCGGGGCCACAGGGATCCATCAGTGGTAGGCCAGTGGCGACCAGGCTGCTCAGCGTCGCGTCGAGGTCGTCGGTAAAGCTAATGCCGGTGGCGTCGAAGCTGCGGCTGCGGTTCTGGATCGTGAACTGCAGGCCAACGGGGCCCCCCGGATTCACCGGATCGTCGATGAAGGACTTGGTGACCAGCAGATCGGCGCCCGTAACCGTCAGGGTCGCGCTCGCCTTGCCGCTGGACAGCGATGGGGCATTGAGTTGGGCCACGCTCCCCAGCTCCCCTGAGACGTTATCCAGGGAGCCAAGCGTCGTGACGATAACGTCCACGGTGACCGTGCAGCTCGACATGGCGCCCAAGACCGGATCGTCAGAAAAGTCCGGGAAGTAGATTCCGGTGGCCGTCACCGCGATGGAGCTGGTGCCGGGTACGGCGGTGACGGAAGTATTGGGCGTCATCGCGGCGACACAGTCTGTAGTCGCGTTCGCGGGATCGGCGACCACCATACCGGCCGGCAGGCTGTCCGCGAAGCTCAGTGACTGTATTGGCGCTGGGTTGCTCGTGTTATCGATGGTGAATGTCAGGGTGCTCCTGCCGCCGAGCAGAACCGAGCTGGGCGAGAAGCTCTTGGAAAAGCCGGGTCGATCACCGACGACCGTGAGATCTGCACTGGCGGTCCCGCTGTTGCCGGCACTGGAGGTCAGGTCATCCGATAGATTCGTGTGGGCGCCGACGCTGGTGCTGGTCACGTCCAGACTCACCGCACAGGCGCTGTTGGCACCCACGGCTCCATCGGTCAAGGTGATGACGATGCCACCATCCGGCGCGGTCAGGGTGCCGCCGCAGGTGCTCACGCCATGGGCCGGCGTGGCCAAGGCGACCCCCATGGGCAGGTTGTCGGTGAACGCCAGGTCGGTCACCGGGCTCCCGTCGGCGTTGGTGATGGTGAAGGTCAGGGTGCTGACGCTGCCGGGCCCGATGGTGCTCGGGGCGAAGGCCTTGCTGAACGTAGGCTGTGCCAAAGCCGGCCCTGACAGGGTCAGCAAAGCCAGTAACATTCCGAGCCGCAGGCCACCCAGCCAAGAAAATGCTGCCACCGGCAAATCTCCCCTCGCTAGTTGATTCTTGTCCGCTTGATTCTTGTCCGCTTTCCGCTGCGCCGAGCCGGCTCCCACCGGCATCGCATGAACCGCACTCTACAGGGGGACATGAGGTCATTCAACTACCCGAGAGTCGCCCCGGAGCCGGTGAGATCGCGCCACATTCGGCTCGCACTGTTTGACGGACAAGGAGGCAGCACCTACCATTTGGCGGCGGCCCTACGCAGCCACCCGGGTCATCCAAGCCGCCAAGCACGCCGTGTCGCACCTCGCCGTCATCCATGAGATCGTCGCCGGAATCCTCGCTGGGGGATCCGCCGCGGACCTTGCCCGTGCCGCGCTGACGCACTTGGTCGGTGCCCTACCCTGTGACCGCGCCGCCCTGCTGGTGCCGCGCCGCGACACCGAGGCGGTGGTGCTGGCACGCTATACGGATGGTGACGAGCAGCCCGATTGCGCTCTGCCCCGTTGGCCGGCGCTGCTCGGGCTGTGCAGGCGGACCGCCGGCGCCCGCGTCGAGCCGAGTATGGAGCTGCCGCGCTGGCTGCTTGGCGCCGGCGGTCGTGCGGAATGCCTTGCCGTCGATGAAGGCGGGCAGGTGCTTGGGGTGCTGGTGCTGGGTCTGGAGCCCGAGGCCGCATTGTCCTCGGAGGCCTTGGAGCTTGCCGGCACCCTGGCGGACCTGCTGGGTCTGGCGCTGTCTCCGTGCGGACCGGACGGCGCCGCGTCTGGCCCCTTGCGGGCTGCGCTGCGCACCGCCGCCATCGGCCTCGAGCGCCACAATGCGCTGGAGGCCTCGCTGAAGGAGGCGGTAGATCGCCTCCACACCGCGATGGTTGGCACGATTCGCATCATCTCCTCCACCGTGGAGACCTGGGACCCTTTCACAGCCGGGCATCAGCGTCATGTCGCCGAGCTGGCGGTTGCCATCGCCCGCGAGCTGGGCTGGGAGCCCGAGCAGATAGAGGGGCTACGAATGGCGGGCCTGGTGCATGACCTGGGCAAGATCGCCCTGCCCCCCGAGATGCTCAGCCGGCCCAGCCACCTCAGCAAGGCGGAGTACGAGATAGTCAAGGCCCACGCCGATGTCGGCTACAACCTGCTAAAGGACATCGATTTTCCTTGGCCACTGGCACAGGTGGTGCGCCAGCACCACGAGCGTCTCGACGGCTCCGGTTATCCCAAAGGGCTGATCGAGTCCGAGATACTTCCCGAGGCGAAGGTGCTCGCGGTGTGCGATACGGTCGAATCGATGGTGTCGCCGCGCACCTACCGGCCCGCACTCGGCGTGGACGCCGCCTTGGCAGACATCACCCGCCACCGCGGCGACCGGTTCGATCCCGCCGTGGTGGATGCCTGCGTGCGTCTGTTTCGTGAGCAGCGCTTCGCGTTCAGCTAGTCCATCGGGCTTATGGCTGGCCTCCCGTGGGAGGCCAGCCCGCTGGCCGAATCTTCACCGGCCAAGCACAGCTAAGACGGCGCGCCGCAGACAGCGGTATCTGCGGTATCTAGAGTAGCTTCCGCCGGGACGCCGGGATGCACCACGCATCCAGCATCTCGATGTCGCTGGGTATCCGCCCTATCCTGCGGGGCGTGCATGCCTCAGCGCTCATTCAGGCACGCCCTCGCTGGCGCAGGTGCCAATAGGGGAGCACTGAGAGCAGCATGGCCAGGGGCAGCAGCCCTGTGCTGCCGAGGGTCGGGACGGTGCTGGCATTGACAACCAGAGTGTTGCTGGCGCTGCCTTTGTCGCCCAGGGAAGAGGACAGGCTCCCTGAGGTGCTCATATATGGCCGGTCGCGGCGGCGGTCACATCCACGCTCACCGTGCAGCTAGCACCGGCCGGCACGGTCCCGCCGATGTAGCTGACGCTGCTGCTGCCAGCGTCCGCCGTCAGGGTTCCACCACTACAGGTGATCGAGACATTGGGCGGCGTCGCCACCACCAGACCGCCGCAAATTGTCCTGCATGGCCGGATAGAGGCAGGTAGGGGTCTTGCCGCCGCGGGAGACGCCAATGGTCACTACATCGGCGCGACCCAGGTCGTCCACCTTGATGCCATCGTCGTGCACCAGGATGAAATTGATGGCCTCCATGCGCCGCTGGAGGGCAGGCGCTGCGCGGTCAGCTAGCAGTCGGGAAACTGGGTGAGCAGGCTGCGGCCCAGCGCCTGGCAGGTGATGCCGGTGCGGTCGGAGATGATGAATACACTACGCTTGCGGCGTAGGCCCCTGCCATCCTGCGCCTTCCTTTGCGTGCTTTGCGTGCTTTGCGGCTCTGCGAGAGGGTGATCTAGCCCGGGCACAGACCCGGGGGCGTCAGTCCCCTGGCCCGCAGCCGCACGCCTGTGCCAGGGCCATGAGCATCATGCTCTCGTCGGTGCCGACTCCCACGGGTCCGGTACAGCTCCAGCCACCGTCCGTCGAATAGATGCACTCGACGGCACCCCCGTTGTTCGAGCAGTAGCCGGACACCATGCGGGTGTCGCCAATCTGGTCCAATATTCGATCTTGTATGCTACAGGCCAGCGTGGCCGTGCCGACGCCGCAGAGCAGCAGCAGGAGAACCAATGCCGGTCGATTCATGCTCCTACCTCCATCCCTCCCGCACCTAAGATGTTCGCGGACGCTATTGCTGGTACTGGCTTTGATGTTAGACCGCGCCGCGAGCGGCGCCCCGCTTGTGGTCGCCCAGAGCCTCGGCGCATACTGGATGCCGTGATGCTTGCACGGCATTCACCTCAATGGAGCCCTGACGCTCGCGACGGTTCCGTCGCGCCGCCCACCCCCGAGAGAGATTCATGCGCAAGCGCCTTCTGTGCCTCGCCGTGCTGGCCCTGTGTCTCTCCGCGGCCATTCACAGGAGTGCCAGCGGCGCCGAGGCGGGGGCACCGGATATCCTGCAGGAGGAGCGGATCGGCAGGCTGCACATCGGCGTGCCGGCAAGCCAGGCCGGGACCCAAATTCCCTGCGAGACCGAGCGCGGCCCGCAGGCGCTGGAGGCGGCTACCGGCGAGGTGCGCAGCATCTTCCTCGGGGCGGCGGCCGAGTAGTCGCAACGGCAGGCATGGATCGGCGCCGTCGGGGCAAGGCCCAAACCATATCCCTGGTGCTGGGCAGCGGCGGGGCGCGCGGGCTGGCTCACATCGGCGTCATCGACTGCCTGAGCGACCAGGGCTATCGCATCGCCTCCATCGCCGGAGCCTCGATGGGGGCGCTGGTGGGAGGCATCCACGCGGCCGGCGAGCTCCGCGCCTACAAGGACTGGGTCCTGGCGCTGGAAAGGCACGACGTCCTTCGCTTTCTCGATCTCTCCTTCGGCGCCGGCGGACTGCTCAAGGGTGACCGTATCATGGACACCCTGCGGGAGATGGTTGGCGAGCACCAGATCGAGAAGCTGCCCATCAGCTACACCGCCGTGGCCACCGACATCGAGCGCCAACGCGAGGTGTGGCTGACTCGAGGGCCCCTGTTCGACGCAATCCGCGCCTCTATCGCCGTGCCGAGCATTTTCACGCCCCATGAGCACCTGGGAATGAAGCTGGTGGACGGCGGCTTGCTCAATCCGGTACCCATCGCCCCGACCTTCAGAGATAGGACCGATCTCACCATCGCCGTGACCCTCAACGGGCCGCGGCGGCACCGCCCTCCACCCGAGCCCGCCACGGCGGCGGCACGGCCCGCCGTGCAAGAAAGCCGCCGGCGCCGTATTGTCCAATTCTTGGACTCCATCCCGGTCGGTCGGCGCAGCGCGGCAAGCGGCGATCTTGGGGTCTTCGATCTGCTCAACCGCTCCTTCGAGACCATGCAGAACGCCATCGCGGCGCTGAAGCTCGCCTCCTATGCGCCCGATGTCGTGATCGAGATTCCGCGCGACACCTGCAGCTCCTACGAGTTCTATCGGGCGCGGGAGATCATCGAGGTGGGCTATCGGACGGCGGCCGCTGTGATGCCGCGCAACGACGGTTGACAACTGCACCAGGACCCAGCGCTGCTTAGCCTAGGAGCCTGTCCGACCTAGCACTGTGATGGCCTTCGGTTGGCCGGCATCCGGCCGGTTCCGCTTGGCCGGGTGTCCACATCGGACGAGCGCGCATAGCTAGACCAGCAGCCGACTGAGCACGCCGACGGGTCTTGGTCTGGTCCCTGCCGATTTCAGCCCTGTGCTCAACCGGCGCCGCTCCACAGGCACGCGCGGTTGCGGCCGGCGCCCTTGGCTTGGTAGAGCGCCTTGTCGGCCCGGTCCAGGGCGCCTTCGACGGGCAAGTGGGCATCGAGCTCCGCCACCCCGAATGAGGCCGTGACCCGAAGGGACGCGCCGCCATCCAGGGTGATCGTGTTATGGGCGATGCCCTCGCGCAGCCGCTCCACCACAGGTATGGCACGTTGAGAGCTCGTGCTCGGCAGGCAGATAAGAAACTCTTCGCCGCCGTAGCGAAACACCTTGTCATAGGGACGCAGATGCTGCGTCAAGTGACTGACGGTCTCGACCAGCACCTTGTCCCCAACCGCATGTCCGTGGGTATCGTTGACGGCCTTGAAATGGTCCATGTCCACGATGACTACCGCGCATGGCTGCGCGGCGCGCTTGACCAGCTCGTGCTGCTCGCGCAATTCGGTTAGCAGACCGATGCGCGTCTGCGCTCCGGTCAGGGGATCGCGATTGTAGAGCTGCTCGTTGAGCTCGCGCTTGAGCGTGTGAATCTGCAGGCGCAAGCGCTCCATGGCATGAGCAAAACCGTCGTAGTCGTAAGGGGAGATGGACTTGCCGGTGGCGCTGGTCGTCAGCAGCCGCGCCGCCAGCTCGTGCATGCGAGCATGCTCGGCCTCGATAGAGATGAAAGCCGGCAGCTGGCGCAGTGTGGCGGGAGCGTACTGGTAGTACCACTGACCGAACTGGCACCTACGATGGGCGTCCGGGCTGACGTCGCGCTGGTCGCACAGCGCATGGCAGATCAGGGTCCGATCCAGTGCCTGGGACCACTGCTCGTGATTGTAGATCGCCTGGTCCAGCTGCAGCAGCACGCTCTGCAGCTCTTCCGTTGAAAGAACATACACGTGAGCCTACCTCCTTGCCGCGGTGGGCCGTGCTCGCGACCCGACCTCGCTGCCCGAAAGACCGCCGCCGGCCCGTGGGAGCTTCTCCGGGCCGGGCCTCGGTGCTCCTAGCTCCAAATAGTAGCACTCCGGCCTCAGGATTCACCCCGGGTGCGCCGCCAGCCAGTGCGCGCTGGCGGAACCCTCGGTGCCGCCAAAGACCCGCGCCAGCCAGGGCAGCAGCGCACCGAGCTCCGCCTCCAGGGTCCAGGGCGGATTGACGACGACCACGCCGGCCCCGTACATGCCCAGGCCCGCAGGACGGGCGCTGACGGTCAGCTCCACCACCAGCACCCGCTCTGGCACTCGCTCGGCGATACTACGCAACAGACGCTGGTGGCGACCTGGCGCGAACATCGGGTACCAGATGGCGTACACCCCGGTGGGAAAACGCCGGTAGCCCACGGCAAGGGCTTCGCCCACCGCCCGGTAATCGGACCCGCGCTCGTAGGGAGGGTCAATGAGCACCAGGCCGCGCCGTTGCGCCGGCGGTAGAAGGCTGCCCAGGGCCGCATAGCCGTCGGCGGCGTAGACCCGGACCCGCTTGTCCAAGGTGGTCACCCGCTGCAGTAGCGCCGCGTCCTCCGGATGCAGCTCGAACAGATCCAAGTGATCCTGCCGGCGCAGGAAATGCCCGGCAACCAAAGGGGAGCCGGGATAACGCTTCAGGGCGCCGTTTGGATTGAGCGCGCGCACCACTTCCATGAGGGGCAGCAGCGGCTGCGGCAGCTCCTGGCGATCCCACAGGTGACCGATACCGGCGCGCCACTCCGCCGTCTCGGTTGCCAGGCGGGAATCCAGGGGGTAGCTGCCGGCACCTGCATGGGTCTCCAGATACAGCAGTGGCTTGTCCTTCAGCACCAGATACCTGGCAACCAGCGCAAGCACTGCGTGCTTGAGCACGTCCGCCCAGTTGCCGGCGTGATAGGCATGGCGATAGCTGCGCAAACTAATACTCATCCAGGGCCACCCGCTGAGTCGGCACTGCCTCCACCTGCATCGGGCTTGGCTCTACGTGCACGAAGCGCGCCGCACTACGCAGAGCGCGATTCCCGGCAAGACGGGTGGCGTGTGGGGCAGAGCGGGGCATATTGGCATAGAGCCACCTGCATTTTACGGCTTGGTAAGGATCCGCCCGTGTCCCTGACTTTCGAGCAAGGTACCACCTACGAGGACCTGCTGTCCGTGCCGGCACATCTGGTGGCCGAGATCATTAACGGCCGTCTGGTCACCCCGACGCCCAAACGCGGGAAGTCTACACCCGCCAACCGGACGGACGCTGGCTGCTGCGGATTCTATCGCCTGCTGCCGGGAGACCCTGGTGCCCCGCTGCTCGGCGCCGGCCGCGATGGGCAGGGCGACGGGCGAACCGTGCTGCTAGTACTCCGTCCAGAATCTGCGCGAGGAGTCGGATCTCGCGCAGGCAAGAGAAGAGGTACGGCCCGCGGGCCGGATTCCCGAGACCAGCGCCGTGATCCAACAGATCACCGACGACCAGGCAGCATCTGGCGCAAGCCTGGAGCGGGTACTGCCACGGCTCCTGGGGATACTCGCGGGGCGAGTGCAGCTCGCACATCATGCTCGGGTGGAGCTACAATTCCCCGGCGTTGCCTGCCGCAGGCTCGATGGCCAGGATCTGCTCATACCCGTGGTCGATACCCAGCAGCTGGCCCGTGCCACGCTGGAGCGCAGCAACCAGAGCTTCGGCGGACTGGACCTGCGCCTCGGCGCACTGCGCAGGCGCGTCAGTCTGCCGCGTTATCCGGCGCACAATGCGCTTACCGACGCCCTGGGGGCCGCCGAGCCGCTCCTGGCACTCACCGCCAGACATCGCCGCGATCATCGCGTGCCCTTGCGCCGCCTGACGGCGCCGTAGTCAGCGGGCGCCAGAAGCAACGAATTCCGAGTCGACAATCAACAGCAACAACCGACGCCACCTCAGCCGCGGGCGCGTCACGACCCGGCCGGTGGCGCGTCGCGCTACCCGAATGTCATGTGAGTGAGGAGGAAGCACGTGTCCGAGACTAAGGTGTACCCCGTTCCGGAGAATTTCGCCGCCAGCGCGCACATCGGTGCCGAGCAGTACGAGACCATGTACCGACGCTCGGTGGAGAATCCGGAGGACTTCTGGGGCGAGCAGGCAGAGCAGTTCGTCAGCTGGTACAAGAAATGGGACAAGGTCGTCGACTACAGCTTCGACGCCAGCGACCTCCATGTGAAGTGGTTCGACGGCGCCAGTCTGAACGTGGCCTACAACTGCCTGGACCGGCACCTGGATGCCCACGGAGACCAGACCGCCATCATCTGGGAGGGCGATGATCCCAGCGTCGACAGGCACATCTCCTACCAGGCGCTGCACGGGGAGGTCTGCAAGCTCGGAAACGTGCTCAAGGCCCGCGGGGTCAAAAAGGGGGACCGGGTCTGCATCTACATGCCGATGGTGCCCCAGGTGGCGGTGGCGATGCTGGCCTGCGCCCGCATTGGCGCCGTACATTCGGTAGTGTTCGGCGGCTTCTCCCCGGAGTCCCTCAAGGACCGCATCCTGGACTCCGATTGCCGAGTCGTGATCACGGCGGACGAAGGCCGGCGTGGCGGCAAGCGCGTGCCGCTCAAGGCCAATGCCGACAAGGCCCTGCTGTCCTGCCCGAACGTGCACAGCGTGATCGTGGTCAAGCACACCGGCGGCGACATCCCCTGGCACCAGGGTCGCGATGTCTGGTACGACGAGCTGATGGCCGATGCCTCCACGGAGTGTCCCTGTGAGCTCATGGAAGCCGAGGACCCGCTATTCATACTCTACACCTCGGGCTCCACCGGCAAGCCCAAAGGCGTGCTGCACACCACGGGTGGCTACCTGCTCTACGCCGCCATGACCCACCGCTACGTATTCGACTATCACGAAGGCGACGTCTATTGGTGCACCGCCGACGTGGGCTGGATCACCGGGCACAGCTATATCATCTACGGTCCGCTGGCCAACGCTGCGACCAGCCTGATGTTCGAGGGCGTGCCTTCCTACCCCGACGGCAGCCGCTTCTGGGAGGTGGTCGACAAGCACCATGTCAGCATCTTCTATACGGCGCCGACCGCCATTCGCGCGCTCATGCGCCTGGGCGACGAGCCGGTCCAGAAGACCAGCCGTGGCAGCCTACGCCTGCTGGGCACGGTAGGCGAGCCCATCAATCCGGAAGCCTGGGAGTGGTACTACCAGGTGGTCGGTGACGCTCGCTGCCCCATCGTCGATACTTGGTGGCAGACCGAGACGGGAGGCATTTTGATCACGCCGCTGGCCGGTGCGACCGCGCTCAAGCCAGGCTCTGCGACCCGTCCCTTCTTCGGGGTGCGTCCGGCGCTGGTGGACAACAACGGCAGCTTCCTCGACGGTCCCGCCGCCGGGAATCTCGTCCTCACCTATCCCTGGCCAGGTCAGATGCGCACCATCTACGGTAGCCACCAGCGTTTCGCCGACACCTACTTCCGTCAGTTCCCCGGCACCTATTTCACCGGTGATGGTGCCCGCCGAGACGAAGACGGCTACTACTGGATCACGGGCCGGGTGGACGACGTCATGAACATCTCCGGCCACAGGCTGGGCACCGCCGAGGTGGAAAGCGCCCTGGTGCTTCACGACAAGGTGGCAGAGGCTGCCGTCGTCGGTTTTCCCCACGACATCAAGGGCCAGGGCATC
>CAYQDX010000121.1:0-10516 GCA_964416345.1 uncultured Ectothiorhodospiraceae bacterium
GCGCGGCTCCTCGTTCGAGGCCACCTGGGAGACACTGTTTACCCACATCGATCAGGTCGACCCTTACGTCACCACCGTTGCCTTGTTCACCCTGGTCGCTGGGCTGCTGACGCGCCGGTTCTGGCCCCGTTTGCCCTACATGATCATAGCGATGCTGGGGGGCAGCCTACTCGCCCTGCTGCTGCGACGGCTTGACGTCGAGTCGATCACCTCCGTCGGTGCGCTACCTGCATCGCTGCCGCCGCCGTCCGCACCCACCCTGACCCTAGAGACGCTACAGCAGTTGGCCGAGGGCGCGCTAGCGGTTACCCTGCTGGCACTCACCGAGGCGGTATCCATCGCCCGGGCCATGGCGGTGCGCAGCGGTCAGCACCTGGACGGCAACCAGGAGTTCATCGGCCAGGGCCTGTCGAATATCGTCGGTAGCTTCTTCTCCGGCTATGTGGCCACCGGGTCCTTCAACCGCAGTGGGCTCAATTTCTCCTCCGGGGCCAAGACCCCGCTCGCCGCCGTCTTGGCCGGCCTGCTGCTCGCGGTCATCGTCGTTCTGGTCGCCCCCCTCGCCGCGTATCTCCCCAATGCCGCCATGGCCGGGGTCCTGTTCCTGGTGGCCTGGGGTCTGATTGACTTCCACCACATCCGACAGATCATCCGCACCAGCCACTCGGAGAGCGCCATTCTCATCATCACCTTCGCGGCCACCCTCACCCTGGAGCTCGAGCAGGCCATCGTCATTGGGGTAATCCTGTCCCTGGTGATCTATCTGAGCCGGACATCGCGCCCCAAGGTGGTCAAGCGGGTACCGGATCCGAATCACCCCAAGCGCAAGTTCTCCCGTGACCCGCAACTGCCGGAATGCCCGCAGCTGAAGATCGTGCGCGTCGACGGCTCGCTGTTCTTCGGCGCGGTGAGCACGGTACAGGAGAGCTTCCGCCGGCTCGAGAAGGAGTGCCCCACGCAGAAACGTCTGGTGGTGGTGGCGTCGCCCATCAACTTCATCGACGTCGCCGGCGCCGAGTTCCTGGCGACCGAGGCGAAGCGGCGACGCAACCAGGGTGGTGAACTGTATTTCGTTCAGCTCAAGACCGCGGTGCTCAAGACGCTGCATCGCGGGGGATATATGGAGGCGATCGGCGAGCAGAATTCCTTCCGCGGAAAGAGCGAGGCTATCGCCAAGGTGTTCAATCAGCTCGACCCCGACACTTGCCGCGGCTGCCGGCTCAGGGTGTTCAACGAATGCGGCCGGGTGCCGGGCACGGCGCCCGTGCCTGCCGCCAAGCCCCGAAGCGACAGGCCCCCGCGTCCGGCCGTGCTGACCTCGATTCGTTCCTCCCATGCGTAAGGGCGCTCCTCATCTTTCTTGCCCGCCCTTTGTTGGTCCGTCGACAGGCGGCGCATCAGGCGGAAGACACTCGCTACTGTCACGCCGCATAGGAGAAATCACTTGAGTCACGCGCATCATCACCCCAGCGCGCACCTCGGCGCCAAGATCGCCCGGCTTCCCACCGCCCTGCTGTACCTGCCGCTGGCGATCCTGGGCGCCGTGGCGGCCTACGAGCTCAGCGCCGGTATGCTTGCGCTGCTCGCAATCGGGCTCGGCATGATACTCGCTCTGGTCTCACGGATCCAAACTCCCCCCTGCCCGAGGGCGGCTTCGGCCGAGACTCCGAGGGGGCTGCCCTTGGGCGACGGCGGCTGCTTCCCCGGGAAGATGGCGGTTCGCAGGAGCCCACCCTCGGCAACGTCCCCCGCTCGGGTCATGGACGGCGGAAGCTTCGAGAAGCATCTGCTCTGACGGATCGTCCTGCCGAGGGGTCTTCCCGGTGAATATCAATCGTCCCGACGGTCCTCGCATGGGGCCACCGCGACACGCTGCAAGTACGTCCCTGTAAGCTCGACGGCGGGCTTCTTCCCGTCGCCGGTCGCTTCGACCCCATGCGAGGACCTTCGCAAGGATTGATACATTGGCTCGATCAAGAACAGTGCCACCGAGTTTACCAGGGGCGCGCGTGGGCACTGGGTATTGGGCGTGGCGCTACGGGAAGCTTATTGCCGAGCACGTAGAGGTAATGTACCCGAGAACCTGGCCTTGCTGCGTCACATTGCGGTGAATGCGGTGAAACAGGAGAAGACAAAGAAGCTGGGGGTAAAGAACAAGCGACTCAAGGCCGCCTGGAATGAAACATACCTCGCCAATATCCTGTCCTGCGTCGAGCAGAGGTTCGGAACGGAGGGGCATTTGCACATCGGCCGTTGGATTTCCTATCCTCATCCACCGAGACGACCTCAATCAGGTCGCGTGCCCAGGTCCATCAGCTCTCTCGCCTGACCGTTGGTCAGATGGCGCCAAGGCAGCGGGATCAGGCCCGGCACCTGTCGGCGATATCGGCGGTAGACCTCGCCGTGATAGCCGAACTGAGTCTGCTCTTTCCAGGCGCTCAAGCTGTCAACGGCGGGTATTTCGAGGATGATGATTCGGTGTGAGCGGCATACTGCAGCTGGTCTATGATGAAATCCCCGAAGAGCTCATCAAGAAGGGCATCGTGAAGTCCAAGATGTCCGGCGGGAGCATGTCGCCCGGGTGTCAGGGCCTACGGATGCATCCAATCTGTTGCCATGTCATGCCAGCTAGGGAACATTTCCTTCCACCGGCTCCTGAAGGCAAGCCTAGTCAACTACATCCGCAAATCAAACAACAGGCGCAGTGTCGGCGAGCGCTCAGGCGCGGCGATGATGTTCCAGGCAGCCGCCGTCGATGACCGGGTTGTTGTGCTTTGTCGGCCCCTGGGGCATCGGGGCATCTCCAGGGAAGCTGCCGCCATCACCTGCCACATGTGCGATTCGCAGCTGCGTCGCCTTGTGTGGATTGTCGGCCTTATCGATTCGATCCTTGAATGCGAGTGACAGAGCCCCGAGCATGGCCGCTGCCACCAGCAGTCCCGGACTGTGCTCATAGGCTGCGAGCAGCCCGAGAAGGATTACCGGCAGATATTTCAGTATGCGCAGCAAAGCGGGGTTAACAGTGGAATACTCAGTGGCATAGGGTACGTTATGCATGCTTATTTCCTTATGGTACATCTTGACGTCAAGCTTAGCGAAGGCTGCGTGAAGAGATTGCAAGATGGATGTTAAGGAAACGTTAACAGCGATTATCAGTGGGGTAGGTCTGTCGGTGCGCCTTGCCACGGACATCGGCCATTCCAGGATTCACCGATGGGCGCAGATCTTTTGGTGTTTTCTAATATACCGTTATTGCACAGTTGGCTACGTGCACGACCTCGTCGCAGAGGGGGCCATTTCATGGTATGTACGAGTTGCGAAAATCAATACATCCCACAAAGGAGGCCCCCTCATGAAAGAAGGGGGCCAACGGCCCCCTTTCTCGCGAAAAGCTCCGCGGTTACATGGTCATCAGCTGTGCACGGATCGCGCGGTCGAGATTTTGCACCCATCCATTGTAGTTGCTGTGGATGGACGTACCGTCGTACTTCAGGTTCTCGCTGTTCTTATATAGGATACTGTAGGACTCGGTGCTGTATGGGATGTCGACCTGGGCCATGTGGGAACGCAGGATCAGAGTGCCCACGATGTACCCGGGTTCCTCTTCCTTCATCTGCCATCCGAGGGTTGCACCCGCGCGCAGAATGGCCTTTTTGACTTCGTCCGCGGTGGCTTGTTTGCCCGTGACTTCGACTGGGGCATCCTTGACGTTCAAGATGGGAGCGGTACGGCAACCCCCCATGAGGGCTAGGCTGGCGGTGACCAGAACAACGGCAATGGCGCGGAAAGACATCTCTATATCTCCTTAATCGATAAGCTGGAATCCGTGGCTCGCCATACTAACTCCCGAGTGCTTGGAAATCCACAGATCGGCCTGATGGACTCGCTGCCTGGGCGGCCTGCGCGAGGCCGTGACCGGTACACTCCGTGACGGCTGCAGCGGCAATCGGCTCGTCGCAGATGCGTATGGCGGTCGTTATTCCGGCCTACAACGAGCAGGCGACTATTCGCGACATCGCGTTGCGAGTGCTGCGGGCCTGTGACCAGGTGTACGTGGTGGACGACGGCTCGGCCGACGATACGGCGCGGTGTCTCGGCGATCTTCCCCTGCACCTGCTCAGGAACGCTGGCAACAAGGGCAAGGCCGCGAGCCTGTGGCGGGGCATACAGGCGGCCCTTGCCGACGGGGCCGACGCGGTGCTCACGCTGGACGCAGACGGACAGCACCGGCCGGAGGACATTCGCCGCTTCGTGGCCGCGGCACGGGAGCATCCCGAGGCCATCATCATCGGCTCGCGGTTGGCAGACAGGGCCGCATTTCCCCCCAGTCGCTACCGTGCCAACCGGATCGCCAACTTCTGGATTTCCTGGGCCGCCGGCTACCGCATCGAGGACAGCCAGTCAGGCTTCCGGCTCTATCCGGCGACTTTGCTGCGGCGCCTCGACATCCCCACCGGGCGCGGGCACGGCTTCGTCTTCGAGAGCGAGGCCCTGATCGCGGCGGCACGCCTGGGCTACCGTTCCCGGTCTGTGCCCATTGCCGCGGTCTATGCCGAAATCGCGCGTCCCAGCCACTTCCGGCCGGTATTGGACATCGCGCGAATCACACGCATGGTGGCGTGGCGGCTCCTGTCCACGGGGCTCAACCCCAGCGGCCTGTATCAGAATGCGCTCGGGCCGCGCGTGCAGCGGCTCGGCTCCGGGGCGATAGGCGGCGACGGCTTGGCCACGCTGCTGCTGTCCACGGCAGTCATGTTCGCGACCGGCGGGCTTGCCCTGGCGTGGCTGCTCGTGCGCACGCTGGGTGTTGCCCGCAGAACCGGATATGAAACGAAGGGCCCGCTCTGTGCGATTGTCTTGGGCAAGCGGCTGTCCGGCGGTAGCGTGTCCGGGGACTACCGTGCGCGGCTGGACCGTGCTGCCTCGTTTCTAGCGCATGACGACTCTGCCGGCTTGATACTCCTGGGCGGGATGACGGGTGGAGCCGTGATCAGCGAGGCGGAGGCGGGGCGCCGGTATCTGATCGAACGGGGTTGTAACGGCAGGCGTATCACCATTGAAGATCACTCGCGCCACACGCTGGAGAACCTGCGCAACGCCCGCGCCCTGCTGCCGGTAGATGAAGCGTTTGTCCTGATCACCAGTCGCTATCATCTGGCCCGCAGCGAAGCGCTGGCCCGGGGGCTGGGCATGCATCCCCTGCTGTGCGCCGCAGAGGCCGACTACGCCATGAGTCCGCGCCCGCTGCTGCGGCTGGTGGGAGAGGCTTTTCTGCTGCACTGGTACCATACCGGCCGGCTCTGGTCGCACCTGACCCGCAACCGACGCATGCTGGAGCGCGTCAACTAGGCCGGCGGCGCGAGGATGCGCGTCATCCCTAGCCGCCAATTGCACGAAAATTCGGAGAGGCTTTTTGGGACCGTCGCCGGCAGGACGCCGGCGATCGAGCTTAGTACAACTACGCCATCGCGCCATTGATGCCGATGATCTGGCCGGATATGTATGCGGCCTGGTTTGAGGCGAGGAAGCCGACCAGAGAGGCGACCTCCTCGGGCGTCCCGGCCCGCTTCATCGGCACCAGCCGGGCGACGGACTCGGCGTCGAACGCCGCCTCGCTCATCTGTCCGCTGATGATCCCGGGCGCCACCACATTGACCGTGATGCCGCGGGAGGCCAGCTCGCGGGCCAGGGATCTCGCGGCGCCATGCAGCCCTGCCTTGGCGGCCGCATAGTTGGTCTGGCCCCTGTTGCCCATGACCGCGGCGATGGAGGACAGGCTGACGATGCGCCCCCAGCGCGAGGCCATCATAGGCATGAGCAGCGGCTGGGTGACGTTGAAGAACCCGTTCAGGGACACGTCGAGGACCCGCTGCCATTGCTCCCGGCGCATCCCGGGCATGGGGACATCGTCGTGGACGCCGGCGCTGTTGATCAGCACCTGGATGGGACAGGACTCGACGAGCGCGGCAAGGACCTTGGCGCTGGCGTCCGCGTCGGTCACGTCGAAGGCGACCGCCTCGGCGCTTGCGCCGTTCGCGCGCAGCTCGGCGGCGAGCGCCTCGGCGCGTGCCAGGTGACCGTGGGCGTGGACGATGACGTGCAGGCCATCGCCGGCCAGCCGGCGGCAGATCGCGCCGCCGATGTCTCCGCTGCCGCCGGTTACCAGGGCGCGCCTCATTCGGCTCCCGCTCCCTGCCGGGGCGCCACAATCGTGGCCCGACTCGAGGCAAGCCGCCGTCCCTCGGTCGTGACCGCGAGCTCATAGATAACGCCGGCACCTGTCGTCATGAGCCTGCGCGCCTCGATCTCAAGCTCGCCCGGGACGCCGTCGATGCGCCGCACTGCGAGCCGCGCGTCGTGCATTGCCACCAGATACCGCACGGGCTACCCATGGCGCGGTCCCGGGCCCGCAGGCCACCGTGCACGGCCACAGCCTGGGCGCCGCCCTCGAGCAGGTGCAGGCGCTGAACGTGCCATTGCGTCGCAGTGGATTGGCGGGGTCGAGGTGGCTGCCTGCGACGATGGATCGTTTGCTCGTCCCAGGCCACCACCTCGTCGAGCAGGCACATGGTCCCGGCGTGGGGGATCAGGGCGCAGATCTCGGTATGCCGCATCAGCAAGGCGTCAACTCCGCCGACAGGATCCGATCCGCCACATAGGGCAGCCTCACCTGCCGCCGCGAGCCCCGGGCCATGGCTTGCAGCAGGGGGAGGCTGCGGGCGATGGGGTTGGACCGGCGCAAGGTCTCGAGGCCCGGGTCGCCGCAAGTGTCGGCCCGGCCTGCGTCCGCCAGGTCCAGCACCAGCGCGAAGCGACTTTCGGGGGTGCGCTCCGGCCCCAGCAACAGGGCGGCGGCGAAGGGTGCCTGAACCGGACAGTGCGTGCCCAGGGGGGGTGGGGGTACGTGGTCGTAGGCGACCAGCAGGACCGGGCGCCGCTCGACGAGCGTCAGTGTTGCCGCCTCCAACAGACCGGCGGAAAAGCTGGCATCGAAGGCGCAAATGCTGGTCGAGGGGGCGGTGGAGCCGATGCCGATGGACCAGTAGGCGGCCGGCGCATTGTGCACTGAGTTGTGAAACTGGATGGGCGACACCGGCCGCCCCGGCAGGTTGAGCGCGATGCACGTCCGGTCGAGGACGCCGGTGTCACCCTCCGAGGAGGCAAACACCGATGCCAGCGACCGTCTGTCGATTCCAGCATGCAGGCTCTGGAGCGCGACCTGCAGCGCCAGGTTGATGGTCCGGGTGGTGCGGCGTCTCTCGTTGGCTGCGAGCAGCGTCGGTCTGTGGGGTGTAAGCTCCCCGGCCACGTAGGCGCGCTCCCCCTTTAGCATCGGCAGGCTGGAGGTCCAGTCTTCGAGTCCGGGCGCCACCAGGCCCACGCCGGAAACATGGACGGGGTTCACAGGGAGGTCCTGCCGAAGATCAGGCTGCAGTTGCTGCCGCCGAAGCCGAAGGAGTTGCTCATCACCCGGCCCACCACCTGCTCCCGGGACTCCAGCAGGATGCCGGCCGACAAGGCCGGATCGGGCCCGGAGGTGTTGAGGCACCCCGGCAGGAAGCCATGCTCGATCACCAGGCAGGAGAAGATGGCCTCGATGATTCCGGCCGCGCCCAGGGTATGCCCAGTCCAGCCTTTGGTTGAGCTGCAGGCGGTGGCGCTGTCGAAGACCGCGACCACACCCTTGTCCTCTGAGGCATCGTTGGAAGGGGTCGCGGTGCCGTGGAGGTTGATGTAGTCGATTGCATCGGCTGCAAGCCCGGCGTGGTCCAGGGCCCGCTCCATGGCCAGGATCGAGCCGACGCCCTCGGGGTGGGGCGCCGCCATGTGCCAGGCGTCGCTGCTCTCGCCATAGCCCAAGAGCGCCACCCCGTCCTTGCCGGGGTCGGCCCACTCCAGCAGGGCGAAGCCGGCACCCTCGCCGATGCTGATACCGTCGCGTCCCGCGCTCCAGGGCCGGCACGGGGTACGCGAGACCAGCTCCAAGGAGTTGAAGCCGTATAGCGTGGTCTGGCAGAGCGAGTCCACGCCTGCGACGACCGCGGCGTCGCACAGCCCCGCCTGCATGTGCCGATGGGCGGCGGCGAACACCTTGGCACTGGATGAGCAGGCAGTGGAAATGCCCAGGGTCGGGCCTCGCAGATGGAGGTAGCCGGCGCAGAACCCAGCCGCGGAGAAGATATTGTGGGTGTGTATGTAGTCGAAGTCTGCCAGCCGCGCGGCGTCGGTCGATTCGCGTGCGGCGTAGGCGCGCTCGGTCTCCCGGATCCCCGAGGTGCTGGTGCCGACGAACAGGCCAACGCGGGAGGCGCCGTACCGTTGCGCGGCGTCCGCCACGGCGTGTGCGAAACCGTCTTGCTGCATCGCCATCTGAGCCAGGCGGTTGTTGCGGCAGTCGTAGGCACCCAGGTGGGGTGTGACCGGGCGGGTGTCCACTCCGTCCACCGCGCCTATCCAGGTCTCCAGGTCCGCGTAGGCCAGATCACAGGGCCGCAGGCCGCTCCTGCCCTGTCGCAGCGCACTGAGCGAGGCGGCGCAGCCGTGCCCCAGTGCATTCACCAGGGTGTAGGCCGCCAGGCGCAGAGGCCGCATGGGAGCGTGCGGTGAGGGGCTCGATGTCATCGACGTTCGGTGGATGCCGGCCAGCTTGTCCCTGTCGGTGGGGCCGCGGCGAGATAGGAGAATCCGAAGCAGGCGACCACACCGAAGGCCACTGTCTGTCCGATAGCCTTCAATACCGGAAGCTCGGACAGACCAAGAATACCAAAGACCGCGGCCGTCGAGCCAACGCACACCCCAATGGCGTGAAGGGTGCGGCGGCGTTCACTGCCGCTTCCCGGGCGATTGAAGAACAGGCTGTAATCCAGACCGACGCCCACCACCAGGAGCAGGGACACCAGGTGAAAGATCGTGAGCCTCAGATCCAGCAGGCTGGCGACGACCAGCTCGAGGGTCAGCGCCAGCGCAATGGACAGCAGCACCCGCAGCACGCCGCGAACAGACCGTAGCCCCAGACCCAGGAGTACCGCGATGAGCGCGGCGCCCCAGGCCAGGCGGTCCAGGGTCCTGTCGCGGAAGTGGCCCAGCATGGCGGCGATTTCCTGCTTGAGATCGACGTAGCCGCCGGACCCGCCGCCTGAGTGGGCGAACCTCGCGGCCAGGGCGGCGCCGTCGCGGACCCCGCTGAGCGTCACCAGGGCCGTCCAGCGGCCCTCCCTCTGGAACAGCAACGGCGCAATGCGCAGGCCGAGCACGCTGTTCGTAACCGATTCCGGTGTCAGGACGGGGGCGGTGCGCGCGGCGGCGACATCCTCCAGGAACGGCTTGAACAGATCGGTCTTGAACGGAAGGCCCTCCAGTACCTCGTGGAGACGTGAGGCCAGCAGCGCAGCATCCGGGAGGCTGCGCTGAAGCGCCCTCTGGCGCGCCTGGCTCGGCAGGTACCGGGCCGCCATGTCGAAGCCCTGGATCGCGCCGACTTTGCGCAGTTTCTGCAACGGACCCAGCAACGCTTCGCTGTCCCGAAGCGCCTGCTCGGCACTGTCCGCATGGATGGCGATGAGGTGACTCACGTCGGGTGCGCCCAGGTCCCGGCGCAGCGTCCGGTCCGCGGCGATGACATCTCCGGGCAGGGGGCTGAGCGCGGCCGGATCGTCCTGCCATTGCGGTGGACGGGCCAGCAGTGCGATGACCAGCAGCACCAGGGTTCCGGCGAGGACCGGAACCGGTGCCGACGGATTGCCGCCCCCGGGACCGCCGCGGTGGCGAGGCGACATCGCGGCCGGGATCCAATGGGGGAGCACGTAGCGGGTGCAGGCCGCCGCCGCGAGCAGGCCGGTGATGGCAAAGGTGCCCAGCTCGGTCAGCCCGGGAAGGTCTCCGCCGAGCATAGCCGTATACCCGGCGGCGCTGGTGACTACGCCGAGCCGCAACGTCGGCCAGATTCGTCGCAACGTCGGCAGTGCCCCGTCGCTCGCCTTCAGGTGACTGAATAGGTGGATGGGATAGTCGATGGCCACGCCCACCAGGGTTATCCCGAAGGCCAGGGCGATGCCGTGGATCCCGTCGAATAGCAGGCCGGTGACGGACACGGCCGCGACGAGGGCCGTGACCAGCGGCACGGCGCTCAGCAGCAGCAGCAGCGCCGATCGGTAAGCCCACAGGACGATCAGCGCCACCACCAGCGAGGCGGCGATACTCATCCGGGTGACCTCGTGGCGGATGATGGTCCGCGACTGGGCGGCGAGCACGCCGGCGCCACTGACGACCATGCGGAGGCCCGAGGTCTGAATGCCGGCGAAGACCTGGCGAACCTCGGCGAGCATCCGGGACTGCTGCTGCGGATCGAGTCCGCCGTCCCGGCTCTCGGCGAGCAGCAGGGCGCGGGCGCCGTCGGCCGAGAACCACACGCCATGCCGCAGGCCGGGGGAGGTGACCGGGCGCCATGCCCGAAGCACGGCAAGCATCTCCCCCGTGGGGTCCCTCGCCAGCCAGCGCTTATCGAACAGGGAAACCG
>CAYQDX010000122.1:0-8665 GCA_964416345.1 uncultured Ectothiorhodospiraceae bacterium
GGATGTCGCCGGTGATCTCGATGAGATAGCTGTCCAGCTCGCCCTTGTTCCACTCCGCGAGCACCTGGTGCATCTCCCCGGCGCTCATGCCCAGGCCTTCCTTCATCATCTGGTAGGCCTCGCAGATGAGCTGCATGTCGCCGTACTCGATGCCGTTGTGGGTCATCTTGACGAAGTGGCCCGCACCGTCCTCGCCGACCCAGTCGCAGCAGGGAGAGCCATCCGGGGTCTTGGCGGCGATGGCTTGGAAGATGTCCTTCACCAGGGCCCAGGCCTCCGGACTGCCGCCGGGCATGATGGAGGGGCCGAAGCGGGCGCCTTCCTCGCCCCCGGAGACGCCGGTGCCGAGGAACAGCATACCCTTGGATCTCAGAAACTGGGTGCGACGGATGGAATCGGGAAAGTGCGAGTTTCCGCCGTCGATGATGAGATCGCCGGGCTCCAGGTGAGGCAGCAGCTTCTCGATGAATTGGTCCACCGCCTCGCCCGCCTTGACCATCAGCATTATCTTGCGCGGGCGCTTGAGCAGGCCCAACATCTCCTCGATGGAGTGCGCACCCACCACCTTGTCGTGGCCCTTGGCGGCACCCTGCAGGAAGTCGTCCACCTTGCTCACCGTGCGGTTGTAGGCCACCACGGTGTAGCCGTGGTCGGCCATGTTCAGAATCAGGTTCTGGCCCATCACGGCCAGGCCGATCAATGCAATATCGCCCTTCGCTTCCATCTGTGACTCCGTCATGGGATTTGGTGTGTCTGGATCCCGCCGGCGTGACGTCCCCGCGCCGGTGGGGACGGTGCTGCAAGAAGCCTGTCATGCGGACAACGGCGCCGGGTAGCAGACGCCGGCGACACTATACACCGGGAGGGTGGCGCCCTGTCAGCGGAGGCTACCCGCGCACTGCCTGGAATGCGTGGGGAGTGGCCCGGTATCAATCGTTGCGCAGGTGTACAGCACCACAGCGCCCACGGTCCCGGCGCTCTCCGGGCTCAAACTCTGACGAAGTAGGGCAGGGCCACGAGTGCGACTCCGATCACCACCAGCAGAAGCGTGCTGGAGACGAAGTACGGGAAGATCATGAGGCTCAGCCCGCAAATGAGGGGAACCGCCGCCTTCTGCCGCCTGCCGTAGATGAAAAAGCCGAGCCCGACTGCGCCGAAGAGCATCCCCCAAATTAGCCACCCCTCGTTCATTTCAGCCTCCTCTATCACGCATTGCACTCCTCCTCCTCATCCCCGCCCGTGCCCGGGCGTCTCCGGCTAGTGTGAGCTTCCGCGTGCCGCGGCCAGTGCCTCGGGCGCCTCGACGCTCACCATCAGCTCCCGTGAGCGGATTGGCATGCCCATGAGGTAGGCGCCCCCGGGGCAGTCCGAGCATAGTCGAGAGCCAGCCATACCAGGAATCGAAGCGGAAGGGGAGCTGCGCGGACTGGGCACTTCGGGTGTCCGCAGTCGCGCACTCGGCGGTCATTGGCCGGACCCGAAGCACAGCGCCACCCGCAGGCCCGGGGCATTGTCCTGCAGGCGCAGCTCCGCCCCGTGCAGGCGCGCCACGGCGGAGACCAGGCTCAGGCCCAAGCCGTTGCCCGGCGTGCTGCGGCTGGTCTCCAGGCGGTAAAAGCGCTGCAGCACCTTGTTGCGGAGCTCCGGCGGCACGCCGGGGCCGTCGTCGGCCACGCTCAGACAGGGCCCCCGGGCCTCCGCCGCCAGGCCCAGCTCGATGGCACCGCCCTGAGGCGTGTACTTGATGGCATTGTCCAACAGGTTGGCGCATGCCTGGAACAGCAGGTCCCGGTCGCCGCGCACCTGCGGCACCGCCGCCAGCGCCAGGCTCAGGGTCTGGTCACGCTGCTCGGCCAGGGGATCGTAGAGCTCGGCCACGTCTGCCGCCAGAGCCTGCAGATCCACCTGGCTGAAGGCGGCGCGGCGGGCGCCGGACTCGATGCGGGCGATGCGCAGTAGCGCATTGAAGGTTCCTAGCAGTCCGTCCGCCTCGCCCACCGCGTGCTCGACCCGGGTGCGCAGCTCCTCCGGGCCGGCCTCCAGGTTGCGCACCAGCTCCAGATCGTTGCGCAGCCGGGTCAGGGGCGTGCGCAAGTCGTGGGCGATGTTGTCCGAGACCTCGCGCACGCCGGCCATCAGCACCTGGATGCGATCCAGCATGGTGTTCAGATTGTCGACCAGCTGGTCGAAGTCGTCGCCGCTGCCGTGCCCCCGGATGCGTCGATCCAGGTCGCCGCTCATGATCTCGCGGCTGGTCTCGTTGATGGCCTCGATGCGCCGGGCCATGCTGCGGCTCAGCATCGCGCCGCCTGCCAGAGCCAGCACCAGGGTGATGGCCAGCCCCCATGCCAGCGTGCCGACGATGAGATGCTGGACCTCTTCGAGATCATGCACGTCCCGCCCCACCAGCAGGTGGAAGTTGCCGCGCAGGACGAAGGAGCGGGCGCGGGCGGGGTGCGTGGTAGTGCCGCGGGAGGATCGCCCCAGGCTGAAGTCCAGCCAGCCGCCGGGCTCCGGGTCGGCGGCCGGCCAGCCATCCAGGTTGCCGACCAGCGGGGTGAGCTTGGCGTCCGCGAGCAGATAGACCGACAGGCCGGCGCGGTCCCGGGAGACCCTGTCGGCGATGAGCGCGGTCAAGCCGGCCAGGCCCTGGGAGCGATAGCGCTCCGCCAGGCCCGCGATCTCCGCCTCGATGGTGGCATCGGTCTGGCGTGCCATGTAGCCTGCGGTCGACCAGTGGATGAAGCCCAGCAGCACCAGCACAGAGCCGCCGAACAGCCCCATGTACAGCAAGGCGAGTCGGAAGGTGGCGCTGCGGAACAGGCCCAGCCGCATGGCTTGGCGGTCGCGGCCTACTCGCCCGCACGGAGCATATAGCCGGCACCACGCACGGTCTGCAGCAGGGTTCGGTCGAAGTCGCGGTCGATCTTGGAGCGCAGCCGGCTCACGTGCACGTCGATCACGTTGGTCTGGGGGTCGAAGTGGTAGTCCCACACATGCTCCAGGAGCATGGTGCGGGTGACCACCTGGCCGGCATGGCGCATGAGGTACTCCAGCAGGCGAAACTCCCGGGGCTGCAGATCGATGGCGCGCTCGGCTCGGCGCACTCGCCTCGCCAGCAGGTCCATCTCCAGGTCGGCCACCTGCAGCCGGGTGCGCGGTGCCTCGGCCTCGCCGCGGCGCACCAGCGCCTCCAGGCGTGCCAGCAGCTCGGCGAAGGCAAAGGGCTTGACCAGGTAGTCATCGCCCCCCGCCCGCAGGCCTTCGACCCGATCGTCGACCTCGCCCATGGCGCTCAGGATGAGCACCGGCATCCGGTGGCCGGAGGCGCGCAGGGCCTGGATGACCGCCATGCCGTCCAGGCCGGGCAGCATGCGATCCACCACCAGGGCGTCATAGCGGCCCTCGGTGGCCAGGTACAGGCCGTCGCGGCCGTCCGCCGCGTGGTCGGCGCCGTGGCCGCTCTCCTTGAGGCCCTTGGCGACGAAGCCTGCCGCCTGGGGATCGTCTTCGATGATCAGGACACGCATGGGCCGATTCAGTCGCCGTGGTCGCGGTCGGACTCCCGCAGCACGGTGTAGCGGCCCTCGATGATCTCGCCCCCGGATGGACGGCGGTCGACGCGTCGCGGGCCGCGCCAGCGCAGCCACAGCAGGCGTGCGGCCAGCACGGGGACGGCGATCAGCGCCACCAGCAGCCACAAGGCCCCCGCCAGCAAGAACAGTCCCACGCCCGCCGCCAGCAGGCCCGCCAGCAGCCAGGGGGAGGGGCGCCAGGTGCGCATGTGGATTTGCCAGTCGGGGGGTATGTCCATGAGCGTCTCTCCGCCTAAGTTAACAAAAAAACCCGCCCGGGCGGTGAAGCCAGCCCGGGCGGAGGGGGGTTGCTCGTGCGTGGGGGAGTCAGCCCGTTGCACGCCGTTGGGACGCCTGCCCTATCCTCCGCCGCGGTGTGCCCTCGCAGGGCAGCGCACCGCGAGAGGGAGTGCGGCTAGACTTGGCAGGCCGTTGCAGACTCCAGGACGTTGCTTCCTCCTCTAGTTGGGGACACATCAGGCCTTGGACAAGGGTATTGCCATGAAGGCGTCGTGACCGTCGCGGTGCACCAGCAGCAGGAGGCTGTGCCGCTTGGAGCTGGTGGCCTGCTCGACCTGCTGAGCCACCTCTGCGGGATTGTGCACCTGCACCCGGTCCACCGTTCGAATGATGTCTCCGGGGCGCAGCCCGGCTCGCGCCGCCGGGCTGTCCTCGCGCACCTGCACCACCAGGGCACCTTGCACGTCGTCCTTCACGCCGTATTCCTGCTGGGCCTTGGGGGTGAGCTCCGCCAGACCCAGCCCGAGCCGGCCGGCGTGCTTGGCGCTGCCATTCTCGCCGCTGTCGGCATTGGCGAGCTTCTTGTCGGGGGGCATTCGCCCGATGACGGCCTCCAAGGTCTGGCGCTTGCCCTTACGCCACACCGTCATGGGCACCGTCGAGCCGGTCCGGGTGTTGGCCACGGCCCAGGGCAGATCCCTGACCTTGTCCACCTCATTGCCGTTGAACCCGACGATGACGTCACCGACCCGCACGCCGGCGTGAGCCGCCGGGCTGTCCGGCATCACCGCGGCTACCAGGGCGCCCTTGTCGTCGCTCAAGCCCAGGCCCTCGGCCAGCTCGTCGCTGATGGATTGGATCTCCACGCCCAGCCAGCCGCGCTCGACCTCGCCGTTCTGGCGCAGCTGGGCGATCACCGGCTTGGCCAGCGAGGAGGGTATGGCGAAGCCGATGCCCACGCTGCCGCCGTTGGGGGAGAAGATGGCGGTGTTGATGCCGATGACGTGCCCCTGCGTGTCGAACAGCGGGCCGCCGGAATTGCCCTGATTGATGGGGGCGTCGATCTGCAGGAAGTCGTCGAAGGGTCCGGAGTGGATGTCCCGGCTGCGTGCGGAGATGATGCCGGTGGTCACCGTGCCGCCCAGCCCGAAGGGATTGCCGATGGCCAGCACCCAGTCTCCCGGCCGAGCGTGCTCGGAGTCGCCGAGCTTCACGTAGGGCAGGGGGTGGCCCGCGTCGATCTTGAGCAGGGCCAGATCCGTCTTGCTGTCCCGCCCCTTGACGGTTGCGGGATAGTGGCTGCCGTCATTGAGGATGACCGAGATGTCCGAGGCCCCGTCGACCACGTGATTGTTGGTCACGATCCAGCCGGCCGGGTCGATGATGAAACCCGAGCCTTGGGCCTTGAGCTCGGGCTCGTCCTGGCTGTTCAGTCCCTGGTGGTGCTGCTCGAAGAAGCGCTTGAACAGCTGCTCCAGGTCAGAGCCGGGGGGGAGCCCGAGGTGGGGAATCGTCGTGACGTGCATCGCCGCGGCCTTGCCCTTGGTGGAGATGTTGACCACCGCCGGGGTGACCTGCTCCACCAGGTCGGCGAAGCCGTTGTTGATGGACTGCTGCGCTCCGGGCCCGGAGGTCTCCGAGACCCGGGCGTCGGCGTCCAGCGTTATGCCGGCCCCCAGGGCCAGCACCAGGGCGCTCACTCCCAGGGCCTTCCAGCGCTCCGGGCTGCGCCGGCGCCTGCGGGCGCCCAAGGAAGGGTATAGGACTCTCTGCACTTGCATGGCTCCTCTCCTGCACTCAAATCCGGTACTCGTTCTATGTGGGGGCCACCCGATGAGGTGCTCCACCCTGTCGACCACTCTACGAGCCCGAGCCTTGCCGCAAGATGGAGTGTCGATTAATTGTGTGTAAGGTTGGGCACCGTGCACGCGACCCGGGCCGTCAGGGCTTGCGGCGCCACTTGGGAATGTCGGGCACCGGATCCAGGCCGCCGGGATGGAAGGGGTGGCAGCGGGAGATGCGCTTGATGCCGAGCCAGCTGCCCCGCAGGGCGCCGTAGCGCTCAATGGCCTCCTGAGTGTACTCCGAGCAGGAGGGGAGGTAGCGGCAGCGATTACCCAGCCAGGGGCTCACGAGGTAGCGGTAGGCGGCGATCAAGCCGATGAGAAACCTGCGCATGGCTCCTGGCCGGACGGCGTGCTGCCCTCAGTCTGTCGGACTCCGCGGGTGCGGGGCAGACAACACGGTGGGCGGCGGCGCGGCGAGTTGCTAAGATCCGCGCGGGAGCCCCTGCGCCTTGCGCCACGGCTTCCGCCTGTACCTCTTGCCGCACGCGTATCCCGCCTGCGACCCAACAATCTGGAAGTCTTCGCGCGGCCCGATGATCAAGCTCCGCCCGGTCCTCTACGTCGTTGGCTTCTTCCTGATTGCCCTGGGAATCATGATGTTGATTCCGACGGCGGTCATCTATTTCTCAGAGCACCACGGCTGGCAGGCGTTCCTGCGGTCCTCGCTCTACACGGCGGTCACCGGCCTGTTCCTGGTGCTGACGAACAAGCCGGCGGAGTTCCATCTGCTGCCCCGGGAGGCCTTCTTCCTCACCACCTTCACGTGGCTGGCCGTGAGCGCCTTCGCCGCGCTGCCCATGCTGCTGCTGCAGCACATCAGCTACACGGACGCCTTCTTCGAGACCATGTCCGGCGTCACCACCACCGGGTCCACGGTGCTCACGCATTTGGAGCACCTGCCCTCCGGGATACTGCTGTGGCGCTCGCTGCTGCAATGGATTGGGGGCATCGGCTTCATCATCACCGGTGTCGCGATTCTGCCCTTCCTCAAGGTCGGCGGCATGCGCCTGTTCAAGACCGAATCCTCCGAATGGTCGCCCAAGGTGCTGCCGCGCTCCGAGTCCATCGCCAAGTCCCTGGCCAGGGCCTACGGCATCCTCACCCTGCTCTGTGCCCTGTCCTACTGGGTGGCGGGCATGAGTGCCTTCGACGCCGTCAATCATGCCATGACCACCCTGTCCACCGGGGGCTACTCTACCTGGGACGCCTCCTTCGGGCACTTCAAGCAGCCAGCCATCCAGTGGATCGGCACCATGTTCATGCTGTTGGGCTCCTTTCCCTTCGTCGTGTACCTGCACCTGCTGCGGGGCAAGCACGAGCCCCTGTGGCACGACGAGCAGGTCCAGGGGCTGCTGAAGATCATCGCTGCCGCGGTTGGGACGCTCGCCCTGTGGCTGTGGCTCACGGGCCGCTACGGCCTGCTCGACGCCTTGCGACTGGTGGCTTTCAACGTCGTGTCCATCATTTCCACCACCGGCTATGTGACCACCGACTACAGCACCTGGGGTCCGTTCGCGATGGTCATGTTCTTCTATCTTACTTTCGTCGGGGGATGCTCCGGCTCCACCGCGGGCGGCATGAAGATCTTCCGTTTCCAGGTCGCCTACGTGCTACTGCGCAGCCAGATCGGCCAGCTCGTCCATCCCACCGCGGTGATCCGGCAACGTTACAATGAGCGCGAGATCACCGATGAGGTGATACGTTCGATAGTGGCATTTTCTTTCTTCTTCTTCATCACCGTGGGCTTCGTCGCCCTGGTGCTGGCCCTGCAGGGACTGGATCTGGTCACCAGCCTGAGCGGGGCCGCCACCGCCGTGTGCAACGTGGGCCCCGGGCTGGGCAGCACCATTGGTCCGTCCGGGAATTTCGCCTCCCTGCCGGATTCCGCCAAGTGGGTGCTCTCCGCGGGGATGCTCATGGGCCGCCTGGAGATCATGACCGTCCTGGTGCTGTTCTCGCGGCGGTTCTGGCAGGGATAGCTCGATGGACTCCCGCAAGCTGATTCATGCCCGCGAGCTGGACCGCCTGAGCCACGACCACCGCTACCATCTGGATGCCCAGGGTCGCGGGGAGCGCATGACCCACCGCGTGATCGTGCTCACGGCGGTGACCATGGTCGTGGAGATCGTGGTGGGATTGACGTCCCATTCCATGGCGCTGCTGGCGGACGGCTGGCACATGGGCACCCACGCCGCGGCGTTGGGCATCACCGCCTTCGCCTATGCCTATGCCCGCCGCCACCGCGACGATCCTCGCTACACCTTCGGCACCGGCAAGGTGGGGGTGCTGGGCGGCTTCAGCAGCGCGGTGGTGCTCGCCCTGGTGGCGCTGCTGGTGGCTGTCGAGTCCGCCCAGCGGCTTTATGCGCCGCTGGAGATTCATTTCGACGAGGCCATCCTGGTGGCCGTGGTGGGTCTGGTGATCAACATCGCGAGCGCCTTCCTGCTGAAGGACCACCATTACGGGCCGGAAGACCTCGGCGGCCACGAGCACCGTCACGACGACCATGCCCGCGGTCATCACCATCACGACCACAACCTGCGCGGCGCCTACCTGCACGTCATCGCCGACGCCACCACCTCGGTGCTGGCCATCGTCGCCTTGCTGGCCGGCAAGACCGTCGGCTGGGTCTGGCTCGACCCTGCCATGGGCATCGTGGGCGCCGCCCTCATCTCCCGCTGGTCCTACGGCCTGCTACGGGACACCGGGCGCATCCTCCTGGACGGCGCCGTGGCGCGGGAGCAGGTGGCGAGCATCCGGCAGGCCATCGAGGCCGACGCCGACAACCGGGTGGCCGATCTGCACGTCTGGCGGGTGGGCCCCTATCACCTGGCGGCCATCGTCAGCGTGGTCACCCACACGCCGCGCTCGCCCCACCACTACAAGCGTCTGCTGCGGGATCACGAAGGGCTGACTCACGTCACCGTGGAGGTGAATCAGTGTGCGGACGAGCGCTGCGAGACGGAGAGCTCCGGCTGAGAGAGCAGCGCGTCGGCCAGCGCC
>CAYQDX010000122.1:8765-10514 GCA_964416345.1 uncultured Ectothiorhodospiraceae bacterium
GGTGCTGAATGGCCCACAGCACGCCGCCGGGCAGTCCCGCCAGCACGGCCGCCAGACCGAACAGCACCGAAATGGTTAGGGCGTCCTGGGAGGACACGCCGACGTACCCCAGCGCCACCACCATGGCGCCTTCCCGCACCCCCCAGCCCGCCATGGAGATGGGCAGGGTGGTGATCAGGATGATGGGCGGCACCAGCACCAGGCAGTGCCACAGCGCCAGCGGAATCCCCAGGCCGTGGGCCAGTACGTAGATCACCAGCGCCGACATGCCGTGGATGGCGGCGGAGATCAGCACCGTGCGGGGGGTCACGCGCGGGCACAGGAATACACGCCGGCCGTCCGCTGACAGCCGCGCCAGGACGCGCGCCACCTTCCATGCCAGCAGCCCCTTCGGCATCCGGTCCATGTTCAGCAGCACCAGGAAGCCCACCAGGGCCGCCGCGAGCATCAGGCCGACCGACCATGCCACCGCGGGGCTGTGAATGATCCCCATGAGCTGCGGCAGGGTCAGCGCGACGATCAGCAGCAGCACCCCCAGGGCGACGAAGCGATCCAGCAGCACGCCGTTGAAGGCCGCACCCATGGGCAGCCCCGCCGAGCGGTGCCCCTCCCAGATGCGCACCGCGTCCCCGCCGATGGAAGAGGGCAGGGTCTGGTTGAAGAACATCCCGATGAATACCAGGCGCAGGCCCGTGCCGAAGGTCACCGGCGCCTGCAGCGCCCGGGTGATGATGCCCCAGCGCAGCGTCAGGCCCATCAGCTGAATGAGCATCAGCCCCAAGGCGGCCAGCCCGAAGCTCGGAGAGAGCCCGGCCATGGTCCGGCCGATCTCGGCCAGATCCGCCTTGCTCAGGAGATAGCCCACCAGCGCCACCGACACGCTGAGCTTGACGATCAGCGGCCAGCGACTCTTGGGCTCCTCCTCCGGTAGGGTCTCTTCGACGGTGTCCTGCATCGCCCTAGCGCTCGAAACGAGGCAAAAACAGTTTAGCAGAACCCGGCCTGCCCGCACTCCGCCGCGAGAGAGTCCTGTGGGAGCGGGCTTGCCCGCGATGGCGCCGCCGTGGGAGGCGAGCCCTCTCGGCCACTCTTCGCGCTCTCGGAGTCGGAGGAGCGCAGTGCGCCCTGCCATCTGGCTCCCCGGGGTGGCCATCATCTCCTAGAATCGAGATTGAGGTCATCTTGGGGCCGCGGAAAGAAACAAGCGTCCCAAGATTGGCCGGATGTGAGGCCGGATTCAAGGTGCTATGAGAGGGGCGCATAGCCCGGTCTATGTAGTCCTTGCTGCAACGCAGAAGCCGGCGCCAGAGACCAGCAGGACGGGATGATTATTCCTTTCCGCGGCCCTTATCGCCGAATGCCACCTCGCCGACGGAGAACACCAACGATGGAGCAAACCAAGCTCAGTATCCCAGCATTTCTGATTGCACTCGACGGCATCGGTGCCCTGCTTGCCGCTCTGGGGTTTGCCGAATGGAAGGTCCACCTGGGATGGGTCCCAGAGGCTTGGCGCTTCCCCCACTACGCAGAGGCCATGCTCGCCACCGGCGTGCTGCTGATGGCACCGATGATCGTCTACCTCATCGGTCGCTCCAGGGCCAGCTCAGCCCGTAACAGCGGACAGAGCAGCGGCGGCTGAGCCTCGACGCCGGGAAACTCCAGCGGCTGTTCGTATAGGGGGCGGAGGCACGGGGCGCCCCCAAGGCTCGACCCTGCCCTCCACCCGCATGGGTGGCCGCCGTCCCCAAC
>CAYQDX010000123.1:0-10381 GCA_964416345.1 uncultured Ectothiorhodospiraceae bacterium
ACACAGCGGTCCCTTACGGACGGACTTCAGTGCACGCCCACATACATCCCTCGTCCGCACGGTTTACCATGCGACTATCCCGAGGCTCCGTTTCCACCCTTTATCCCAGGTCGCATAGCAGGGCAATGAAGTACTCCGGTCCCCAGCGCATGTGCTGCTTGCTGATTTTGTGGTATTTTTCCTCCCAGACGATGTCCTGGTCGCGGTAGCTGGTCATCTTGTCTGGGTCGAGCGCAATGTTCAGCACGAAGGTCTTCGCCGCCATGAGCTCATCACGCCGCAAGCCAACGAGGCTTGGATATTTTTGGCCGTCGATGAAGAGGGTAATCAGTCGCTGCTTGTCACGCGTGAGCTGGCTTCAGGGCTTCGGCGCAACCAGCAAGGCATAGATGTGGTCACCACAGACGAAGGACCCGGTTGACTTAGGCCTGTGGCCAGGGTCGATGGGAGTCTTGGAGAAAATGACTCCGCCACCCGTGTCCGCGGCCGCTGGCTGAGTCGTGCCGCTTGCTAGGAAGCCTGGGATCCGCACCCAGCTCACCGCGGGGAAACAATCAAGGAGTGCACGTAAACCAGCTGGTCCAGACGGGCCCCGACCTCTTGCTGCAGCTCGGCTGTGCGGCAGCGGGACCGGGCGTTTACTGGGTCGTTTTGGCGTGGGTTCCGGGCTCGAATCCCGCCCAATTCCAGATCCAAAACCTCGGCACGGTGCGGGAGGCGTGGCGCGGCTCGCCCTATAACATGGCCTGCGGTCCCGGCAGCAACCTGAGCAACAACGACATCCTGGCCCTCAATCAGGACGGGGGCTGCAGCCTAGGACTCTTGACCGGCACCTGGCACCAGAGTCAAGGCAGGGTTTTCATTATTCTGGACGGTGGATCCACTTTCGAGGGCGATACCAGCCTGCAGACAATCCATGGCACGCGCAATCACTTCAACCAGAACGTGAATTTCGAGGCCGTGCCGCAGACAATCAGCCAATTCCTCAACCTGCACCCTACATTCCGCACCTTACAAATCAATAAGTTATGCTGTGCATTAGCTTTTTTGCATGCTGCAACTTATTGATTTTTGTTTCGACAATAGCTTGCGACCACCCAGGGTCATGTGTAACATATTGATTGTACTCTGATAGTATATAATTCCGAAATTGCAATCGAGTAGGCGCGAAATGTAGGCTGCACGGCGACCGATTCCAGGCCATGGTGAATTGGGCCCAGACTTCCGGCAGTCCCATGGCCGGGACTGCGGCTCCCGCAACGGACGACTCCGGCCACTTCTGGCTCTTCAAAGACGATTGCGCGAGCGGTGGCTGAACCGGGGCGAGATGAGCCGATATACCGAGGGGAAATTACCAACAAGCCCAAGAGCGTGGAGAAGCCACTTTGTGAGCGAATTGTTTTCCAAAAGAATTGAAGAGGAGTGCTACAAAACTTCGCGTCAATTGGTGGCAGATCAAAACATATCAGCCCGTCTCTGTCCCAGCCCTCAACCCGGACCGCCGCGTCAATTGAGAAGCCCACGCCATGCGCCCAGCGTTGCATCTCCCGCCAGTCCTCGTCAGTGAGCCAGCCGCGCCGCACGACTCAGCGCAGCACGCGCCGGCGCACCTGCGCCTGAACCGCAGCCACCTCTTTAGCTGAAAGCCTTACGGTCTCCCGGAACCTCACCGGTTCGTCTGAGACTGGCTCGGCGTCGAACACGCCATCGAGCACGCAGCAATACCTACTGGCGCACCGGCAGCCTCGGAAAGACATGGTCGACCAGGTGCGCGGCGGTCTCGGCCATTCGCCGCGCATTACACGGCCGTATCTATGTCAGGCGCACGCTGGGTGAGGGCACGCGCTTCATTGTTGTCCGGCCCATCAAGCGGCACTGACCAGGTAGGAGGTGGTCATGGAACCACTGCGCGTACTCGTTGTCGACGAGGAAGAGGACCTGCTCAACGCGCTGGTAGAGCGCCTGCAGCTGAGTGGCATGGACGCCCACGGCAAGACCGCGGGCCGGGGGGGCCCCTGGACCATCTCCTGAGCAGTCCCTACGACGTCGTCCTGCTGGACGCCAAAATGCCGGGTCTGGGCGGCCCGGAGATACTCGAGGTGCTCAAGGAGCCCCGGCCGGAGACCCCACAGGTGGTGATGCTCACCGCCCACGGCTCCCTGGAGGACGCCGAGCGGGGCAAGGAGCGGGGCGCCTTCGATTACCTGGTGAAGCCGGTGCAGATCGACAATCTGGTGCGCATCCTGTTCACCGCCGTCGGCCGGCAGCAGGGCTGACGACATGAGCCCCCAACGGCAGCGGCCCCTCTTCCAACGCGGGCTGGGCTTCTTCGGCGCCATCACCGCCAGCCTCTCCCACGAGATCAACAACGTGCTGGCGATCGTCAACGAGCTGGCCGGCCTGATCGACGACTTCCTCGAGGCCGAGGCGCAGGGCCAGCCCCCGGACCCCGCGGGGCTCAAGAAGGCCGTCGAGAAGATCGCCCAGCGCATCAGGGGCAGCAAGCAGATCGTCCATCCGCTCAACCGCTTCGCCCACAGCGTGGATCATCCCCGCTCGCGCCTGGATGCCGGGGACGCCGCCGCGGAGGTGTGCCTGCTGTGCCAGCGCTTCGCCAAGCTGCGCCGGATCGACCTTTCGTGCGATCCTCCAGAGCAGTCACTATTCCTTGAAGGCAGCCTGTTCGATTTGCAGCACGTCCTGTTCCGCTGCATCGAAATCGCGCTCGGGATATCAGAGCAGGGAGCACGTGTAACCGTCGCGCCTCGTGCTTTCGAAGACGGCGTGCGTTTCACCATCTCCGGCCCCATCCCCATCGCCGAGGTCACCGAAGAGCTGGCCTCCAGCCTGAGCTTCTTGTCGCTGCTCACCGAGCACCTGGGCGGACGGATCGAGACCACCCTGGAGCGCGCCAGCGAGCTCTCCCTGGTCCTCTACCTGCCGCTGGCGCTGCAGCCGCTCCTCATCGGTCAGCCCGAGACCCCGTAGAAGAAGTAGATCACCGTCAGCTCCACCGCCAGGAAGAGCACTGTCAAAAAGATCCCCGCCTTGGCGTAGTCGACAGTGCGGTACCCCCCCGGCCGCATGAGCAGCGCGTTGACCTGGTGGGTGGGCAGAACGAAGGTGTTGGAGGCCGACAGCCCCACCACCAAGGCGGCCATGCGCGGATCGGTGCCGGCCATGAGGGCCATGTGCATGCACAGCGGCACGAGCAGCACCGTGGCCCCGACGTTGGAGATGACCAGGGTGAAGCCCGAGGTCATCAGCCCGACCACCGCCAGCATGACGATCGGGGACGGCGTGCCGATCATGCCCATGATGTGGTTGGCGAAGTAGGCCGCGGTGCCGGTCTTCTCGAAGGCGATGCCCAGCGGTATCAGCCCGGCCAGCAGGAAGATCGTCATCCAGTCCACCGAGTTGTAGGCCTCGTCGATGCTCAGCACACCGGTGATGATCATCCCCAGGGCCCCGGACAGCAGCGCCACCGCCAGGGTGACCTTAAAGAACATGATCTGCGCCAGGGCCACCGCCAGCCAGCAGACCGCCAGCCAGGCCTTGTGCTTGCGCAATATCTCCCCCTCCAGGGGACTGGCGAAGGTCAGCGCCCGCGGCTGGGGGCGCCGCACCACGCGGTGGAAGCGCTCCCAGGGCCCCTGCAGGAGCAGGGTGTCACCCATCTGCAAGACCAGATGAGTCAGGCCGCTGTAATAGATCTTGTTGTCCTTGAGCAGGGCCACCGGATTGAGGTCGTAGTTCAGCTTGAAGTCGACCTCGCTCATGGTCTTGCCGATCAACTCCGAGCGCGGGGAGACGATCGCCTCGGCCATGCCGGCGTTGGTGCGCTCGAAGCTCTCCGCGAACACCTCCAGCCTCTCCTTCAGCTCCCAGCCGTGCTCCGCGGCCATGCGGCGGATGTTCTTCTCCCGGCCCACCACGGCCAGGTGATCGCCGGGGGCGATCAGGTTGCTCGAGCGGGGCACGTAGTTCATCTTCTTCTGGGTGGCGTGGTGGATGGCGACCACGGAGACCAGGAAGTTGGTCCTGATGGCCAGCTCCTCCAGGGTCTTGGTGCCCGGGAAGGCCGGCGGGACGTGGACCTCGAAGGTGGTCTCCAGGGCCCGGTAGGCCGCCACCAGCGCGGCGGTCACGCCCTTGTCCGCCTCGCCGCTCCCGGCGGGCAGCAGCTTGCGGCCAAAGAGCACGAAGTAGAGCAGAGCCGAGGTCAGCAGGCAGAGCCCGATCGGGGTCTGGGTGAACAGCCCGAAGGGCTCGAGCCGCTTGCCCTCTAGGATCATCAGGTCGTTGAGCAGGATGGTCGGGCTGGCCCCCACCAGAGTGATGGTCCCGCCGATGATGGCACAGAAGCCCATGGGCATCAGCAGCCGGGAGACCGGGACCCCGACCCGCTTGGAGATGCGCTGGGTGGCCGGTAGAAACAGTGCCGCCGCGCCGATGTTCTGCATCATGCTGGAGATCAGGCCCACGGTGCCGGCGATCAGGACCATGATCCTATTCTCGCTGCTACCGGCCAGCTTGATAATCGGGCCGGCCACCCGGTTCATGACCCCCGTCTTGTCCAGGCCGGCGCCGATGATGATCACGGCGATGATCGAGCAGACCGCGTTACTGCTGAGGCCGATGAAAGACTCCGCGGGCGGGATCAGGCCGAGCAGGGGGAGCAGGACCATCATCATAAGTCCCACCACGTCCACCCGCACCCACTCGAAGACGAACAGAAAGATCACGAAGACCATGACGATGATTGTCAGGATCATGGCTGTGGTCATGGTGCTACTCCAGCTGGTCCCTACTTCTTGTTCTCGTTGCGGAACCAGAATGACAATAAGGCCACGAAGGCGAGCAGGCCCAGCTTTAAGAAGAAGTGAAAGAAGTGAATATGCATCGCGGCTCCGCTAGTTGGGGATGTTCATGCAAGACAGTAGGCGTAAATCTTGCCGTGCAGCTTGGCCGTGCCCGGTTCTTCCTCCGCCTCGGAGACCACGTAGTCGATCTCCCCCACCTCGCGGGTGACCTCCTCGATTGCCGCGTCACGGTCACAGAATTTCACCCGGTGTGTGAACGGGATGCCCTTCTTGCGCGCCGCGCGCTCGAACACGGCCGCGTTCTTCTTGGAGATCTCCTCGAAGTCCTCGCAGACCCGATTGCGCGCGGTTGGAAAGAGCTTGAAGGATTGACCGTCGAAGCCAGCGGCGCTGAGGGCCAGGACTTCGTAGGACATGCGCTTGGACATCCGGAGGGCATACTCCACCAGATCGTGGGAGAAGTCGCAGTGGCGCCCGAGAACCAGGAGCCGCCCGTGGGTCGTCTCGGGAGCGCACTCGGGCATCTCCGGCGTTCCCTCCTGGAACAGGTCCTTCATGAAGCCGGCGTTGCGGATGCGCTCCTCGTGCTCGATCTTGCGGGCATAGGCCTTGTTGATCTTCTCGACCAGGTCCCCGATCTCGGCCGGCTTGACCAGGAAATCGAAGGCTCCGTTCTGCATGCCCTCGATGGCGATCTCGAGCGTGGCGTTGCCGGAGAGCATGACCACCTCGACCAGCGGGTGACGGGGCTTGACCTCCTGCAGGGTCTGGATGCCGTTCATCCCGGGCATGAGCACGTCCAGGATTACGACGTCCACCTCATTCTCACGGAGCAGGACCAGGGCCTCCTCGCCTCCGAACGCGGTGGACACCACGAAGCCGCGCCTATTGAGGCGCCTGGCCAGGGTCTCGACGAACTCCTGCTCGTCATCCACCACCAGGACCCGAATCTCACTCATCGCCGCCCCCTGACGGTAGTGACACGGTTCACTCACCTCCCATCCGGGACTGACCGGATCCCGGTGCGGACCCGAGCTGGGCAAGCCTCCCATACACTGACCGCCCACCAGGAGTCAACCAGCAGAACGTCCTCCTGCGCACAAGCTTCCGCCTCCTTGGTACGGTCAGGAAATAAGATCAAACCTGTGCCGCACCTCTTCCGTGACCCTTACAGAGCTAAAGAATAAAGAATGCTCTGAGACGACTCGCCGGTCAAGCTCGAATACGACAGCCCGGGCGGAGAGGTAACCCGCGGATGGGGAAAGGGACCGCCGGATATGTGTGAGGGGAAGGCGAGCGCCGTGATAGCGATGCCGATGCAGGCGCGGCGGTGGGATGAGGGCGGCGAGCCGGTCGACAAGTTCCAGGGGCTAGCCCTTTCAAGGTACCAACATACTGAATGATAGCAAAAAACCGAAGCGGACCGGGAGGGGACGCTAACCTAAGCGAGACACAATCCCCTTTGGTAAGGAGAATGCGATGGGAAGTCATGCATTCAACGGGCATCGGGGGGTGGCAGAGCATGTTGGGAAAAGTCTTCGAGCGTTTCATGGATAAGGCGCCCACAGCCCCTGGCTGCCTGGCTACCGGGTCAAGGTGTTGGATGGCAACTGTATCGAGGCGAGCGAGCATCGGCTCAAGCCCTTACGCGGGAGCGCCAGTGGCGCATTACCGGGGAAGTCACTGGTCATCTACGAGCCCGCGCTGGACATGGCGAGCGCGGTGTTTCCCTGTAGAAGATGGCCACGCTCAAGAACGCTCGCTGCTGAGCGAGGTGCTGCCGACATTGGTTGGGCGCGATCTCCTGATTAAGGAGATCTGATAGATAACCTGTTGATTTATCAACGCTCCTGGATCATCCTTCGCCCTGTTGATGACAACAGGAGAGCAACAGTGGCGAAGCGACCGGTTCCAGGCCGCGCTTGCTTGCCACTCCGCCGCGCTTGCGGGGCGGGCGCCTCAGATGGCGATCCCCCTTGTGGGATTCCAGGAAGTAGGTTTCGTCCGCTTCCACGATGCCGTGCAGATTGGACGGCTTGACGTCCGCCGGAAGGGCGAGAAACCGGTGGCGCCAGCGGAAGGCGGTGTTCTTGTGCACACCGCAGCGGCGCGCCGCACCGCGTACCGTGTCTCCGTCGATCAGGGCACGGGCGTACTCCCCCCAGCACGCGCGATGGCGCAAGCGCGCCAGCGGCATCCCGCTGAGGGCATTGAACCTCTTACCCCAGGCGCCGCAGCGGTAGCGCGGCAAGCCGTGGGCATCGCCCCATCGCCCGCAGGGCCGGCGATGGCAGCGGGGGCAGGCCGGATCAGGACCGAGGACACCCGCGAGCCCGTCCCACGGCTGCCGTTCTCGGCGCAAGACCTCGACCGCGCGCCGGCATTGACCGGGTGTCAGCTCGTCGACTTCCGATAACCACTGGCGGAAGGCTTCTGTACGCATGACGGCTTCCTCCCCACTTCCCCTTAACTCGAGATCCCAATGACGATCAGCGGGATGAACGAAACCAGGCAGGCGGAGACGACAATGCCTAACCACAAGCGCCGGTATTGGAACGGCGTACGGCTGGCCTCCTGCCACTCACCCGCCGTCCGCTGCTCTTTGAGCTTCGACTCCATCCCACTAAATGGCACGTTCTCGAACGTTTCATTCGCAGCCGGCCCACTGTCGTCACGACGGGCACCGGCAGCGTTCCCCTTCCCTGCACTCATCGCGTCCCTTCGAGGCGGAACCGGGAATGTCGTCACCCGACGCTACGCCCGTTTGTGGCGCATCGTCCACCGTGTTTGTCAGGATGTCGAAGTTTACCGGGTCTCATAGACAGGTGAACACGCCCAATCGCATCGCCACCAGCCGGTCCTGCTCCATACCGTAGCCGGTTGTCCTGACTGCCGCTTGGAAAGGCGGGCAGTGATGGTGGCGGGATCGGCCCCATTGGCAAACGCGTCGACTTCGTATCCACGCAACGTCAGCGGTTCCGCCAAATTGTAGAGAACGTCTCGTCTCCTTCGTCATCCACCAGCAGTAGCTTCAAAGGTGCCATTCGTTGCTCCAGAGCCATCCTATCTGATGAGCACGATGATGCTTACCCGAATCCATGGGTCGAGCTTTCCCTCCCCTGAGAGGTCACCGCCCATTTCCAAGCAATACTTCAGGTGACGGAGAGGGCAAACCCACCGCCAGACTTTGGCTCGGAAACAGGAGGGCCTGGTGCGCAGGTTAAACAAGATTCTGTTGGCATTTCATTGCCATTTACATCTCCTATTCGACAGTTGTTAATACAAAACAATGCGCAATCAATGAGTTATAATTTTTAAGTTTTCACCACACGAATCGTTCTAAGCTCATCGGATTTCTAATACCGACCATGTTGAAGTATTTCATTTGAATCGGGGTGGTCATCGTAACCTTGGGAATGATTTGTGTCCGTTCCTCCCGTTCGGAAAATCTCACCCTGTATTTGATCAGCTTGGATTTTGATAGCTCCTCAAGCGGTTCCATGGTCGACTTGCCGTGCAGGTAATTGATCTCGAATACTCGTTTGAGCAGAAGCGCTAAAATGCAGAGAAAAACATGTGCCCTGACACGCTTGCTCAGCCAGTGCCTTATCGGCCGGATATCTACAAAATGCTTGAGGTCGTCAAACAGCATCTCGACCTCTTTGAGATTTTTATAAGAATCGACGACCTTGCTGATCGGTAGATCTTCTCGGGTGGTTAACAGAACAAATACACCGTCCAGCTTCTTCTCCTGCTCCACCATCAGCTCATTCCTTTGCCAGCCGATGGCTTGACCTCCGTGCTCGTCTCTTTCAATATCAAAAAACTTCCTGTACCGGCCCTTGTAACCCTCAAAAATCTTGGTGAGCCCTCGCTCTATCTCCGCCGGCTCTTGACCTTGGGTCGGTGTCCATCGTTTCAATTCGTCGGCGAGCTTGGCTAATGTCGCCTCGCGCTTTTCTCCGGCAATCACTTTTCGCTCTTCATTGAGACAGATAATGTATCTGAGCTCCTGTTCGTAGTGCCCCGCATATTTTTTAATGAGATTAAAAAGCTTTCGGCAAAGTTTCTTATCCTTAGAGTCTACCAGGCCCTCCAACACGGGCTTGAAGTTTGGGTATTCCGCCTGCGCATCCTTTGTCAGGCCTTGGATGTGTGATTCAAACCGGTCCAGCGCTTCCACACCCGGATTCACCTGGCCTTGCTTAAGCCAGAGCTTCGCCTTCCAAATCAAGAAATCCTTGACCCGCACGCGCCGCTCCTTGATCTTCAGTCCCTGATGCGTTTCGTAGCTGCCCTCGTCCCAGGCTTCCGTGTCCAGTAACATGGCGCAGATTTCGTCTTGGCGATGTTTGACCCCCAGGATATAGTCAAAACCTTCACTCTCTATCCGGCCCAGATTCAGCCGGGTGATCATCCCCCGATCACCCACGAAGGTCGTCTCCTCGATGTGATAGACCGATTTCAACGACTTCACCACCTCTATCACCGTCGTCTCATCCTTGGTATTCCCCTCGAATACGTAATGCTTGATGGGGTAGCCCTCAAAAGAGGTCACCACACCAATCACGATCTGCTCTAGATCAGGCCGCTTATCTCGACTGTAACCGTTTTCGCCAAGCGGACAGCTGTCCGAGTAAAAATAGCTCGAGGTGATGTCGTAGAAGGTCAGTTTCACATTGACACTGAAAAGAGTTCGCAGACGTTCAAATAGGGCCAACTCCACGTCGTCCTTGTGACGTAATAAGTAATCCATGCTGCGATAGAAGTGGTTCACATCCAGTGACAGGGCATCATAACCTTTCATCACCTTGTAGCAGGTTCTCTCCACCCAGCGGGTACCTCCCAGCTTACTCAGGGGGTCGACACACCGGTTCACCACCATCAGCTCGACGTATTTCGCAACCTCCAATGCAACGTGCTTCTCTTTTAAATGAATCTGCCGTTTTATGATGTCGGCTAACCCCAATTCCTCCCACAGCTTGCGCCAAAGCACAATAGACCCATGCTCAAGGGATTCCAGGATCTCGATATCCTGGGTCAGCGCGTATTGGTCTAATTCGAACAGTCGGATAAAACCATCGATCAGATGGGCAATATCTTGGCCCTGAAACTTTTCGATATTCCCGAGATTGGCAATATTTCGCGTCGTCGAGCCCTTTCCTTTGATGCGCACCGACTCACTGATCACCAGATAGTGATAGGTTTTCTCGGGCTTCCGGACCGTCATGATGCGTGGAAACATCGGCCCACCTATGCCACTTGTCGCCGCTTCGAGACCCACAACGGGTCGGAGTTGGTGTTTCGGTCAGTAAACTCATATTTCATACCACACAAGTTTAACTAATTCTCCATATATTGCAAGAAATATCACGGCATAAATGGCACTAGTTTGCACCACATAGTTTTGGGCCGTTACATGGACAACCCTAACGTAATCAGTCAGTTACGGAAAATGCGGTCAGAAAAATGGCCCCACGGGGCGGGTAACTGTCGAATAAGGGGTTGAGCTGTCGTGGGTGAGTTGGTCGTCGGTCTCAGTATCGAGTTCAGGAATG
>CAYQDX010000124.1:0-2348 GCA_964416345.1 uncultured Ectothiorhodospiraceae bacterium
TAGCGCATGCCGCAGAACCGGGCCATCTGCTCGAAGGGCCGCAGCAGCTCGACGACGGGAAATCCGTGCGCGCCGTCTGGGCGGTACGATTCCGGCGGGCCACCGGTACTGATGGCGAGCATGAGCTCTTTCCCGCGCAGCGCAGTGCCTCCCGGCCCATAGGCAAAGCCCCGGACCAGAACCATGTCCTGCCAATGCTTGAGTATGGCAGGCGCCCCGTACCAGTAGATGGGATGCTGGAACACCACCAAGTCAGCCTCCCGCAGTGCCGTCTGCTCTTCCTCCACATCGATGTAGAAGTCCGGATAGGACTCCAGTAGGTCGTGAAACCGCACCTGCTCCATACCCCGTATGGCCTCCACCATTGCCCGATTGATGCGCGAGAGATGGATCGAGAGGTGGGCGAACAGGACGAGGATCGCTGGCTTGCTGGACACCGGTAGCTCGCAGGACTGAAGTCGGTGCGCAGAGTCTACCGCACCTTGGCGTCTCTGGGAGTGCGGCACCAGGGCACCGCGTTGCCAGGCGGCAGCAAGCTCCCGTCTTTCACGGAAAGAGGGGTCTCGAGTAGGACCGGCACTCCCCAGACTTTAGGACGAGGTTGGTGCTCGCTGTTGGGCGCCTGGTTTCCCGGCAGTGCCACAATATCTCATCCCTGGAGCTCGTCGCGCGTATCGCCGCGCGGGTCCGACCGCCCCGAGTGCACCTGAAATCCGCCCGTTTGCCGCCGCAACAGCAGCCATCCAATGCTTGCGACCACCCAACTTGTCCCTCCGATCTCCGCGCCTCGCCCTGGACGACGCTCAACAGGGCCTTGACCGGAGGCTCCGGACGGTGGATATTTGGGCCGCGAAAAGAAACAATCATCCCATCTTGCTGGTCTCTGGCACCGGCTTCTGTGTTGCGCCAAGGGTTACATAGTCCAGGCTATGCGCCCCTTGCAGCGCCTTGAATCCGGCCCCATATCCGGCGCAATCTTGGGATGATTGTTTCTTTCCGCGGCCCCTTCACTGTAGGCGGTTGGATTTTCTATGCTTAGTATGGCGCCTTGTCATGAAAATACTCGTCGCTTCAGATCTTCACTACCATCTGAAGCAATTCGACTGGCTGGCCAGTCAAGCCGAGAGCTATGACGCGATTATCATCGCTGGGGATCTGCTGGATATCTCATCCAGCATGGACCTGAGCGTACAGATCATCGTCATCAAGAAGTACCTGATGAAAATCGGGGCTGCGACCCGATTGCTGGTGTGCTCGGGCAATCACGACGGCAATGAAAAGAATGCGGCGGACGAGTATATCGCGCCGTGGCTGCAGGAGGCACGTGGCCCGCAGGTGCATGTCGACGGAGACAATGTATTCTTCCGGAGCACGCTGGTCTCCATCTTCCCCTGGTGGGACGGCGAAGTCTCGATGCAGGAGGTCTCCAGACAGTTTGAGCAGGCCAGTCGGCTCGAATTCGACCGGTGGATCTGGATTTACCATGCGCCGCCGGACAACTCTCCGACCAGCTGGACCGGCAAGCGCTTCATCGGCGACACGGAGCTAAACAAATGGATCGCGCAGTACCAGCCAGAGCTCGTAGTTGCCGGTCATATCCACCAGAGCCCGTATAAACCAGGCGGGTCATGGGTCGACCGAATCGGGAAAACCTGGGTGCTCAATGCCGGCGCCTATCTGGGCAATATCCCTGCGCATATCGTTCTTGATCTCGATGCAAAGAACGCCGAATGGTTTACGCTCGCCGGTGAGGAATCCCGGCAGCTGGTCTGATGCCCGTCAATACTCCCCAGTATCCCGCTTACTGTCTTCCCGTCGCAGGATTCTTGTCTTCTGCTGATTGAGCAGGGTCTCCAGCACCTCGTCTACCATCTGTAGGTGATCGTGCCCTTCGTACTGGCGTTTCACGTCCACCAGATATTGGTTCAGATTGAGAAGCCGCATGCCTAGTACCTGGGCAATATGCCAAATCAATCTGGGATGTTCTTCGAGATACGCCTTGGGGTGCTCGATGTGATAGAACTTCGAATCCTCCAGGCACTGCACGGAGGCCGTGTGGCTGTGATCGAGCAGGATGGACAGCTCGCCGAACACGGCACCCTTGTCCGATATGGTAGCCACGTCGTAGCCGTCCTTGGTAACCTTGACGGACCCTTCGAGCAGGAAGTAAATGCTGTCAGTCAATTCTCCCTGGTTCAGCAGATACTCACCGGCCGTTATGGATACCAGCGGGAATCGTTTCAGGTCTGCTTCAGTATCTATCATGTCGGCTCCATGGGCAGTGTGCAGACGGCACGGTTTCATTATCCTGTAGCGTTCCGGCATGATCAATAGGCCTGCCGATCAGG
>CAYQDX010000124.1:2448-10368 GCA_964416345.1 uncultured Ectothiorhodospiraceae bacterium
CAGGGCGGAGAACGATGGCCTCGTGGGCCGAAGGAGCCGCCCACGGGGCCAGGGTCACGCCTCCGTTTGAGGAGGGCCGTGTCCCTCAAGTCAATGTTTTAGCCGGGCGGACTATCGGATCCGCTCGATGGTCAGCTCGACCACGGGATTGCGCCAATCGTACGTAGATGGGACAAGTCCGTCCGGACCGCCAATACCTTGAATGCCGGCATGAACGTGGATGTAGCCCTCGCCGTTCTCATTGATCCCTGTGCCCGTCATGGGGTCGTCGTCCGTAGCGCCAAGCGCGCCCACCGTGGCGGCACTCTCCGCATTCGCCTCGCTACCGGCGTCGTAGGCGTTGGCAAGGATCTGGACGCTGTCGCCAATGCCGTACGGCAGCCGCACGTTGCGCACGGCGTAGAATGCGTCGCTGGTCGCACCCAACAAAGCGGCGGCGCTCAGGTACTTGGCATTGCGCGACGCGCCGGTGGTAATGGAATTGGACTCGCTGGGGAGCAGGACGGGCGGCGTACGATCGGTCGGCAACGCCACCGCCTCCCAGACGCCGGCCGAGGCAGCGACCTGATCACGCAGGAGGAGCGGAAAGCCGGTCTCGGCCATGGTAGCAAGCGCGAAAGTTGTCACGCCCGTATCACGCAAGTTTCACGATTCAATTGTGCCATTCGCCGCACGCTCTTTCCGCGGCCGCGTTGGCCTTGTTGCCCGTGCCCCACTTAAGTCGATATCACCCGCACCCGATCGCGGCTGGCGATTATCTACGTGCCCCAGGGCCGGGAGATCTTTCAATCCGGAGCATCGAGCGTCGGCGCTCGTCCGTTATTCTGAGATAACGACAACCTTCTGGTACAACCCGCCGAAAAAGGTCTTCTTTTGCACGTTTTTGGGTCGAAATGGCTCGCGCATCCAAGCAACGATATCGTTTCGCCACATATCCAAAGCGAACGGTTCTAGGAAAGTCAGGATTGGCACCATGACATAGCGAAACGGATTGGACCAGTAGGGACAATGATAGTCCACGAAGATGACCTTACCGCCGGGTTTTGCCACACGAAGTGCTTGCTCGATAGTGCGAATACGCGCACCTTCGGGTTGTTCATGGAGCAGGAAGAAGACCACGACGTGATCATAACTGTCATCGGAAAATCTTAGATCGGTCGAGTCTTGGTGGTGTAGCGAGACGTTGGGATAATCCTTGACCTTGCTGCTTAGATTGTCTAGCTGCACGGGCGCCACGTCGACCACATCCAAGTGGCCGTTTGGGCCCAACCTGGCCGCCAGCTGCTGAGAAAAGTCACCATAGACGCAAGCAACCTGCAACACACGGGCGTGAACGGGTGAGCCGATTTCTGCCAACGCGGCATCACGCAGGACCGCGAAGTTACCCCACAGGATTAAGTTCACCAGCCATTGGCGCTCAAAGACTCGCACCCCGTTTGGATGCAAGTAGGCCCACCAATAGGTCTGCTCAAGGTACCTGGGTAGCGGGATCTCTGTCGAAGGCTGGTGCCGCCGAATAGGCGGACAGGCTTCACCTCCCGCTATCGTTATCGTCTTCTCCATGCCAATGCTCCCCATAGATGGTCCGGGCCGCCGCAATGTCCCCTGCAAGTCGACCGATTATTCAAACGGGTCCTTTGTGGACACTCTCCCTCCTGTGCCAACCCGGCCCCGGCCAGCCCAGCCTTGCGGCAGTCCCTAGGACGATCGAGCACAGGCACGAAGTCTGGCCGACAAATATCCCGCCGCGCCTAGCGGCTAGGCGCCCTCGGCTTGCCGCATGGTTGGTAGTCTGCTGTGCTTCCTGCAAGGACGCCCACATACTAGGCCGAACGGCGGACAAGCTAGCCAGGCGGACAGCCATGCATGTGCGCCGCCGATACGCCCCTGGGAAGGCATCGATTTCCCCCGAACTCTGCGGCTAATGGTCAAGCAAAATCCCTTTCTGACATGACCTTGACAGTGCGACACCCAGTAGAACTGCCGCTGGCGCTCGCCGCACACCCAAGCGACTGTCTCAAAGTCGGGGTCCACAATAATCGCCGCAAGCGGCCAGGGCGGGCAAGGTCCAGGTGGCCGCCGCCGTGAGCGACCTCCTGTACATGCCTTAGGGCTGCATGCTGCCGGGCGGGTCGTCGGCGGCTTAGATGGCGGGAGCGGTCAGGCCGCAACCGGCTGGTGCTGGTGGCCTGCTGGCTGCTGTCCCATGGGTGGTTTCGCGGCCGCGTGGTGCTGGCCGAGCCGGCCTCACGGTGCTGGCGGCGGGACTCACGGAGCTCGCCGAGCGGATGCAGGCGGAGCCGTTCGTCACCCGCCCGCTGCGCTGGCCTGGTCCACACTCACCACCCCGTTGAGCACCGCGATGCCGAGCAGTGCAGAGCTACCTCGAGACCTTCCTGAGTGTTGCGACGACTGGAAGGATGAGCACGGGTCGCCTCATGCGGAGCGGGAGCTGCGCCGCGACTGGGACGGCGGCATCCTGGCGTCTCCGGGTCCCGGCGACGTGGTAGTCGTGCATCGATACCCCCGATGGAGGCCGCTCGGTGAGGCGTGCAGGGGAACGACGACTACACGGCGCTCGCGGGGCTGCCGCGGACGGCGGTATTATGATTTGCGCAGCGGCGGGGGCTTGCCCTCATGCTGCCGGTGGCCTAAGGTGAAGCGCCCTGTCCGGGCGCCGGGGCCACACGCCGAAAGAATGGGACCCGATTGCCCACATCAGTTTCCAGGAAAGGCCACGGGTCCAGGCAGGCTGCCGAGGGCGAATGAGCTCAGGCCCCATTGCACTTTGTTGCAGACGTATGACAAGCGGTAGCGCCAGACTCGCACTCGTCCGAACATGGTGATCAGACTAACGAAGGGCCTGGATATCCCCATCGCGGGTCTCCCGGAGCAGACCATCCATGACGCACCCGCCGTCAGGTCCGTCGCCGTACTCGGCACGGACTACGTGGGCCTCCGGCCCACCCTGAGTGTGCAGGAGGGCGAGCGAGTCGCGCTCGGGCAGACGCTCTTCGCAGACAAGCACGACCCCCGGGTTGGATACGTCTCTCCCGGGAGCGGCACCATCTCGGCCATCCACCGGGGCGCACGCCGGGCGCTGCTCTCCATCGTCATCGACCTGGCGGGTGACGATGAGAAGACGTTCTGCGCCTATGCGCCAGACGAGCTCAACTCACTGGACGCGGAGCGGGTACAGAGCAACCTGCTGGCGAGCGGCCTCTGGACGGCCCTGCGCAGGCGGCCCTATAGCAAGGTGCCAACCCCCGACTCCCGGCCCAATGCCCTGTTCGTCAACGCCATGGACAGCAACCCTTTGGCGGCGGACCCGGTGGTAGTCATCGCGCAGGACCGAGAAGACTTCCTCAACGGCCTGCGCGTCCTCGCCCGGCTCTCCGGCGGCAAGCTCTTCCTGTGCAAGGCAGCGGGCGCCGAAATCCCCGGTGGGCACCTGCCCGGCGTCCAGGTCGCGGAGTTCGCGGGCCCGCATCCGGCCGGCCTGGTGGGGACGCATATCCACTACCTGGCACCGGTGCACGCCGGTAGCGCAGCCTGGCACCTCAACTACCAGGACGTCATGGCCATTGGGGGGCTGTTCACCACCGGGCGGCTGCCCGTGAAGCGGGTGATAGCCCTGGGCGGGCCGGTGGTCAAGCGCCCGCGCCTGCTGCGCACCCGCCTGGGCGCCAGCCTTCAGGACCTGACGGCGCAGGAGCTGGAGGACGTGGAGTGCCGGGTGGTCTCGGGCTCTATCCTGTCCGGGCGCCGGGCCGCGGATGTGCTTGCCTATCTCGGGCGCTACCACCTCCAGGTCTCCGTGCTCGCGGAAGGCCGGCAGCGCGAGTTCCTGGGCTGGCTGGCGCCGGGGAGTCAGCGATTCTCGGCAAGCCGCGCCTTTCTCTCGAGTTTCCTGCCCCGGCGCCGTCTGCCGCTGACCACCTCCCAAAACGGCAGCCTGAGGGCGATGATGCCGGTGGACGCCTACCATCACGTCATGCCCCTGAAGCTGCTACCGACACAGTTGTTGCGGGCCCTGCTGGTGGGTGACACGGAGAGGTCCCGGGAGCTCGGTTGCCTGGAGCTGGACGAGGAGGACCTCGCGCTCTGCAGCTTCGTCTGCCCCAGCAAGTACGAGTACGGTCCGGCCCTGCGCGAGACCCTGACCCTGATAGAGAGGGAAGGCTGATGCGCGCCCTGCGACGGCTCCTGGACCGAATGCAGCCCGAGTTCGCCCGAGGGGGGCGTTTCGAGAAGTACAACGCCCTCTACGAGATGGTGGACACCTTGCTGTACACGCCATCGGACGTCACGCGCTCCTCGCCCCACGTGCGCGACGCCATGGACTTGAAGCGGCTCATGATCTCCGTGGTCATCGCCGTGACACCCTGCCTCCTGGTGGGGATGTACAACATCGGCTACCAGGCCAACACGGCCATACACGCCATGGGCGTCTCCGGGGCCGGGGACTGGCGGGATGCCGTGCTGCAGGCGCTGGGCATCGGCTACGACCCCGGCAGCATACTGGGCTGCCTGGTGCACGGGCTGCTGTACTGGCTGCCCGTGTACGTCGTCACCCTGGCCGTCGGCAGCTTCTGGGAGGTGCTCTTCGCCGGCGTGCGCAACCACGAGATCAACGAAGGCTTCCTGGTGACCTCCGTCCTCTTCAGCCTCACCCTCCCCCCCACCATCCCCCTGTGGCAGGTGGCACTGGGGATCTCCTTCGGCGTCGTCATCGGCAAGGAGGTGTTCGGGGGCACCGGGAAGAACTTCCTCAACCCCGCCCTCACGGGCCGCGCCTTCCTGTTCTTCGCCTATCCGGGCGACATGACGGGCGATGCGGTGTGGACAGCGGTGGACGGCTTCAGCGGCGCGACACCCCTGGCCATCGCCGGCAGCGGCGGCATGTCGGCCCTCGCCCAGAACCACATCACCTGGGCCCAGGCCTTCCTGGGACAGATGCAGGGCTCCATGGGAGAGCCCTCCACCCTGGCCTGCCTGCTCGGGGCCTTCTTCCTCGTCTCCACCGGCATCGCCTCCTGGCGCATCATGGCCGGTGTGCTCCTGGGCATGGTGGTCACGGTGCTGGTGTTCAACCACCTCGGCAACCAGCCCATGGCCGACATGCCCTGGTACTGGCACCTGGTGCTCGGCGGCTACGCCTTCGGCCTGGTGTTCATGGCGACCGATCCGGTCTCGGCCGCCATGACCGACGCGGGGCGATGGGTCTTCGGCCTCCTCATCGGCTTCCTAACGGTCCTGATCCGCGTGGCCAATCCCGCCTTCCCCGAGGGCATGATGCTGGCCATCCTCTTCGGCAACATCTTCGCGCCGCTCATCGACTACGTTGTAGTGCGGGTACACATCCGCAGGAGGGTCAGGAGCCGTGCCTGAAGACAGCGACCGCCCGCGCAACAACGACAGCATCGGCAAGACCCTGTTGGTGGCCTTCACCCTGTGCGTGGTCTGCTCAGTGATCGTGTCCACGGCGGCGGTGACCCTGAGGCCCCTGCAGGAGGCCAACAAGACCCTAAACAAGAAGCGCAACATCCTGCTGGCCGCCGGCCTGCTCGCGGAGGGCGCCGACGTGGAGCGCGCCTTCCGGCAGGTGCAGCCTCGCGTGGTGGACCTGTCGACCGGCGAGTATGTGGAAGGAGCGGACCCCGCCCAATATGATCCGCAGGTCACGGCCAAGGACCCCACGCTCGGCGTCGCCATTCCCCCGGGTGAGGACCTGGCCAAGATCCACCACCGGGCGCGGCGCGCAACCGTGTACCTGGTGCAGGAGAACGGGCGGCTGCGCTCGGTCATTTTGCCGGTGTACGGCCTGGGTCTGTATTCCACGCTTTACGGCTTCCTCGCCCTCGCCGGCGACGGCGACACGGTGCAGGGTCTGCGCTTCTATGAGCACGGCGAGACGCCCGGCCTCGGAGGCGAGATCGACAATCCGCGCTGGCTGGCCAAGTGGCAGGGCAAGCAGGTGTACGACGAGGAAGGGCGGCTGCGCATCGCCGTCGTCAAAGGCGGCGTGGACCCCGCGGGCCCCGAGGCCCGCTACCACGTGGACGCCATCTCCGGGGCAACCATGACCAGTCGCGGGGTGTCTGGGCTGATGCGGTACTGGCTGGGCAAGCAGGGCTTCCGGCCCTACCTGACGAAGATGCGCTCGCAAGGGGGATAGAATATGCGCGCCGAAACGAGAGCCGTCCTCATCGACCCGCTGGTGGACAACAATCCCATCGCGCTGCAGATCCTCGGCATCTGCTCCGCGCTGGCGGTCACCACATCCCTGGCCGCTGCACTGACCATGTCCATCGCGCTGACAGTCGTGACCGCCGCCTCCGGCGCGACCATCAGCCTGGTGCGCCGTGACATCCCCAACAACATCCGCATCATCGTCTACATGACCATCATCGCGTCGCTGGTGATTGTGGTAGATCAGGTGCTCAAGGCCTACGCCTACCAGATGAGCAGACAGCTCTCCGTGTTCGTGGGGCTCATCATCACCAACTGCATCGTGCTGGGTCGTGCCGAGGCTTTCGCCTCCAAGAACGGTGTGTGGCTGAGCTTCCTGGACGGAATCGGCAACGGCCTCGGCTACAGCCTGGTCCTGATCCTGGTGGGCTTCCTGCGCGAGCTGCTGGGCACGGGCAAGCTTCTGGGCTATACCATCCTGCCCCAGGTCTCCGAAGGCGGCTGGTACCGGCCGAACGGCATGATGCTGCTGGCGCCGAGTGCCTTCTTCATCATTGGCCTGCTTATCTGGGGCCTCCGCTCCTGGAAGCCCCAGCAGGTGGAGAAGCCGGAGTACCAGATCCGGCAGGTCCATCGCATCGAGGCGCTGTGATGGAGAGCTACGTAGGACTGTTCATCCGGGCGACCTTCGTCGAGAACCTCGCCCTGACCTTCTTCCTCGGGATGTGCACCTTCCTTGCCATCTCCAAGAAGATCGAGACGGCCATCGGGCTGGGCCTGGCCGTGTTGGTGGTCCAGACCATCACGGTCCCGCTCAACAACCTCATCTTCGAGCACCTGCTCAAGCCGGGCGCCCTCGTCTGGGCCGGATTGGGGGACCTGGATCTGACCTTCCTCGGGCTCATCAGCTATATGGGCGTGATCGCGGCCATGGTGCAGATCCTGGAGATGACCCTGGACCGATACTTCCCCCTCCTCTACAACGCGCTCGGCATCTTCCTCCCCCTCATCACCGTCAACTGCGCCATCCTCGGCGGCTCCCTGTTGATGGAGGAGCGGGACTATAGCTTCGGCCAGAGCCTGGTGTTCGGCTTCGGCAGCGGCCTGGGCTGGGCCCTGGCGATCATCGCCCTTGCGGGCATCCGCGAGAAGCTCAAGTACAGCGACGTACCCAACGGGCTGCAGGGCCTCGGCATCACCTTCATCACCGGGGGGCTCATGTCCCTTGGCTTCATGGCATTCTCGGGGATGCAGCTATGAGCCGCCGCGTGGCGGGGGCCGCCCGGGCGAGGGGGGTGCGATAAGGCTCATGGTCGAGATCGCGGTCGGCGTGGGCATGTTCACCGGGATTGTGCTGGTGCTAGTGGTGATCATCCTCATCGCCCGGAGCCGGCTGGTCGCGGTGGGTGACGTGAGGCTCGTCGTTAATGACGAGAAGACCTACACCATGCCGGTGGGCATCAAGCTCTCCGAGGCCCTGGACCGAGCTAGCCTGTATATCTCGACGGCCTGCGGCGGCGGCGGCACCTGCGGTCAGTGCCGGGTCAAGGTCCTAGAAGGGGGCGGCAGCATCCTGCCCACGGAAGGCACCCACATCACCAAGCGGGAGGCGGCGGAGGGTGAGCGCCTCGCCTGCCAGGTGACCGTTAGGCACGACATCAAGGTTCAGGTGCCCCGCGAGGTCTTCGGCGTGCGGCGCTGGGAGTGCCGAGTACGCTCCAATCAAAA
>CAYQDX010000125.1:0-10330 GCA_964416345.1 uncultured Ectothiorhodospiraceae bacterium
CGCTCCCCTCCAGCCGGTACATGGCATGGCCCCCTTCGGCGATGGTCACCTGCTCCGCGCGGGCGCGCAGGGCCCGCACCACGGCCTGCCCGTGCTCGATATGCCTTCCGAGGACCGCGAACGGGTCGCGATGCCTGGCCTCGACGATCTTCTGCAGTTCCGGGGACAGTCTCGGATTGCTCATCCAGCGACACCTCTTCCTGGTTTGGTTTTGATTGCTCGGTCCGTGCGCCACGGATGATGGCGCGGAGAGGTTAAGAATTTAAGCATAAACAGAAATTATAGAGGATTTCGTCACATCTCGGCAAGGCGGATGAGGAGCCTCGAGTTGCGCGGCGAAGACTGGACCCCGCGGCCAAGCGGCGGCGCCCTCACTGGGCGTCGAGCAGCCCCCAGAAGCGGGCGATGCGGCGGCTCGCACACACACCCGCGTCCTCCACGTAGTCGTCGCCCCACCACCAGCGCAGCCACCAGCCGACGCGGTCGACGCCGCAGCCCGCGGCCTCGTCGATGGGCACCGCATGACCGAGACCCTTCACTTCCCAGAGCTCGACCACTGCGTGCCCGGCGGCATCGTCGTAGATGCGGTGCACGTAGCGCGCGCTCTGATCAGTCTGATCGGGCGTCTGGTCGGCCTCGTGCACGACCGTCCACTGCTGCATGAGATCGATGGCGTTGATGGGATTGACCACGGCATCGACAGTCCCGTACCAGATAGACACCCGCGGCCAGCGCGGCCCCAAGTAGGTGGATGCTGCCCGCACCCGGCGTCCCCACTCCGCAGCGCCGTGCACGAGCCGGTTGCCCTGGGTCATGCACAGCGTTGCCGCTTGCACGCTCGCGAGTGCGGTCGGGGTCGTGACGCAGCGGTAGGGGAGCCCGGCGATGATGCCTCCGCCGGCGAAGCGCTCGGGGTAGGTTGCGAGCAGCACCGCGGCCATGGCACCGCCGGCCGAGAGGCCGGTGACGAAAATGCGATCCGGATCCACCGGGTAGTCGTGCCGCACCGAGTCGATCAAGGTCACGATCGCCTGAGGCTCGCCGCGGTCCCGCTCGCGATCCTCGGGCAGCATCCAGTTGAAGCAGCGCGCTGCGTTATTGAGCGTGCTCTGTTCCGGGAGCAGTAGTAGGAACCGGCCGGCATCGGCGACCGCCGTCCAGCCGGTCTCGTCGTCGAAGTCGTCGGCGCGCTGCGTGCAGCCGTGCAACGCCACCACCAGGGCGGGTGCTGCGCCCAGCTCTTGTGGGACGTAGAGGGTCGCGGCGATGCCATCGGGCGCCTCGTCGAGGCTCCGGTACTCGCCAGCCCGCGCGGGCGCGCAGAGGACGCCGGCCACGGCGAGCACAAGCGCAAGCAGCGGGGGCGCGCAGCCGACCCCCGTGCCCGTCAGCCGCGGGTCCCCGCGGAGTCGCCCGCGTGTGGGGGGTATGCGACAGGACATTCAACCATTCTCCACTGGCGACAGGTTGCCCCGAACGACCCCGCCGGTCAAGCGCGCGCCCAATGACCGGGGCCGACCGGCAACCCGCGGATGTCGAATGAGCCAGCGGACCCCGTGGGAGATGACCCAGCCGCTACGCTGAGCAGGCGAACAGACAGTGAGGCCGCCTCCGGCCTTTCTCCCGCAGGCCGAATGAAACCGTGACAGGAGCGAGCCCGCTCCGTTATCCTATGTACCGCTCCTGGGCTGCGCTCGGGGGTGATGGTATTCTTGGTAAACCGACCATCAGATAGCGTTCGTCCGCAAACCGTGTCTCTTGCGAGTGCCGGTCTCTGTCGGACGCGCTTCGCCGTGCCCATCCTTGTTGCGAAGCTATGCGCACATCGTACAAGGTTGGGACAACGCGTCATAGCGCCGTGCCCAATGCGTGACTGCCCGTCCGGACACACACCGGATGGCGGATAGACGAATGCCAAGGGATATTGCGCAGGGCGGCGGGCGGAGTGACGCTCGCAGGGCGCCGAGACCTGCACGCAGCAGACCAGCAATGCCCGCTCCGGTCGCCGCGATGAGGACGTCGCGGCGCCTGCCCATGAGCGGGAACCCGCGAAACGCCGGGACCCGGAGCAAGGTCACACCGCCACGTTCGGATACTCACTCTGGCGTCGGTATATGGCTTGCGGGCAAGGAGCCCAGAAACGATACCGCCAGACGCCGGTCTCACCGGAAACGGTCCACGAGAGAACACGATGACATCGAAACACGGGGCGAGGCCTGGTCCGGACCTGCCGGACCAGGCACGCCTGAGAGAGATCTGTTGGGAGCTGGGTGGCAGATTCCCCGTCCCCTTTGCGGGCGACCATATCGGCTTCGCCACCGTCCACCCTCGCCTGGGCTATGTACATTGGCACGTCCGCGAGTCTTCGGTTGAGCAACTGAAGACCCGACAGGGCGACGCCTTTCACGATTCGGCGCTGGTTGTGCGGATATACGACGTCACCGCCATCTTATTCGATGGCTTGAACGCCCATGCCTTCTTCGACTTGGACGTGGGTGCCCTCTCCGGCAGCCACTACTTCGCCATACGCCGGCTCGAGCGCGACCTGATGGCGGAGATCGGCTTCCGCCTCCGGGACGGCGCCTTTCACGCCCTCGCCCGCTCCAACACAGCGTATTTCGACCGGGATCGCCCCTCGGGCAACTTTCACCTGGGCGGTCTCTATGTTGGACGGGAGTTTCAGCGGGTCTTTCCGATAGAGAACGTCATGGATGCTCCCGTCTTCGAGAGGCTGAACTATGAGCTCGCGGGCTACGAGCGACAGAGCCCCCTGGCGGTCGCCATCATCCATACCGGGCTAGACCCCGCCTCAGATTTCGGGGACCGCCTGGCGCCCTCCCTCGATGAAGTCACAGCCCGATGTGCAAAGCTTCATGTCGAGGCGCAGCGCTTTGGCGATGCAATGCAGGAAAGGACCGGCCGGCAGGGCGAAACGCTCGGCAGACGCCTGGCCGCACGGAGCGAGGCTGTTTATGCTCAGATCGCAGCCCACCATCGGCAGAAGTCCTTCGATCTTGTGCACTGCCATGACTGGCATGCGGTCCCGGCGGGACTGAAGGTCGCCGAGCACCTCGGCCTGCCATTGGTCCTGTCACTGCATTCGATCGAATACGAGCGCCCGCGGGAAGCCGAGATGCAGGACGAGGCAGAAATGATCCGCCGTTGGGAAAAGAAGGGAATCGACACGGCCGGGCTGGTCATCGTCCCGCATTCATCCACACGACAGCAGGTCATCAGCCTCTACGAGGCTGATGCGGACAAGGTCGTCATCATCCCCGACATCTTTGACGAACAGCGGGTGGCATTCCCTGACCCTGGCGAGGAAAAGCGAAACCTGCATCTCAACCCCGAATGGCCCGTGGTCCTTTTCGCCGGGGAGATCTCCCATGCAGCAGGCGCCGATCTGCTGATGGACGCCTTGATTGCCGTCTGTAACGAGAACCACGAAGTGCAGTTCATCTTTGCCGGGGAAGGCCCTCTGAAGGACGAATTGCAGGGCCGAGCCTGGCACGCCGGACTCGCGCATCGTTGTCGTTTCCTGGGTGACGTCTCGGCCGACTGGTTCGAGCGCATTCTCGTTGCTAGCGACTTTGTCGTCATACCGGCGCGCACTTGGCAGGACGAGGGCCTGGCGCAGACGGCAGCCGCCCACGGTAAGCCCGTGTTGACCACGCACCAGTCCCACATTCACTGCATCGAGCACGGACAGAACGGCTTGTTAACCTACGACAATCCCGGCTCAATCGTCTGGGGGCTCAAGGAATTGCTTGCCAACCCACTACAGGGCAACATGCTTCGCTCGCTGGCGAAGCAGAAGGCGGCGCACACGCAGACCCTGGAGAGCGTCGCCGCCGAGCACTACATTGCCTACGAGAAGACGCTGGCCAACGCCTCAGGGGTGCGCCGTGACTAGCCCGCATCTCCTACTGGGTCCTATTGCGAGCGACCGCGAGGGTGCCTGGGTAAGCGGCGAAGCGTCGGCTGGGAAATCCGGGGATGGCTTTTCCCGGACCTGTAAGCGGAGCAGGGTGGGCAGCGGGACGCGCGCTGTGACCGTGTCGCCGGGGCGAGCGGCAGACTCAGGAGCCGCGAGCGCCCGGCCATGGACAGCCGGGCCGGCAGTTGTACAGGCGCACCGGCGTCGCCAGGGAAGGTTTGCACCGCCCTTGGAGAGCGCCGCGACCCCAAGGGCAAACGCCATGTATGGTGCCACTACACGTAGCTGCGCGTGCCATTGCGGTGCCGCAGCAAGGAGCTGGTGAGAAATGCAGGCTCGTGGTTACCTGGCCGTCGTTCTGCACGCGCATTTGCCTTTCGTGCGCCACCCCGAGTACGAGGCCTTCCTGGAGGAGCGATGGTTTTTCGAGGCCGTCACCGAGACCTACATCCCGCTTCTCAAGTTCCTCAACGGCCTGGTCGAAGACAACGTCCCGTTTCAGCTCACGGTCTCCCTATCGCCCTCGCTCCTCGCCATGATGGAGGATCCCCTGCTGCAGGAACGTTATCTCCGCCACCTTCGCAGCCTGACGCGGCTCGCTGAGCGAGAAGAACAGCACAATCACCACGATGGACATCGCCGGTGGCTTGCCGGGATGTACCAGAACCTCTTTCGGGAAGCAGAGGCGCTATTTCTCGACTGCGACGGCCGCCTCGCGCAGCCGTTCAAGCGACTGCACGCGCATGGAGCGGTGGAGCTCATCACCACGACGGCAACCCACGGCATCCTGCCGTTGCTGGCAGCGCAACCGAGGAGCGTCGAGGCGCAGGTCGTTACCGGGCTCGAGTACTTCGAGAGCGTGCTCGGCTTCCGCCCGCGGGGCATGTGGCTGCCCGAGTGCGCATGGACGCCCGGCCTCGACGATCTGCTCATGCGGCAAGGCATCCGTTTCTTCTTCGTGGAATCCCACGGCCTCGAGCATGCGAGCGTCGCACCGTTTCATGGCGTATACGCACCCATCTATACGCCTGCGGGCGTGGCTGCCTTCGCGCGTGACCGGGGCAGCACGAAGGAAGTCTGGTCGGCGGAAGAAGGCTTTCCTGGCGACCCCGACTACCGCGAGTTCTATCGCGACATCGGGCACGACCTCGACTTTGAGTACATTCAGCCGTTCCTCGGCGGTGAGGTTCGGTCCGACACTGGCATCAAGTACTATCGGATCACCGGCCCCACGCCCCACAAGCAGCCCTACAACCCTGAAGTGGCCCGCGAGAAGGCGGCGCTCCACGCGCAGGCCTTTCTCGACAAGCGCACGGCGCACGCACAGTATCTTCACTCGATCATGGGGACGCCGCCCATCATTACCGCCCCCTTTGACGCAGAGCTGTTTGGGCACTGGTGGTTTGAGGGACCGCAATGGCTCGATTTCCTGATTCGAAAGGCCGCATTTGATCAGGACACGATAGAGCTGATTACGCCTTCGCACTATCTAGATCGGCATCCCGTGCACCAGGTAGGGGAGCCGGGCGCTTCTACGTGGGGCCATGCGGGTTACTTCGAGACTTGGCTGAACGGAAAGAATGACTGGATATACAATCAGTTGATGGAGTGCGGCCGTCGCATGGAAGGGCTGGCGACACGACACGGCGGCAGTCAGCTCTCCCCGCTGACCGGACGGGCGCTTAACCAATGCGTACGCGAGCTGCTGCTGGCTCAGAGCTCCGACTGGCCCTTCATCATCAGTAACGGCACCGCATCGGAGTACGCGGCGCGTCGAGTTAAGGATCACGTGAGCCGCTTCCACTATCTGGCGGAGGCGATCGAGGACGGCTCCATCGACGAGGAGTATCTCTCCACCCTCGAGCACCTCGACCGCATCTTCCCCGGCGCCGACTTCCGCCAATACTGTCCCGGACCGAGCCCTGCTTGACGGATAGGAGATTCAACCGCCCCAGAGCGGGATCCGGAAACCCCCCGGAGTGATCATGGTGGCCGGTGGAGACCCCATCGAGGCTGCCAGCAATGTCGTGGGTGACATCGGCGTCTCGGATGCCCCGGGCGGCGACCTGGACGAAGGTTGTGCTCAGGCCGGCATCGAGGCCATCAGCGAGGATCTCGCCTTCTAGCCCTTGCGGCGGACGTGTGCCTCGCTCGGCGGGACCGCTGGCGGCTGCGCTTTCCGTGTAACCGGTTCTCATTTACACTCTAACGTGGCTGCTCGGCGGTGCGGGCAGTCGCGCGACGGACCTCGGCGCCGGACGGAGGTGGGCCCCACTGCCGGTTGACCCGGGCAACGTACAAGGAGTCCACACGGATGCGTGTAGACGCACCCACCCCCCCGTTCTCGGCAAGCTTCCCGTGATCGGCCGCTTGATCGCCTACAGCGCGCGTCACCCCTGGCCGGTCGTGCTAGCGATCCTCATTGTCACGGTGGCGGCTGCCACCCAGCTCGGCAAGCTACGTTTCAGCATTTCCGCCGAGGGCATGATGGTCAGCGACTCCGCGCGTTCCTTCTTCGAGCGCACCGTAGAGACTTTTGGGTCCGATAACGCCACTATCGTCGTCGTCGCTGATCCGCATCTGTTCGACCGCGACAAGCTGCGGGCGGTGGGCAAGGCCGTCCGCGCGCTGGAGGCGCTGCCGTTTGTCAGCCGTACTGAGAGCCTGTTCTCGGTTCGCGACATCAAGACCGTCAACGGCTATGTCACGATGGCCCCTTACCTGGCAAAGCTTCCCGGCTCCAAGGAAGAAGCGGACCGGATTAAGCACGAGGCACTCATCAACCCGCTGATCGAGGGCAATCTGCTTTCCCGGGACGGGACGGCCGTGGCCATCAATGTCTATCTCAAGGCCGATACCCACGATGCTGCCTTCGATCTGGAGGCGGCCAGGCAGATAGGTGAGGCTATTGCGCCCCTTAAAGCCAAGCTGAAGACCGTCTTTCACCTCGGCCTGCCCGGCGTGCGTGCGGCCATCACCGACCGAATCAACGAGGACCAGCGCCTCATCTTGCCGTTGTGTCTGGGGGTGCTCGTCTTGAGCCTCGCCTTCAGTCTGCGGAAGGCCGCCGCTATCGTCATCCCCATGCTCACTGCGGGGCTGAGCGTGGTGTGGACCCTGGGCCTGATGGCGGTCCTGGACGTGCCGATCAACGTCATGACGGCCCTGGTGCCGGCCCTGCTGATCATCATCGGCTCCACCGAAGACATCCACCTGGTGGCTGAGTACCACGCCGGGATCGCCCGTGGCCTCAATCGCAGCGCTGCAATACAGTTCATGGCCGACAACATGGGAACGGCGGTGTTTCTCACCTTCGTGACCACCTACCTGGGATTTCTGTCGATCGCGATCAACCGCCTGGACCTTCTGCAAACCTTTGGGCTGGTGGCCTCGACGGGCCTGCTGCTGAATTTTCTCATTACGATTCTGCTCGTTCCGGTGTGCCTGCGTGCCTTCGGGCAGCGCCCGCAACGCGGCCGTGCCAGCGGGGGTAGCGACCTCTATCAACGCCTGGCCGGCCAATTGCTGCGTGACGTCCTGCGTTACCGCAAGGTGATCCTCATGGGCACGGCCGTCGTCGTCGCCTGTTGCGGGGCGGGTGCTAGCTTGCTACGAGTCAACAACAACACCATGGATTACTTCCGCAAGGACGAGCCAATCGTCATGCGGTCCGAGCTCCTCCACGAAAAGCTGGCTGGCACGGGGGTCCTGTCCATCGTCGTTACCGGCACGGAAGGGACCTTCCTAAGGGTGTCCTACCTTCAAGAGTTGCAGAAGCTTCAGAAACATCTCGCCAATACCGGGCAGTTCGACAAATCGGTGTCCTTTGCCGATTTCATGGCGGTGATGCACAGCGGTATCGATGCGGAATTCCCGGGGACGGTGTACCTGCCGGCAACCAACGACATCGTGCGCGAGTACATGAACCTCGTGAGCCGCGACGTCGCGGCCCCTTTCGTCTCGCCGGACTACAGCCAGGCCCGTATCCTCGTGCGACACAACATCGGCTCGTCCTACGAGCTGAACAAGGCCGTCGAAGGTATCAAGGCGCTCGTGGCCAAGTCCATCGATCCCGGCCTGGATGTGCGCGTCACGGGCGAGGCCTATCTGAACAGCCTGGCCACGGATTACATGGCCAGTGGACAGGCACAGTCGCTGGCCCTGATGGTGGCGGTGATCTTCCTCATCATCTCCTTGCTATTCCTGAACATGAAGGCCGGCCTGCTGGCGGTGCTCACCAACCTGTTCCCGGTGACCGTCCTGTTCGGGGTAATGGGTTACGCCGGCATCCCGCTGGACACCGGGACCGTGATGATCGGTGCTATCTCGCTGGGCATATGTGTGGATCACACCATGCACTTCATGGTTCGCTACCACCGGGGTACTCGCGATCACGGTGACACGATCCGCGCTCTGGATGACAGCATGCGCCACGAGGTAGTGCCTATCGTCGCCACCGCGTCAGCCCTGGCCATGGGCTTTGGCACGATGGCTTTTTCCCACTTCCCGCCGGTGGCGCACTTCGGGCTGCTGAGCGCCATGGTCATGCTGCTCGCGCTGATTTCCACGTTCGTCATTACACCGGCCCTGCTCTCTTTCACGCGCCTGATTACCGTCTGGGACATGCTAACCCTGGACCTCAAAGGCCAGGTCGTCGAACGCTGCCCGCTGTTCAGGGAAATGCGGCCCAGCCAAATCCGCAAGACGGTGCTCCTGAGTGACGTGCAGGAGTATGCTCCCGGCGAGCTAATCGTCAGGCAGGGTGAGGCGGCGTCCGAGCTGTATGTTCTGCTCGAAGGCAGTGCCGAGGTCTGGCAAACCCGTTCCGATGGCTCCCGCTACCTACTCACAAGCTTGTCGGCCGGTGGTGTGCTGGGTGAGATTGCACTGGTATCGGATACTCGGCGCATCGCGGATGTCATCACGGCGGAGCCAACCAAGACCTTGTCACTGGCGTGGAGGGACATCCAGCGCATCGCCCGTCACTACCCGCGGATCTCCTCGCAGCTCTTCCATAATTTGTCGTCCATCGTGGGCGAACGTCTGGCGAGCTACGAGATGCGGGAAACGGCTTTCAAGGATGAGTTGACCGGCGCATTCAACCGGCCGTACTTCAGCGGAATGCTGCAGTTCGCCGTGGACCACGCCAACCGTTATGACCAGCCGCTGTCTCTTCTGGTGTTGCGGGTGGACGGCTACCAGCACCTGGATGCCGGACGCCGGCGTGCCGGTGACGCCCTGCTCAAGGCCATGACCGCGGAGATCGCCCGCCAGACCCGGCGGGTGGATGTGTTCGCCCGCTGGGGCGGCGAAATGTTCGCGATTCTGCTGCCTAATACGATGCTTGAGCACGGTGAGCTCATCGGTGAGCGCCTGCGTAATGCGGTTGAAAGCCACGAGCTGGGCCGAGCCTCAGGGGTCAGCATCAGTGCCGGCGTTACTGAGTACCGGGACGGCGAGCCCCTGGCTGTCTTGATACAGCGCGCCGAGAACGCACTACGCTCGGCCGCGGAGGGCGCTTCCAACAGCATTGTTCACGTCCCATAGGGTCCGGACGCCGGTGCGCGACGCAGGCAAGCTCCCGCGCCAGATTCACGTTGTTTCTCGGGTCCAGCTCTCGGCCCTTATGCCATGATTGAGCCATGCGGTTTTGCCATCCCCCGCAGGCCGGCACGTTACATTCTGACCAACCAGATTGACTCATGCACTTCCCGGCTGGGACACCGCACCCGTTCCCGAATTCACTCACGTTATCGGTGTGCTTTCCGGTGAAGGCAGCGGGCCCGAGGTCATCGCGGCCAGCCTCGATGTTCTGAGCGCGATCAGCGAGCACACGCCCCTGCGCGTCGACGTGCGCACCAGGGGCCGGATCGGCCCGCCAGCGCAATGGGAAACAGGCCTGGTGCTGACACCGGAGACCGAGGCCTTCTGCCGCTCGGTGTTCGCTGTCGGCGCCCGCGAAAAGCGGACCACAGGGGGCCTGGAGTAGGGATGTCGCCGCGAAATGCCGAGCCCAGCCGAAATGCTCCACACGGTGCGCAACGTGGGCGGCACCACGAATCGTTGGTTCTGCGGGTACTGCCGGAAGGGGTGAAGGGATAGCGACAACCGCAATGCGGGCAGGTGAGAGGGAACGTCGCGTCAATGCCTGCCCGCAGCATCGCCCAGAGATAGCGCCCGGGAGAGCGATACGGCTTCTCGGCGGGCTCTTCGCCACTCGTCTCAACCGGGGGCGTGGGCTGCGCGGCTGCAGTCCCGGAGGCCAGCGCCGTGAGGGCGGCCCGCAGAAAAATACGGCATTCAACGGCACTTAGGGAGCACAGGCAGCTCTGAGCCGCCCCGCGCTGGTCAGCTGGTCAAGCTCGAGTGCGACACAGGCGGGGCGGAAAGGTA
>CAYQDX010000126.1:0-8513 GCA_964416345.1 uncultured Ectothiorhodospiraceae bacterium
AGTCATGACGGGTTTCTGGACACCGGAATTCATGAGCTCACTGGCCGTGCCGGGCTATCACCTGCATTTCCTCGACGGGGCGCGCAGCAGCGGCGGGCATCTGCTGGAGAGCCGCTCCCGGCGCATTACCATCGGCCTGCAGCACATTCCACGCCTGGAGGTCGGCCTGCCGGTCACCCTGGATTACTTGACCGCCGACTTCACCCGTAAGGTGGACGAAGACTTGGAGGAGGCCGAGCATTGAGCCGCGGCCGCGATACCTGGTGAGGAAGTGCGTGTCGACCGATGGCCCCGACGCTGGAGCTTAATATCGCCGACCAGCTGGGCGAGATCGCCGAGGTGGCGGCCCGGATCGAGGCATTCGCCGAGCCGCTGGCGCTGCCCAGCGCCGCGGTGGGGCGCCTGAATCTGTGCCTGGACGAGCTGCTGACCAACATCATTCGCTATGGCTTCCAGCAGCCGGGTCACACCATCGCCCTGCGAGTCACCGTGCTGCCCGACCGGCTGCGGGCAGAGCTGGTGGACGACGGCCGGCCCTTCGATCCTTTGACCCAGGCTCCGGATCCCGACCTCGACGCCGAGCTGGAGGACCGGGCCGTGGGAGGCCTGGGGGTGCACTTGGTCAAGCAGCTCATGGAGCGGGTGGAATACGGGTATCGGGATGGGCACAATCGGCTCACCATCGAGTGCGCGCTCAGCTGAGACCGTGCCCGACCCCTTAGCGCTTGGAGACTCGAGAATGCAGGTGATGGATCTGACTCAGGACGGTGTGCGCATCGTGTGTCTGGAAGGCCGGTTGGACAGCAATACCGCCCCGGACTTCGAGAAGCGGCTGCTCGACGACCTGGACCCAACGGCCGCGCCCCTGGTACTGGACTTCTCCGGCCTGGACTACGTCTCCAGCGCGGGTCTGCGGATCGTGCTGCTGGTGGCCAAGCGGATGAGCGCTGGCAATGGCAAGATGGTGCTCTGTGCCCTCAAAGACAATGTCCGGGAAGTATTCGCTATCAGCGGCTTTCTGAAATTCCTTCAGGTGTGCGACAGCCGCGAGCAGGCACTCGCCGAGCTCGCCTAGCTGGGGGAGCGACGGCGCTGGCGCAAGCGCCGCGGAAGGTTGCTGGTGCGAGCGACCTGAGCCCAGGTCAGCACGCCCTCCACCTCCTCGGCACGCTCCAGCGTTCCGGATTCGGTGACAACCGCAATGTCTTCGCTGGCATCACGCAGGCGCATGAAGACATCGAGCAGACTGTCGTCGGAGCGCACGACTAGGAAGTCCGAGGTGGCGTGATTGGCGAAGGTCTCGGCGAGCGGCATGCTCGGGTCGATTTGAGCCAGCTTGACCTCGGCCAGTATTCCGGCCACGCGTCCTTCGTGCACGGCGACGATGTGCGGCCTGCGGCCGCGCACCTTGATCGCGTGGCGCAGGGGACTGGGATCGGTCATGGGACGGTGGAGCATCGGAACGTCGAGTGCATCCCGCGCGGTGTACATGAGATACAGGTTGGTCTGGCAGGAATCCGGCAGCGTGCGGCCGCGCCGGGTGAGCTTCAGGGTATAGATGCTGTCGCGGAGCAGTACGCGGCGCACTCCATAGGCCACCGAGGCGGTGATCATCAGCGGAATGACGACGTTGTAGTCGCGGGTCATCTCGAACACCATAACGATTGCCGTCACCACTGCCGCTGTCGCGCCCGCGACGACACCTGCCATGCCAATCATCGCAGTGGCCGCCACATCCAATCCCACATCCGGCAGAAAGCGATTGACCAGGATGGCGTAGGCGCTGCCGAGCGTCGCTCCCAGGAACAGCGAGGGGGAGAATATGCCACCGGAGGCACCAGATCCCAGCGCGAGAGATGTCGCCAGCAGCTTTGCGGCGAAAAGCAGGAGCAGAAATGCGGGAACGAGCAGGTGTTGGCTCAGAATCTCCTGAACGGTCGCGTAGCCCACGCCCTGCACGTAGTAGTGCCCAGCGAAGCGCTGGAAGCAGTACATCATGACCCCAAATGTCAGCATGCCCAGGGCGTGACGGGTGTAATAGTTGCCAGGGATCCGGTCGAAGAAATCTTCCGCAGCGTAGATCGAGCGGATGTAGACCATTGCCGCCAGGCCGAGCAGAAGTCCCAGGAGCAGATAGGCCGCCAGGCTCATGGGGGTCGCCTGGACCGCACGCGCGATGATCAGGGGCGGAACGTCGAATGCCGGGGAGTCGCCGAAGGCTGCGCGTCCGACGAACGTGGCCGCGCCGGTGGCGAGCGCCACTGGAATGAGGGTGCGCGAGCTGATCTCCGGCAGGATTATCTCGATGGCGAACAGCAGTCCGCCGATCGGCGTGTTGAATGTGGCGGCGATTCCGCCACCAGCCCCGCAGCCGATGAGTGCGGTGCGCTGCCATTGCGGCAGCCGTGCCAGCTGTCCGAGCGTCGACCCGAAGGCCGAGCCGATCTGGATGATCGGTCCCTCACGGCCCACCGCCGCACCTGAGCCAATCGAGAGCGCGGAGGCGAAGGCCTTGACGACGGATACCACCGGACGAATGATCGCGCGGCCGTGGTAGATCGAGTCTATGACCTCTGGAACGCCGTGACCCTTGGCCTCAGGGGCAAAATTCTTGACTAGGAACGCAACGAGCAGCCCGCCCAGCACCGGCGCAAGAATAATCCAGGGTCCCCACGGTCCGGCGGGGGTGTGGATGTTGGTGTCGTAGTGCAGGGACACCGTGCCGAGGAAGAATAGGTTGTGAAAGAAGGCGATCAAGGCCCGAAACAGTATCGCACCCACTCCGGCGACCAAACCCGTGAAGATCGCGAGCAGGGAAAAACGCAGCCGCAGCGCACGTCGAAGTCCGAGCCTCGCCCAGGGGCCTGTTCGAGCAGTCTGCGCCTGGGGAAACGAGTGGGATGTCGAGGGCACTATTTCGGTCTCGCAAGGAGCATGGTAGTGATCATGTCCCGAGAAAAGGCGGAAACTTGGGCCGATTCGCGGCGCCGCGATAGCGACACCAGCGCTCGCAGAGGCGCCTGAGCGCTTCCGCCGACGATCCGGCGGCAGACGGGTCCAAGTTACTACAAAAGCCGTGCGCTGTCCCCTCCGGCCAGCGCCGGTCAGCCTGCGGCGCTTGCGCGGCGACCCCGAGGACCGCGCGAAGCGAGATTGGCTAGCCCAGGCGCGAAGGGATCCGTGGGCAAGTGCCCGCATTTCCTGCGCGTGCCCTTGGATGCGCCGCCAGGGGATTTTCGCGGGAGCGGAAAATCAGGAGTCCCCCCTGAGATGAGCCACCTGACGGCTCATGGCGCAGGCTGGCCGTGCTGCCGCCGGTGCTGCGGGCGCTGGTGGCCGTGGGATGGCAGCACCTGCCCGAAGCCATCGAGGAACGCTCGATGGCGCTGCGCGCCGAGCTCCAGGTGGTTGTAGACCATGACCTTGGCCGCGTCCTCCAGCACCACCCAGGCCAGACAATATAGCCACAGGTAGCCGATCCAGCTCCACGGAATGGGCGCCATGAACAGGCCGAAGCCGGCGATGGCCGCCGCCACCAGCTGGGTGGTGAGCACGGCGCCCAGCAGCACCGGTGCGGGGTAGGGCCGCGCGGCCATGGGCTTGCGACTGCGCGCCACCAACAGGGTGAGGTGGCCGGCGACGACCAGCTTGAGGAAGATGAGCGTCTGTAGCTGCTCCGCGGGAACGCCCAGCCAGCTCTTTGCCACGGCCAGCAGCAAGAAGGTCTCGAATACCCCGACGCCGCCCAGCACAGTGGCCATGGTCAGCACCCGGCGCATGTTCCAGCGCGCGGGTTGCGGATCCAGCCAGGTGTTGTCGTAAGCGATGGTGATGATGGGCAGATCGTTCAGCAGTGCCAGCAGGATGATCATCACGGCCGTGACCGGGTAGAAGTCGTATACCAGCATGGCCGCGACCAGAAAGATCATGATCCGGATGGTCTCGGTGATGCGGTATATGGCGTAGGAGCTCATGCGCTCGAAGATGCGCCTGGCCTCCTCCACCGCGTAGACGATCACCGCCAGACCCGGGGCGGTCAGCACCACGTCGGCGGCGGCCCGGGCGGCGTCGGTGGCGCCGGACACGGCAATTCCCACGTCGGCCTGACGCAGGGCAGGGGCGTCGTTGACCCCGTCGCCCGTCATGCCCACCAGATGATTCCCACCCTGCAGGGCCTTGACGATGCGGAACTTGTGCTCCGGAAACACCTCGGCGAAACCGTCGGCGCGCTCCATTGCCGCCCCGACGTCGGCGTCGCCGCCAGTGCCGAGCAGCTCGCCGGCCGACTGGATGTTACGCCCCAGACCGAGGCGACCGGACACCTCTCGGGCGATGGCGGCGTTGTCGCCCGTGACCATCTTGACGTCGATGCCGTGGGCGGCAGCCTGCTGGAGTGTCTGGGCGGCGTCCGGCCGCGGTGGGTCGAACAGGGGCAGCAAGCCGAGAAAGCGCCACGCTCCCTCCCCCTTCGACTGCGCCACCCCCAGGGTGCGATAGCCCCGCGCGGCGAGGGCATCCACCTGGGCCTGCATGCGCTCGGTCAGGGCCGCGTCGGCCCCTAACGCCAGGATCACCTGAGGCGCGCCTTTGGTGACCCTGAAGGACTCGCCCGTTGTGCTGCGCACGCTGGCCTCGGTGCGCTTGCCCACCGGATCGAAGGGCACGAAGCGAGCGACGGTCCAGGTCTTGCGCGCGCTGGGATCCCCCTGTCCCTGGAGCACCGCGGCATCTATGGCGTCGTTGCTGTCGTCCTCGGAGGCCAGGGCGGCCGCCAGCAGCAGCTCCGCCTCGGTGACGCCCTCAGCCGTCACGGGCTCACCCAGCGTGAGTCGATTCTCGGTCAGGGTCCCGGTCTTGTCCGAGCACAGCACGTCTATCCCGGCCATCTCCTCGATGGCCTCCAGCCGGGAGACGATGGCCTTCATGCGGGACAGGGCCAGGCCCCCAATGGCCATGGTCACCGACAGCACCGCGGGCAGCGCCACGGGTATGGCCGCCACCGTCAGGATGAGCGCGAACTGCAACAGCTCCAGGGGCGGCTGGTGGCGATGAAGGCCGACCAGCAGCAGCAGCGCGACCAGCCCCAGGGTCAGGTAGATGAGGTAGTCGCCGATGGTCAGCACCGCCTTTTGGAAGTGGGAGACGTTCTTGGCGGAGGCCACCAGCTCGGCGGTGCGGCCGAAGAAAGTATGCATGCCCGTGGCAGAGACGAGTGCGGTCATCTCTCCCTGACGCGCCACCGAGCCGGAGTACACCGTCTCGCCGCGCTTGCGATCCACGGGCAGGGACTCGCCGGTCAGCGCGGATTGGTCCACGCTGAGGTAGTCGCCGTCCAGCAGCACTGCGTCCGCCGGAATGATGTCGCCCAGACGCACCCGGATGCGGTCGCCTGGTACCAGCGCGCTCGCATCGACGGATTGCCACCGGCCCTCCCGCAGCACCCGCGCCTTCAGCGCCAGGCTCTTCTTCAGCTGATCGATGGCATTGCTGGCCTGGAATTCCTGCCAGAAGCCGACACCGGCATTGAATGCCAGCAGGGTGAGAATGATGGCGAAGTCCGCCCAGTCGCCGACGATGGCCGAGAGCAGCGCCGCCACCTCGATCATCCAGGGGATGGGCCCCCAGAAGTACCCGAGCAGCTTGCGCAGGGTGCTCTCTCGCTGCTCGATGATGGCGTTGGGACCATACTGGCGCAGGCGACTGGCAATCTCGTCCTGGGACAGCCCCTGCTCCGGCGAGCTGAGCTGCTCGACCAGTGCCTCGATGTCGACCGGGCCGCCGGAATTGGTGTCGTCTGGGCTCGTGGACATGGATTGACCTCCCAATGGACGCGTGCGGCTGCTGCGGAGCATCGGCGCGCACGCAGGGATGCTCTTTGGGACCCGTCAACGGCGCTGGCGTTCCGTGGGTGCGCCGTCGGCCCGCCTGAAGCGCGCTACTGGCGCGGATTTGTTTGCAGTGCCGCGCAAACGACCTCGGACGCGCCGTCGGGACTGCGCAGAATGTCTCCCTCCCACAGCCGGATGACGGTCCAACCGGACGCCTCCAAGGCGGCCGTGGCGCTGCGGTCGCGTGCCATGTTGTATTCGATCTTGGTGGTCCAATACTCGGCGTTGCGCCCACTTAGAAGTTTTTTCTTGCGGGTGGCCCAGTTGCGCCCATGCCAGAAGTCACCGTCGACGAACACGGCAATGCGCGCTCGCCGTACGACGATGTCGGGCTTGCCGGGTAGCTCGGCGGCATGAAGCCGATAGCGGATACCGCGCGCCCACAGCGACTTGCGCAGTGCCAGCTCCGCCTTGCCTCCTTCGGCGCGGTTTCGTTGCTTGGTCTTCGAGGCGGCCGGGGATGCAGGTACGAGACCGCCGAAACGTGGAGCTCTTCGCTGGCTGGCCATCACTCAGAGTCTTAACGGGGACGCCAAACGCTCCATTACCTCGACAAATTCTCGGCTCCAGCGCGTGTCGATTCTGGCCAAATTGCTGAGCCGGCCGGGACATTTCTTGTGAGGATCCAGATCCCGGGTCAGAGCGTAGGCAAATTCCCATTGCTCGGTCTGGGGATGCAGGCAGGCGGCAACCAATTCGAAGTCGGTCGGCCTGTTCTTGGTTGCACGGCGATTTGCGTAGAACGCATAGGCTACGATTCCCATGCGCTCCCCATCGGGAGCCTCGAAGCTGATTCGGAACGGTGCCTCTGCTGCGCCGGAATGTTTCAGCACACGGCATCCACACTGCTCCAGGGAGCTCAAAATGAAACGCAGCAGCGGCTCCTTCTTCTGCCGGCCGACGCCGTACCTCCTGTAGCTCACCCGAGATTCGCTCAGGCGGCCGTACCGCGCAAGGTGGCGCGATTTCCCTTGCCGGTCCCCGGGTGGGCACTGTGATTGCCGGCAAGGTGCAGGTACTTGCTCGGCACCGGCATCACGATCCCCGGTGGGGGAATGTGCGGCTGCCGGTGCGGGATCAGCGTCGGATGGCTCCGGCGAGCCCGACGGTCTGAGAGCAGTCGCGACCGAAGCGCGATGCCGATTACCTCGGCCAAAGCCGACGGGACGGCGTTGCCTATCTGGCGCTGGACCGAGCCCAGGCTTCCCTGGAGGTAGAAGTCGTCGGGGATGGTCTGCAACCGGCAGAGCTCTCGTGCCGACAGGCGGCGATTATTCCAGTGAAATGGACCGGTGGCCGGGCCCGGCTGCGCGGTCAGGGTCCAAGAAGGCTGGTCCTTGGCGAGCTTGAGGAGGAAATTCCAGAACCGTCGCCGCCAACCGAAGAGGGGCAATCCGGCGCCCCGTGCCGTGTGGTGGAGATAGTTCTGTCCTTCCGGAATCGACGGTAGCAGGTCGGCCCACTTTCCACGCAGCGCCAGGCTCTGATCGTCGTCCTCCAGGTCCCACAGGGCGTCCCAAGCCGCTCGGTATGGGGGCAGGGTAAAATCCAGGTCGAGCTGCACGGCTGCCTCTCCACGCAGGATGGGCTGATGCGTAGGATGCAGCGGGCCGAAGTGAGTCCCCTCTCGCGAGCCGATCAGAAAAACTCGCTCGCGAAGCTGGGGCACGCCGAAATCTGCGGCGTTGAGTCCAACGAGCTCGAAACTGTAGCTCGTGCCGATATCGCGATTGATCCTGCGTATTGCCTGTCCGAACAAGCGCAGGGCCTCGTCCTTGCCCTTGAACGCGAGGCCCGCGACATTCTCCATGAGAAAGGTCTTCGGCCTGGTATCACGGAGCACACGCAGAAACGCCTCCACTGTGGTGGCGCGGGGATCGTCGAGACGTTGGGCGTCACCGGTGACCCAATAGCCGCATTTCGAGAACGGCTGGCACGGTGGACCGCCAATTAGGATGTCGGCTTCTCCTACACCGAGGCCCGCGAAACGCAGAATCTCGGACGAGGTGATCTGGTGGATCGAGCGGTGCATAATCGGCCAGTCTCGATTCGCCCGCAGGGTGCGCACACAGTCGTCGTCCATCTCCACGGCGACGCGAGTCCGAAAGCCTGCAGCCTCGAAGCCCAGGTCCAATCCACCGGCACCGGTATACAGGCTGATCGCGGAGAACATATGCCGATCGACGCTCGTTGAAGTCTGCTCTTGGCGTTGGAGTCGCCTAGTCTCTCGCCTAGTCTATAGTCTTGGATGCCGAACAAGAAGAAGCCGAAGGCCGCTCTCCCGCCCCCTGAGCACGGGTCGTGGCCATCAACGGGGTCTGTTGCGGGCGCGGTAGGGGACAAATCAACCGGTTGTGCGTTGCCTCCAGCGCCCTTGCGCTGCCTTGACCGGGGCTGGCAATTCAAGGGTTCGAGAGCCTGCCGGCCGCGGTCCACGGTGACCTGCGGATGCTGGCGAAGCGAGCTGAGCGGGCATTCATTGTCATGGCGAAACGGGTGAGCAGGCGATGGCAGTCAGCGGCGAGTATCTCACATACATCTTGGATGTGATGGCGCAGGCGGCGGTGCGCCAGGTCACGGCGCGGCGCATGTTCGGTGGGGTGGGGCTGTACAGCCAGGGGCTGT
>CAYQDX010000126.1:8613-10322 GCA_964416345.1 uncultured Ectothiorhodospiraceae bacterium
CGGGACGACTACCGCCGGGACGGCGCCGAGCCATTCGCCTATGTGCGCAAAGGGCGGCTACGCAGCATGGACTACTGGTCGGTGTCGGCCGAGATCCTGGAAGAGCCCGAGGCCCTGGGCCGGTGGGTTGGGCTCGCCCTGGAGGCGGCGGCGCGGGCTAAGGGCTAGGCTTGCGGCTTGACAGTGCGCCCGCGGCGGCTAGAATTGCGTCCCACTGTGTCGATTTCTGCGGCGGCAGCTTGCCGCACCATGAGCGCTGAGGAGGCTAGATCCATGCAACAAGGCAATTGGTCGATGGTGTAGCCTTCCGCTCATGAGAGTCTGGAAGGCAAGGAACCATGTCTTCCAGGCGAGGCCCGACGGCAGAGGCCCTGGATGACGTGTGTTATCCAGGGCCTTTTTGCGTTTGTAGCGCGCAATGGGCCTGCAGGTCTCGCGGTCGTCGCGGGACGACGAGGGGTTTTCCATGCCTGTCAAGACCACGCTGGACAAGGGCCGCGTGCCGGTCAAGATCTACACGGACGAGATCGAGCACCAGGCTCTGCAGCAGCTGATCAATCTGTCGCAGCTGCCATTTGTCCACCACCACATCGCCGCCATGCCGGACGTGCATGCCGGTATCGGGGCCACGGTCGGATCCGTCATTCCCACCCGCGCCGCCATCATTCCGGCCGCGGTGGGCGTGGACATCGGTTGTGGAATGAACGCCCTGCGCCTGTCCATCGACGCCAGCCGGCTGCCGGACAACCTCAAGCGGGTGCGCAGCGCCATAGAGGCGGCGGTGCCGGTGGGCTTCGACATGCACAAGACCGACCGGGCGCGAGCCTCCACCATCCGCGCGCTCGGCACGGGCCTGGACCGGCTCTTGGGCAAGCACCCGAAGGTCTTCAAGGAAATGAAGCACCCCTATCAAACCTGGGTGCGACAGCTCGGAACCCTGGGAGGAGGCAACCATTTCATCGAGCTGTGCCTGGACGAGAGCGACGCCGTGTGGGTGATGCTGCACTCGGGCAGCCGCGGTATCGGCAACCGCATCGGGCAATACTTCATCGCGCTGGCGCGGCGCGACATGGAGCGTCAGCACATCCAGCTGCCGGACCGGGATCTGGCCTACTTCCCCGAGGGGGCCGAGCATTTCGACGACTACGTCGAGGCCGTGCACTGGGCCCAGGAGTATGCCATGAGCAACCGCCAGGAGATGATGCGCCTCATCGTCGAGGTGCTGCGCAAGGAGCTGCCTGACTTCACCCCCACCAAGGAGGCCATCAATTGCCACCACAACTACGTGGCCATCGAGGAGCACTTCGGGGCGCAGGTATTCGTGACCCGCAAGGGTGCCATCCGGGCCGGCGAGGGTGATCTGGGCATCATTCCGGGCAGCATGGGGGCGAAGTCGTACATCGTCCGCGGCAAGGGCGAGCCGGAGTCCTTCTGCTCCTGCTCCCACGGGGCCGGCCGGCGCATGAGCCGTACCGCCGCCAAGCGCCAGTTCACCAGCGCGGACCTGGCCGTCCAGACTGCGGGCGTGGAGTGCCGCAAGGATAGGGGTGTGGTCGACGAGATCCCGGGCGCCTACAAGGACATCGACGTGGTCATGGCGAGCCAGAGCGATCTCGTGGAGGTGGTGCACACCCTGAAGCAGGTGCTGTGCGTGAAGGGCTGAGCGGGGCCGCAAGCGCGGTGCGCCGCGGCCCTTAGGCCGCGCACTC
>CAYQDX010000127.1:0-10292 GCA_964416345.1 uncultured Ectothiorhodospiraceae bacterium
GGATACACCAGAGATCATCGGCGAGGCACCCGCAATGCAGGAGGTGTTCCGTGCTATCGGCAGGCTGTCGCGGTCCAACATCACCGTGCTCATCAACGGCGAGTCCGGCACCGGCAAGGAGCTGGTCGCTCGGGCCCTGCATCGTCACAGCCCGCGATCCGATCGCCCGTTCATTGCCCTCAACACCGCCGCCATACCGCGTGACCTGCTGGAATCCGAGCTGTTCGGCCACGAGCGCGGCGCATTTACCGGAGCCCAGTCGCAGCGCCAAGGGCGCTTCGAGCAGGCGGACGGCGGCACACTGTTCCTGGATGAGATCGGCGACATGCCTGCCGAGCTGCAAACCCGGCTGTTGCGGGTGCTGTCCGACGGCGAGTTCTACCGCGTAGGCGGCCACACCCCGCTAAAGGTGGATGTGCGGATCATCGCCGCCACCCACCAGGACCTGGAGCAGCGGGTAAGGGACGGGCGCTTCCGCGAGGATCTCTTCCACCGGCTCAATGTCATTCGCATCCACATTCCTGCTCTGCGCGAGCGGCGGGAGGACATCCCAGTGCTGGCGCGGCACTTCCTGATTCAGGCGGCGCGCGAGCTGAACGTCGAGGCCAAGACCCTATTGCCCGGCACGGAGGAGTATCTCAGTCGGCTGCCCTGGCCCGGCAACGTACGGCAGCTGGAGAACACCTGTCGCTGGATCACCGTGATGGCCTCGGGACAAACGGTCCATGTCCAGGATCTGCCTCCCGAGCTGCAGGAGGCCAGCGTCACCGAAGGTGGCGCCGATGATTGGGAGGCCGCTCTGCGGCGCTGGGCCGAGCGCATACTCGGCACCGGCAAAGAGGGCCTGCTGGACGACATCACGCCGCGCTTCGAGCGCATCATGATCGAGACCGGTCTGCAGCACACCGGCGGGCGCAGGCAAGACGCGGCCCGTCTTCTGGGCTGGGGCAGGAACACCCTGACCCGCAAGATTAAGGAGCTGGGCTTGGACGACGACTGAGCGGCGGCGCCTCAGCAGCCGCAGGCGCCGCCCCCGGGGTCGAGGATCAAGGAGCCGGTCAGCTGAGCGACCTCCGCCAAGCCGTGGCGCCGGAGGTAGTCCAGGATCCCTGCATTGATCTTGGGGCACAGCAGCGGGTCATAGAACAGACCCGTGCCGACACCGACCGCACTGGCCCCGGCGATCAGTAGCTCGATGGCGTCCTCGGCGCAGCCAACCCCGCCCTGGCCGATGATTGGAATGCTGTGGTCGCGGCAGACTTGGTAGACCTGATGGACTTTCAGCAATGCAATGGACTTGATTGCGGGCCCGGACAGGCCGCCCTGCACATTGCCCAGGATAGGGGTGCGGCTCTCTGCGTCGATGGCCATGCCCATCAGGGTGTTGATTGCCGAAAAGGCGTTGGCTCCCGCCTCGATACAGCGCCGTGCATTCTGCGCTATGTCGGTCTGGTTGGGCGAAAGCTTGGTGATGAGCGGCTTGGCGGTAACCCGCCTGCATGCCTCCACCACCCGCGCGGACATGTCGGGATCGTTTCCGAATGCCACGCCACCCTCCTTGACGTTGGGGCAGGAGATGTTGATTTCGAGGGCGTCGATGGGCGAGTCGTCGAAGATGCGGGAGACCTCGGCGTACTCCTCCACCGTAGCGCCCGACACGTTGGCGATGTAGCGTGTCTCGCCGAAATCCAGCGTGGGCAGGATCCGCTCCACCACATGCCGAGCGCCGGGATTCTGGAGTCCGATCGCGTTAAGCATACCCATGGGCGTCTCGCAGACCCGGTGTGGCGGGTTGCCCAACCGCGGCTCAAGGGTCGTCCCCTTCAGACATACGGCGCCCACGTCCCGGTTGGAGAATCCGGCCACCCGGGTGTATTCATCCCCGAAGCCGACGCAGCCAGACAACAATACCAGCGGCGTAGCGAAGTCCATGCCGCAGAATTCCACGGCGAGCATCTCATTGTTCCTGGGCTTCACCCCTGACCTCTCCTCGTCCTCGTCGCTGCTGGCCGCACTCCAGGCGGCGTGCCGATCTATGCGTACTCCCACAGGCGCTCCGGTCGCCACGGTGGCGCACACCGGAGGCTATTCTATGCGCCTAGGAGCGGCTCGTATGGTCGCGTTTGCATGCGCTCTCCGGCGGCTTCTGCGGCGCCGGGCCCGTGACCGGGGCTGAGGCGTGCTTCACGTGGTGCTCTACCAGCCGGAGATTGCCCCCAACACCGGCAACATCATACGGCTGTGTGCGAGCACGGGAGCGAAGCTCCACCTCCTGCGGCCCCTGGGATTCGAGCTCGACGACCGCCGCCTGCGCCGAGCGGGTCTCGACTACCACGAATGGGTGCGACTACAAGTGCACGACGATCTGAGTGGCTTCATCGAGCAGGCCCGGCCTGGGCGCGTGCTGGCCTTCTCCACCCGTGCCTCGCGCCCCTACACCAGCTTCCGCTATCGCCCCGATGACGCCTTGGTGTTCGGCCCTGAGACCCGCGGCCTGCCGGATGCCCTGCTGCAGGCTTTGCCGGTGGAGCAACGGCTGCGCATTCCCATGCTGGCCCACAGCCGAAGTCTCAACCTCTCCAACGCGGTGGCCGTCGTCGTGCTCGAGGCCTGGCGTCAGCTCGGCTTCCCCGGCGCGGCGCCGCCCTGAGCCGCTCGGCCTTCAGGTAAACTCCGGCTTGGTCGCCCGCTGCAGGAGCGCATGCTCGGCATCCTTGGGCGAGCGCCCGGCGTAGAGCACCGCATAGACCTGCTCCGTGATGGGCATCTCCACCTGCCGGAACCGGGCCACGGCCCGCACCTCCCGCGCAGCCTGGTAGCCCTCCACTACCTGACCAATGGACTGGATGGCTTGATCCACGGTCATGCCCTGGGCCAGGGCCAGACCGAAGCGCCGGTTGCGAGACTGATTGTCGGTGCAGGTGAGCACCAAGTCTCCCAGTCCCGCCAGCCCCATGAAAGTCTCCCGCTGTCCCCCCAGGGCCCTGCCCAGGCGCATGATCTCCGCGATGCCACGGGTGATGAGGGCCGCCTGCGTGTTTGCGCCGAGGGCGAGGCCGTCGGCGATGCCAGTGGCGATGGCGACGACGTTCTTCGCCGCGCCACCCAGCTGGACGCCGACGATGTCCGTGCTGGTATAGGGGCGGAATGTCTCGTCGTGCAGGCGCTTGGCCAGCTCTCGGGCGAAGTTGGAATTGGAGGAGGCCACCGAGACGGCGGTGGGGCGTTGGGTGGCAACCTCCGCGGCAAAGGTCGGGCCGGAAACTACCGCGGTAGGCACCTGACGTCCCAAGACCTCCTCTACCACCGCGCTCAACAACTTGCCGCTGCCGGGATCCAGACCCTTGGTGGCCCACGCCAAGCGGCTTGTGGGACGCAGATGGGGCAGACATCGAAGCAGCACCGCGCGAAAAGCACTGCTGGGAACGACCAGCAGGACCAGCTCGGCGAAGCCTAGGGCCGCCGCCAGATCGCCGGTGACGCCCAAAGTAGGCGGAAGCTCGACCTTGGGCAGATATTGGGCGTTGCGGCGCGTGCGGTGCATGGCCTCCGCCCGCAGTGCATTGTAGTCCCACAACAGCACAGGGCCATGGCGTGCGAGCAGTACCGCCAATGCCGTACCCCAAGAGCCGGCCCCCAGCACCGCCACCGGCGGCCGCTCTCCCCGCCTGGCTTGCGTCGGCGTCACCCGAGCCTTGGGCTTGGAAACGGACTCGGTCAGCTCGGCGCCTGGGCGCCCTGCTCCCTGCGCTGCTGCAGCTGCTGGGCATAGAGCGCGTCGAAGTTCACTGGATTGAGCAGCAGCTGCGGAAAGCCTCCCCGTGTGACCATGTCGGAGACCGCCTCCCGCGCGTAGGGAAACAACAGGTTGGGACAGTAGGCGCCGAGCATGTGGTCGAGCTGCGCCTCAGGCAGGCCTTGCACGGCAAATAGCCCGGCCTGCTGGACCTCCACGAGGAAGGTGGTCTTATCATCCTGGGTCGCCGTGACGGTCACCGACAGCACGATCTCGTAGAGGCCGTCGTGGACCAGGCTGCTGGCGCTGCCGAGCCGCATGTTCACGGATGGCGGCTTTTGCTGTGTGAAGGCCTGAGGGGTGTTGGGCGCCTCGAAGGAGCTGTCCTTGACGTAGATCTTCTGAATGACGAACTGGCCCTGCTGGGCTTGCGATTCAGCCATGGCGTTTCCTAGTATTCCGGTCTGGGTGATGGATCGGTTGTTTGCTCTATCTGCGGCTAGCCCAGGTTCTGGCGGACCCAGGCCAGCAGCCGGCCGAGATCCATGGCCCCCGCGATGCGGGCCTGCTCACGGCCTTGTCTGAACAACGCCAGCGTCGGAATGCTGCGAATCCCAAATTGCATGGCGAGCCCCTGCTCCTGATCGGTGTCTACTTTCACTACCCGCAGGCTCGGCTCCAGCTGGGCAGCAGCCTGGACGAGCACCGGCGCCATTATCTTGCAGGGGCCACACCAGGGCGCCCAGAAATCGACGAGCAAGGGCAGGTCGCTGCGCTCCGTGTGCCGCTGAAAGCGGGATCCATCCAGCTCCAGCGGATGGCCGCTAAAGAGGGGCCCGTGGCAGCGGCCGCATTTGCCGCCGGCCCCGAGCTTGCCGGCCGGGACGCGGTTGACCCCATCGCAGTGGGGACACACGACATGCAGAAGCTCACTCATTGCGCCGCCTCAGGACAGACCGAGCAGCGGGTCAAGCTTGTCGTCCAGGTCAAGCTCGGAGAGATCGTCGAAGCCCCCGACATGGAAGTCGTCGATGAATATCTGCGGGACGCTGGTGCGTCCGCTGCGCAGCTCCATCTCGGCCCGGCGCTTCGGCTCCAAGTCGATGCGAACGGTCTCGTAGCCTACGCCCTTCCCGTCCAGCAGGCGCCGGGCGCGGGTGCAGTAGGGACAGGCACTGGTGCAATAGACGACGACCTTCGGCACAGGCGACACCCCCTGCAGGTCCCTCATTTCTTGTAGAGCGGTAGGTTGGCGTTCTGCCATCCCATGATGCCGCCCTTAAGATTGTAGACGGTGGCGAATCCGTTCTTGCGCAGCACAGCACAGCCGTGGGAGGAGCGGTGGCCGCTGCGGCAGCCCACTATGATCGGGCGGGACTTGTACTTTTCAAGCTGCTGCAGGCTGGAGGGGAGCCGACTCAACGGAATGTGCACGGAATTCAGGATGTGGCCGTCCTTGTGCTCGCTGTCCTCGCGCACGTCTAGCATCACCGCGTCCTGGTGATTGATGAGCTGGGTGGCCTGCAGGGCGTCGGTGGAACGTGCACCTCGCAAGCGACCCAGCACTTCGGTGCCGGCCAGCAGCGCCAATATGATCACCAGCGCAGCCACCAGCTGCCAGTGGTGAGCGGCGAACGTCAATAACTGCTCCATGGACTCCAGGCTCACGCTGTGACTGCGGACCATAGGTGGGATGCGCGCCCGGGCGCCCCGCGCGGCGGGTGGATCCTACATCATTTTGCGAGTGAGAGTCTGCTCGACGGTTGACGGGCACGGCCGTAGAAGCAACTCCCGCTGCCCGACGTCCGAGAGCGCTGGGGACCACCCTCGGCACGGACGCGCATCATTGGCACATGGCCGACGCCGCGAGAACCATGCTCTCGCGGGTCTTCAGGCGCAGAACACGTCACGCATCATACTGATCAGCCGGAGCGTGCGGGCGTCGCCGACCCTGTAGTAGACGCGATTGGCATCCTTGCGCGAGGCCAGGATGCCCTTGTCGCGCAAGATTGCCAGGTGTTGCGAAATGTTGCTCTGCGAGGTGCCCACGTGCTCGACGATGTCCTGCACGCTCACCTCGTCGTCGCCCAGAGTGCACAGGATCTTGAGGCGCAAGGGATGCGACATGGCTTTCAGGGAGCGCGACGCCCGCTCGATGTCCTCGTCTCTGACGATAAGGCTGACTTCATTGTTTGACATGTTTTTGAACCCCAGCTCGTCCACATTCGTCAAATTCGGGTTGATGCAAAACATATTTTGTGCGCTCGATTGCATGCCTAGGGAGTGTAAAGATATCATCAATAGATTATACAATTATAATATATCAATCTCGAGTCGGACAACGCCAGAATCCCTGATATACTTGCTTCCCCAGTTTTCGAGGTCCGTTGACGATTATGGGCAACGCCAGCGAGCCCTGACGTAGGCTGGAAAACGCCCCCTCATGCGGCGCCGCTCGGCTGGTGGTGGCTGCGGAGTGTTGCCGGAAGCCGATGGCCGCACGCTAAATGGCTGCCGTCTCGGATGGCATGTGGCAGCCGTGGTCGCCGCCCGGCAGGAGCTACGAATGGGCCGTGTGTTGTTGCGCCAATCCGGACTCATCGGTCCGCCTATCTCTCCGGCGCTCATCGCCTTCCGGCGCGTCGGGGGACGCGCCTCGGGCCATGCAGGCGACGTCGGACCGCGCGCCACGTGCTAGAGCGGCGGGCCCAGTTCCGCACTGAGTTGGCCTGAGCAGCTTACCCGTGTTCCGGCCGCATTGCCGTCCTTGCCGTCCCGGGAGCGAGCCGACGCGCGCGCGCGTGCCGGTGTTGGCCACAGCGCCCGGCCGGTCGGGAGCCTGGGGGCCGCCGGTAGCGCTGGCTTTGACCCTGAGCATATTGACCGGTGGCGCCTCTGCGGCGCCGGCGGGTGCCGCCAGCGACCAACAGGTCAGCGCCAAGCTGGAGACTTTGCGCTCCCGCATGAGCCAGCTGCGCGCGGAGCTCGATGCCACGCGGGGCCAGCGTGACAACGTGCGCAAGGATGTGCAGGGTGTGGAGCAGGACATTGCGGCACTCGCCAGCCGGCTGGCGGCTCTGGACCGCAAGCTGGAGCAGGCCCAGCAGCGACTGGCTACCCTGGAGGCAGAGCGTCATGGTCTGCTGGACCAGGTGAGCGGTCAGCGCCAGGTACTGGCACGCCAGCTGCGGGCGGCCTACATACTGAGCCGCCAGGACTATGCCAAGCTCTTGCTGAATCAGGAGGATCCTGCAGCCCTGGGGCGCGTGGTCACATACTACCAGTACTTCAGTCGCGCCAGGACCCAGCAGATCGCCCGCCTCGACGCCCTTCTGCGTCGGCTGCAGGACCTGCAGCAGGCGACCCAGGCGGAGGCCGACCATATCCGGGCGTTGCGGCTCGAGGAGCAGACGCGACAAGACGAGCTGGCGGAGCGCCGGCGGACGCGAGAGGCGCTGCTGGCGAAGCTGAGCGAGGAGATCGAGACCAAGGACGAGACTCTGGGCCGCATGAAGACCGACGAGCGAGCGCTGGAGCAGGTGCTCAAGACCCTGCGCCAACTGCTCGCAGAGATCCCCAAGCAGGAGCATCGGGAGCCCTTCGGGCGCCTGAGAGGCAAGCTGCACTGGCCCGTGGACGGTAAGCTTCTCAATGACTTCGGCGCGCCGCGCGACGGAGGCAAGCTCAAGTCCCAAGGCGTGCTGCTGGGCGCCCAGGAAGGCGCCCCGGTGCGCGCCGTGTATTACGGCCGGGTGGCCTTCGCCGATTGGCTGCGTGGCTTCGGCCTGTTGCTGATCATCGACCACGGGGATGGCTACATGAGTCTCTATGGTCACAACGAGAGCTTGCGCAGCCGTACGGGGGACTGGGTGGAGACCGGCGAGGTCGTCGCCAGCGTGGGCTCCAGCGGCGGCCGGCCCCGGCCGGGCCTTTATTTCGAGATTCGCTACAAGGGTGCACCCACCGACCCGACCCGGTGGTGCGGCACCAAGAGCGCATCCCAGTAGACTGCATGTGTCACGCCTGCGTCCCGCTGGAGCTCGCTGCTGGCCACAGGCTTCGCCTGAATCTCCGAGACCGTTTGCCTTGGATGCGGAGAAACATTTATGCTTCAGCGACGTAGGGCGGCGCCACAAGCGGCCCTAGGAGTCACTTCATGAATTCCACCATGCGCAGTCTCTTGATCCTCACTTTGGGCGTCGTGCTCGGTGTCACCATGGCATTGGGGCAAGGTGTGCTCGCGGAGCGATCGGCCCAGACCTCCACCACGCTGCCGCTGCAGGAGCTGCGGCTGTTCAGCGAGGTGCTCTCACGTATCAAGACCGATTATGTCGAAGAGGTCGACGACAAGACCCTGCTGGACAACGCCATCCGTGGCATGCTCTCAGGCCTGGATCCTCACTCCGCCTACCTGGACGGGGAGGAGTTCAAGGAGCTGCGTATCGGCACCACGGGTGAGTTCGGCGGGCTGGGCATCGAGGTCGGCATGGAGAATGGCTTCGTCAAGGTTATCGCCCCCATCGACGATACCCCGGCCGACCGCGCAGGCGTCAAATCCGGCGACCTGGTCATCCGCCTAGACGACAAGCCGGTCAAGGGCATGGAGCTTAACGACGCGGTCAAGCTCATGCGCGGCAAGCCCGGGACCAAGATAACCTTGACCATCGTGCGTGAAGGCGAGGAGAAGCCCCTCAAAATCACCATCACCCGCGACGTGATCAAGGTGCGCAGCGTCAAGAGCAGGCTGCTGGAGCCTGGATTCGCTTACGTTCGCATCACCCAGTTCCAGTCCAAGACCGCGGAATACTTGAACAATGCCGTCTCGGATCTGCGCAAGGAGAGCAACGGCATCCTGAAGGGCCTGGTGCTGGACCTGCGCAACAATCCAGGCGGTGTGCTGAGCGCAGCGGTATCGGTGTCCGATGCCTTTCTCGAAAAGGGGCTCATCGTCTACACGGAAGGCAGGGTGAAAGACTCTCAGCTCAGCTTCAGCGCCAAACCTAAGGACATCCTCAAGAGCGCGCCCATGGTGGTGCTGGTCAACGGCGGCTCCGCATCGGCCTCAGAGATCGTGGCGGGGGCGCTGCAGGATCACAAGCGGGCCATCATCATCGGCAGCCGCACCTTCGGTAAAGGCTCGGTGCAGACCATCCTTCCAGTGAACGACGACGGCGCGCTGAAGCTGACCACGGCGCGCTATTACACCCCGTCTGGCCGCTCCATCCAGGCCGAAGGAATCGAGCCGGACATCGCCCTGGAGAATCTCAAGGTGGCCGCGGCGGAGGCGCCGGCGGTGGACAGCCTGAAGGAGGCAGACCTGGCGCGACATTTGGCGAGCCCAAACGGAAATTCGGCCGCGCCAAGCGAGAACGCCGATGAAGACAAGGAGGCCGAGACCAAGAAGGAAGGAGATCTGGCCAGCAAGGATTATCCGCTGTACGAGGCACTCAATATCCTCAAGGGCCTGTACATACTGCAGGCCCGCGCCCCCGAATAGGGGCCGGGACACTCGGCCGTAGGAGGTCGCATGGCAAGCGTACTGGTACCGCTCGCACAAGGGTGCGAGGAGCTGGAGGCGGTCACGGTCATCGATCTGCTGCGGCGCGCCGAGATCGAGGTCGTCACGGCGGGTTTGGCCGACGGCCCCGTGCGGGCACGGCGCGGCACCGTGCTGCTGCCCGACATGACCCTGGACGAAGCGCTGGAGCGCGACTACGACATGGTGGTGCTACCCGGCGGGCTGCCAGGTGCCGACCACCTGGATGCGGATCTGCGCATCCATGGTCTACTCAAGAAGATGGCGGAGGCGGACCGCTACACTGCGGCCATTTGCGCCGCGCCCAAGGTGCTGGCGAGCGCCGGCTTGCTGGACGGCAAGGCCGCGACCAGCTTTCCTGGCGTGCTCGACGCCATGGCGCATGTCCAAATCGCCTTGAGCAGCGAGTCGGTGGTGCGCGACGGCAAGGTGATCACCTCCCGTGGTCCCGGCACGGCCATGGACTTCGCACTTGAGCTCATCGAGACCCTCGCCGGCAGGTCCAGGCGCAACGAGGTGGAGGCCGCGCTGGTCCGTTCCTGATCCGTATAGCCGGTTGTCTCCGACGCCTTCGCCGAGCTCCATTCTGGCCGCCCCCTCCACGGCATCGGCTATAATGCCACTTTTTGCGCTCGCAGCGGCGGGCTGGGGCATAGTATGGCGACAGCACAGGCAGCCAGCGGAGCATGCGCCATTCGGCGCGCCCTGCTCAGCGTCTCGGATAAGCAGGGTATCGTGGGTCTGGCCCGTGGGCTGGCCGCCCGCGGCGTCGAGATCCTGTCCACCGGCGGCACGGCGCGCCTGCTGGCGGAGGCCGCCATCCCGGTAATTGAGGTGTCAGATTACACGGGCTTTCCGGAAATGATGGATGGCCGGCTGAAGACCCTGCACCCGAAGATTCACGGGGGCTTGCTGGGGCGACGCGGCCTCGACGACCGGTTAATGGCTGATCACGCAATCCCACCCATCTATCTGGTTGTGTTCAAACTCTATCCCTTCGAGCAGACAGTGGCCAGGCCG
>CAYQDX010000128.1:0-10260 GCA_964416345.1 uncultured Ectothiorhodospiraceae bacterium
GGCGCGCAACGACATCGAGACCGACGAGCACACCGGCAAGCAGACCATCGTCGTCACCGAGCTGCCGTATCAGGTGAACAAGGCACGCCTCATCGAGCGCATTGCCGAGCTGGTGAAGGAGAAGCGCATCGAGGGCATTAGCGAGCTGCGGGACGAGTCGGACAAGGACGGGATGCGCATCGTCATCGAGCTGCGCCGGGGCGAGGTTCCAGAGGTGGTGCTGAACAATCTGTACGCCCACACATTCATGCAAACCGTGGTGGGCATCAACATGGTCGCCCTGGTGGACGGCCAGCCCCGGTTGCTCAACCTCAAGGATCTCGTCGAGGCTTTCATCCGGCATCGCCGTGAAGTGGTGACCCGGCGCACCGTTTACGAGCTGCGCAAGGCCCGCGAGCGAGGTCACGTGCTGGAAGGTCTGGCGGTCGCTCACGCCAATATCGACCCCATCATCGCTCTCATCAAGGCCTCCTCCAGTCCTGCCGAGGCGAAGGCTGCGTTGGTGCTGCGCGTCTGGGCACCCGGCGTGGTACTGCAGATGCTGGAGCGGGCAGGGGCGGAGTCCTCCCGACCGGAGGGTCTGGACGCACGCTACGGGCTGCAGTCCGACGGCTACCACCTCTCTGAGGTCCAGGCCCAGGCCATCCTCGACATGCGCCTGCACCGCCTCACCGGCCTGGAGCACGACAAGATCGTGGCCGACTATCAGGAGGTGCTGCAGGCCATCGAGGCCTTGCTGGAGATTCTGGGCAGTGAGACCCGGCTCATGGATGTGATCCGGGAGGAGCTGGTGGCCGTGCGCAACCAGTACGGCGATGCGCGCCGTACCGAGATCGTCGCCGATCACATGGATCTGACCCTGGAGGACCTCATCAGCGAGCAGGACGTGGTGGTGACCCTGTCCCACGCCGGCTACGCCAAATCCCAGCCGGTGGACGTCTACCAGGCCCAAAAGCGGGGCGGTAAAGGCAAGACGGCCACTGCCATCAAGGACGAGGACTTCATCGACAAGCTGCTCGTCGCCAACACCCACGACACCATCCTGTGCTTTTCCAGCCGCGGGCAGGTGTACTGGATGAAGGTCTACCAGTTCCCGCAAGGCGGGCGAGCGGCCCGCGGCAAGCCCATCGTCAACCTGCTGCCCCTGGAGGAGGGGGAGCGCATCACGGCGATCCTGCCGGTGCGCGAGTTCGAGGAGGGCAGGTTCGTGCTCATGGCCACTGCCGCCGGCACCGTCAAGAAGACCCCGCTGCAGGATTTCTCGCGACCTCGCACCAGTGGCATCATCGCCGTGGACCTGGCCGAGGAGGACCAGCTGGTGGGCGTCGACATCACCGATGGCACGCGCAAGGCAATGCTTCTCACCAGCGGCGGCAAGGCGGTGCTGTTCGACGAGGCCGCCGTGCGTCCCATGGGGCGGACCGCCCGCGGCGTGCGCGGCATCAGTCTACAGCCCGGCCAGCGGCTCATCTCCCTGATTATCGTCGAGCCCGACGCCACCGTGCTGGTTGCCACTGAGCATGGATACGGCAAGCGCACCCTGACGAGCGAATTCCCCGAGCATGGCCGGGGCGGCCAGGGAGTTATCGCCATCCAGGCATCCAAGCGCAATGGCGCGGTAGTAGGCGCGCTGCAGGTGCGCGACGAGGACGAGCTCGTCTTATTGAGCAACCGCGGTACCCTGGTGCGCACCCGGGCGGGCGAGATCTCGGTGGTCAGTCGCAACACCCAGGGCGTCAAGCTCATCAGTCTCGGCTCGGGCGAGAAGCTGATCGGACTGGAGCGCATCCTGGACAGCGACACGGCGACCGAGGAGGTCTAGCCCACACCTCCACTCGGTCGGCGGCGCGCCGATGGGGGTTGCTGAGGTGGCAGTGGAATATCAGACATCGAGCTCTCCAGAGCCGGGACGCCGCGGTGAGCCTACGGCTGGCGCACCGGCGACATCGGTTGGTGTAATCGGGCTTTAACAGGAGCTGCTGCAATGAAACGGGTATACAACTTTAGCGCCGGCCCGGCGATGCTGCCACAGGAGGTCCTGGAGCACGCGGCCGCGGAGATGCTGGATTGGCAGGGTACCGGTATGTCGGTGATGGAGATGAGTCATCGCGGCAAGGAGTTCATGTCCATCGCCGCCCGGGCCGAAGCCGACCTGCGCGAGGTGATGGGCATTCCCGCCAGCTTCAAGGTGCTGTTCCTGCAGGGTGGTGCCTCCAGTCAGTTCGCCATGGTGCCGCTCAATCTACTTGGCGAGAAGCGCAAGGCGGATTACATCAACACCGGCATCTGGTCCAAGAAGGCCATCGCCGAGGGTCGCCGATTCTGCGCCGTCAACGTCGCCGCCAGCGCAGATGAGTCCGATATCACCACCATTCCGTCCCAGGACCAATGGCGACTCGATCCAGACGCGGCCTATGTGCACTACACTCCGAACGAGACCATCGGGGGAGTGGAGTTCCATTGGATTCCGGAGACCGGCGACGTGCCACTGGTGGCAGACATGTCGTCGACCATTCTGTCGCGGCCGGTTGACGTCAGCCGTTACGGCATCATCTACGCAGGTGCCCAGAAGAACATCGGACCGGCGGGGCTTGCGGTGGTGATCGTGCGGGAGGACCTTATCGGCGAGCCCCTCGCCGGCACGCCCACGATGTACTCCTACGCGACTCAGGCCGAGAACGAGTCCATGTACAATACTCCTCCCACCTATACCTGGTACTTGGCGGGGCTGGTCTTTGACTGGATCAAGCGCGAAGGCGGTCTGCAGGCAATGGCCGCGGTCAACCAGCGCAAGGCCGCCAAGCTCTACGCCGCGATAGACGCCAGCGGGCTCTATGCGAACCCGGTGGACCCGGCCTGCCGGTCATGGATGAACGTCCCCTTCACCTTGACGGATCCTGCGCTGGACGCCGACTTCCTGGCGCAAGCTACGCAGCACGGCCTGGTGACGCTCAAGGGCCATCGCTCCGTGGGTGGAATGCGCGCCAGCATCTACAACGCCATGCCAGAGGCCGGCGTGAACGCGCTGGTAGATCTCATGGCGGACTTCGAGCGCCGCCGGGGCTAGCCGCCGCATGGGAATCGGCGCCAGATAGGGGCAGACATGTACAAGATATTGACATTGAACAATATTTCCATTGCCGGATTGGAGCAGCTGCCGCGCGAGCGCTATGAGATCGCCTCCGAGATTCAGCACCCGGATGCCATCCTGCTGCGCTCCTTCAAAATGCACGGTATGACCATACCGCCGACGCTCAAGGCAGTCGGTCGCGCCGGCGCAGGGGTCAACAACATCCCCGTGGCAGAGATGAGCGCTCGCGGTATCCCAGTGTTCAACGCCCCGGGCGCCAACGCCAACGCAGTGAAGGAGCTGGTCATCACCGGCATGCTGCTGGCGTGCCGGAACATCTGTCAGGCCTGGGACTACGCCCGCAGCCTAGAGGGAGACGACGAGCAGGTCTCCAAGCAGGTGGAGGCCGGCAAGAAGCGTTTCGTGGGCTTCGAGCTGCCGGGGCGCACGCTCGGCGTCGTGGGTCTGGGCGCCATCGGCGTCAATGTCGCCAACGCGGCCCTTGCCATGGGCATGCGGGTGATCGGCTACGACCCGGACATCACCGTGCGCAGCGCCTGGCGTCTGGATGCCTCGGTGCAACAGGCCGCCAGTGTGGACGACCTGATGACCCGCAGCGATTTCGTCACGTTCCACGTGCCTCTGGTGGAGGCCACCCGCGGCATGATCGACCGCGACCGGCTGCGGCTGATGAAGCGCGGTGTGATCATTCTCAACTTCTCCCGCCAGGGCATCGTCGATGACCACGCGGTGGTCGACGCCATCGCCGAGGAGAAGGTCTATGCCTACGTTTGCGACTTTCCCTGCAACCTGCTGAAAAGCCACCCGCGGGTCATCACCCTGCCGCACATCGGTGCTTCCACGGCCGAGGCCGAGGACAACTGTGCCATCATGGTCGCCGAGGAGGTGAGGGACTACCTGGAGCATGGCATGGTGCGCAACTCGGTCAACTTTCCCGAAGTGAGCATGCCCCGGGGTGACGGCTACCGCATCGCCATTGCCAATGCCAACGTGCCCAACATGGTGGGACAGATCTCCACCACCATGGCGAGCGCCAACCTGAATATCGTCGACATGCTGAACAAGTCCCGCGGCGAGATGGCCTATACGCTGGTGGACGTGGACCGCCCCATCCCGGAGGAGGTGTTTCGCCGCATCGCCGCCATCGACGGCGTGCTGGCGGCACGAATCCTGTAGACCACCTCGGGTCCGCACTCCCGATGACCAGCGAGCATCAGCTCAGGGCGGTGCGCGAGCGCATCGACACCATCGATCAGGCGATCCTAGGCCTGATCAGCCAGCGCGCCGCCTGCGCGCAGGAGGTGGCCAGAATCAAGCAGGCGTCCGGCGGCGACAGCGGCTTCTACCGACCGGAGCGAGAGGCGCAGGTGCTGAAGCGGGTCATCGAGCGCAATCCCGGCCCGCTGTCCGGCGAAGAGATGGCGCGGCTGTTTCGGGAGATCATGTCGGCGTGTCTGGCGCTGGAGCGGCGTCTGAAGATCGCATACTTCGGCCCGGCCGGCAGCTTCACCCATGCGGCGGCCCTCAAGCACTTCGGGCACTCAGTGGAGGCCATTTCCCTGGGCGCCATCGATTTGGTGTTCCGCGAAGTGGAGTCGGGCGCCGCGCACTACGGTGTGGTCCCGGTCGAGAACTCCACAGAAGGCGTGGTCAATCACACGCTGGACATGTTCGTCAACTCGCCGCTCAAGATCTGCGGCGAGGTGGAGCTGCGCATACACCACCACTTGCTGGGCATGGGCAGCTCCCTCGAGGGCGTGCGCCGGGTCTACTCCCACCAGCAGTCCCTGGCCCAGTGCCGCGAGTGGCTGGACATGAATCTGCGCGGCATCGAGCGCATCAGTGTGAGCAACAATGCCGAAGCCGCCCGGCGGGTGCGGGACGAGCCCGATGCCGTCGCCATCGCCGGCAGCATGGCAGCCGAGATCTATGGCCTCAACGCCGTCGTCAGCAACATCGAAGACGAGCCGGAGAACACGACCCGCTTCATGGTGATCGGCAACCATGACACGCCCCCCAGCGGCGCCGACAAGACTTCCGTGCTGGTGTCCGCGCACAACAAGCCCGGCGCCCTGGTCGGCTTGTTGGAGCCGCTGGCGCGGCATCGTATCAGCCTCACCCGCATCGAGTCCCGTCCGTCCCGGCGAGGCATGTGGGAGTATGTATTCTTCGTCGATCTCGAAGGCCACCAGCGGGATGCACAGGTGGCCCATGCGCTGGCCGAGCTCGAGCAGACCGCTGCCATGATCAAGGTGCTGGGCTCCTACCCCAAGGCCGTCCTTTGAGTCGAGCCCAGAGTATCGTCCGTGGCTTGTGACCCCATCACCTTGGCGACCCCCGGCGTGCGCGGGCTGCAGCCCTATCAGCCCGGCAAGCCCATCGCAGAGCTGGAGCGTGAGCTCGGCCTCCTGAACATTGTCAAGCTGGCATCCAACGAGAGTCCGCTCGGGCCGTCGCCGGCGGCTCGGGAAGCCGCGGCGCGCGCGCTGCACGAGCTGGCGCGCTATCCCGATGGCAGCGGCTACGCGCTCAAGGCGGCACTGGCCGAGCACCACGGCTTGAGCAGGTCGCATTTCACCCTGGGCAACGGCTCCAACGACGTGCTCGAGCTGGTGGCCCGGGCGTTCCTCACGCCGGCAGACGAGGTCATCTACTCCGAGCACGCGTTCGCGGTGTACCCCATCGTCACCCAGGCCGTTGGCGCCCGCGCCGTGGTGGTGCCGGCGCGGGATTGGGGTCACGATCTGAGGGCCATGGGCGCCGCCGTTGGCGCGCGCACTCGAGTGATGTTTGTCGCCAATCCCAACAATCCCACAGGCACCTGGTGCGCGGCCACTGAATTGCGGGCGCTCCTGCAAAGCCTACCGGAGCAAGTGCTTCTCGTGGTGGACGAGGCGTATTTCGAGTACGTCGAGGCGCAGGACTATCCGGACACCAGCGCGTGGATCGGCGAATTCCCCAACCTGATCGTCACCCGCACGTTCTCCAAGGCTTACGGTCTGGCCAGTCTGCGGGCGGGCTACGCAATCTCGCACCCGGCGGTCGCGGACCTGCTGAACCGGGTACGCCAGCCGTTCAACGTCAACGCCGTGGCCCTGGCCGCAGCCGGCGCCGCGCTGGGTGACGTGGCGCATCTGGAGGCCAGCCGCCGGGTGAATCGCGAGGGCATGCAGCAGCTGCAGGAAGGCGCCAGCGCGCGGGGCCTGGCCTGGATTCCCTCGATGGGAAACTTCCTCAGCATCGACGTCGGGCGACCCGGGGGGGAGGTCTACGCAGACCTGCTGCGGGAGGGCGTCATCGTGCGGCCGGTGGCGAGCTATGGCATGCCGTCCCACCTGCGGGTGACCATCGGCAGGGAGGAAGAGAACCGCCGCGTCCTCGACGCTTTGGACAGGGTGCTCAAGTGATCGAGCGGCTGTGCATTATCGGCGTCGGTCTCATCGGCGGCTCCCTGGCGCGGGCACTCAAGGACCAACATGCCGTGGCGCAAGTCGTCGGCTGCGGACGCACCGTGGCGACCCTGGAGCGGGCGCTCGCGCTGGGGGTGATAGACCGCTACGCCCTGGACGTAGCGGAGGCGGTGACAGATGCCGACATGGTGGTGGTCGCCGTGCCCCTCGGTGCCATGGAGCCGATCTTCCGGCAAATGCGCGGCGGGCTTGCGCCCAGCGCGGCGCTCACGGATGTGGGCAGTGCCAAGACCAGTGTGGTCGAGGCGGCACGGCAGGCTTTCGGGGCACTGCCAAGCGGGCTGGTGCCAGGACATCCCATCGCCGGCGCCGAGACCAGCGGGGTGGAAGCCTCCGTCCCGGATCTGTTCGTAGGACACCGGGTGGTGCTCACGCCGCTGCCCGAGAGCGATGCCGTCGCGGTGGAGCGGGTGAGACGGATGTGGCAGACCACGGGAGCGCAGGTGGCGGAAATGGACTATCAGCACCACGATGAGGTGCTCGCCGCCACAAGTCACGTGCCCCATGTGCTCGCCTACAACCTGCTCGACACCCTGTGTGCCCTGGATGCAAGTCACGAGATGCTGCGCTACAGCGCCGGCAGCTTCCGGGACTTCACCCGTATCGCGGCCAGCGACCCCACGATGTGGCGGGACATCTGCATCGGCAACCGCGCGGCCGTGATGGCGGTGCTGCGACGCTACACCGAAGGCCTCGAGCGCCTGTCGGAGGCCATCGCGGATGGCGACGGGGAGCACCTGATGCAGATCTTCGGCCGGGCGAAGCGGACCCGGGAGCACTATGAGCGCATGATGCAGGATCAGACCGAGCAGGGACTCGGCAGCGAATGAGCGGCAGCGAGAAGGTGAGCATGCGGGTGGCCGGCGGCGGCCGGTTGAGCGGTCGGTTGCGGGTGCCGGGCGACAAGTCCATTTCCCACCGCGCCGTCATGCTCGGCGCTCTGGCCGGCGGCACTACCCGAATCGAGGGCTTTCTCGAAGGGGAGGATACCCTGGCGACACTAAGGGCTTTCTCAGACATGGGCGTGAGGGTAGAGGGACCCGCAGAGGGGCGGGTCGTGCTCCATGGCGTAGGCATGCACGGCCTGCGTCCCCCCGCCGCGCCTCTGGACCTAGGCAACTCCGGCACCTCGATGCGGTTGCTTGCCGGCCTCCTGGCGGGCCAGGGCTTCGACGTGGAGCTGACGGGAGACGCCTCCCTCTCCCGCCGGCCGATGCGGCGGGTCGTCGACCCCCTGAGGCGCATGGGTGCCCGCGTCGAAGCGACTGCCGCAGGGACACCGCCACTGCGGGTGCGCGGCGGCCCCGCGCTTCAGGGCATCGATTATCCCCTGCCGGTCGCGAGCGCCCAGGTGAAGTCCTGCGTGCTGTTGGCCGGACTCTATGCCGAGGGCAGGACCTGTGTGATCGAGCCGGCGCCTTCCCGTGACCACACCGAGCGTATGCTGCAGGGATTCGGCTACGCCGTGGAGCGCAGCGGGTCTCGGATCTGCCTCAACGGCGGGGGGGCTCTGCGCGCCGCGGCTCTGGCCGTGCCCGCGGATCTGTCGTCGGCCGCCTTCTTCCTGGTGGGCGCCAGCATCGCACCGGGCTCCGATCTGGTGCTGGAGGGCGTAGGCGTCAACCCGACTCGGACGGGGGTGATTGAAGTGCTGAGGCTGATGGGGGCGGACATCAGCTCAATGAACGAGCGCCTGGCAGGCGGCGAGCCGGTGGCGGACCTGCGGGTGCGCGCCGCCGAGCTGAGGGGCATCGACATTCCGCCCGAGCTGGTGCCGCTGGCCATCGACGAGCTCCCAGTGCTGCTCGTGGCGGCGGCCTGTGCTGGTGGCCGCACGGTGCTGACCGGCGCGGCCGAGCTGCGAGTCAAGGAGAGCGACCGCATCCAGGTGATGGCCGATGCACTGCGGACACTCGGCGTCGCGGCACAGCCCAAACATGATGGGATGGTCATCCAGGGGGGAGCGCTGCGGGGCGGACGGGTGCACAGCGGAAGCGACCACCGGGTGGCCATGTCCTGCGCCATCGCGGCGCTGCGAGCCACCGGCGAGGTGGAGATCGACGATTGCCGCAACGTGGCCACGTCCTTTCCCGGATTTGTGAGCTGTGCCCGCTCAGTGGGCATGGAGCTCTACACCATTCACATGCCTGATCATGCCTGAGTCGGCGAGCGTGCCTGTCGTCACGATCGACGGCCCCGGCGGCTCCGGCAAGGGCACCGTCGGCCAAGCGGTCGCCAGCGCCTTGGGGTGGCATTTCCTAGACAGTGGCGCCTTGTATCGGCTGCTTGCCCTCGCCGCCGTGCGGCACGGAATCGACCTGGACGCCGAGCCGGCAATGGGCCGCCTGGCTCGCCGCCTGGACGTGGACTTCTGTCCTGGGGCCGGCGGTGAGCCAGTGCCCCTGCTTGATGGCCAAGACGTCTCGTTGGAGATCCGTAGCGAGGCTAGCGGGGCAGGGGCATCCCGCGTGGCCCGGCTGCCCGCCGTGCGAGGCGCATTGCTGGAGCGGCAGCGCCGGTTTCGTCGGCCTCCAGGCCTGGTCGCCGACGGGCGGGACATGGGGACCGTGGTGTTCCCCCGGGCGGAGCTGAAGGTGTTCCTTACTGCCGGTACGGAGGAGCGTGCTCGGCGTCGATATAAGCAGTTGAAAGCAAAAGGATTGGATGCTAGACTGCCGCAGATTCTAAGAGAGATCAGCGCCCGCGACGAGCGCGACAGCCAGCGCACCGTAGCGCCTCTGGCCCCCGCCGCTGACGCGATGGTAGTCGACACCACCGACATGAGCATTGCAGCGGTCATCGAGCGGGTGCTGGATGCGGCCCGCCGGCGTCTCTCTTGAGCTAAACAGATCCAACGATGGGGTGACCCGAGACCGCTCTCCTGGCGGCTGCTCGGGTCGTGTGTTTGGTCGGTACGGCAACGTACTCTTACAAGCGATGTGCCCGCTGAGGGTGCAAGGATTTGATGGTAATGAGCGAGAGCTTTGCAGAACTGTTCGAAGAGAGTTTGGCCAGCAAGCAGATGCGGCCTGGGACGATCGTCACGGGGATAGTCGTGGATATCGGCGCCGACAACGTGATCGTGAACGCCGGTCTGAAATCCGAGGGTGTGATCCCCAAGGAGCAGTTCTACGATGAGAACGGCCAGCTGGAGGTCGCCGTGGGCGACGAAGTCGAGGTGGCGTTGGAAGCGGTGGAAGACGGCTTCGGCGACACCCGCCTGTCGCGGGAGAAGGCCAAACGGGCCCAGGCGTGGACTTACATGGAGCGCGCCTTTGCTGCCGACGAGCCCATCAAGGGAATGATCAGCGGCAAGGTCAAGGGCGGCTTCACCGTGGACATCGATGGCATACGCGCCTTCCTGCCCGGCTCGCTGGTCGATGTGCGCCCGGTACGGGACGCCAGCTATCTGGAGGGCAAGGACCTCGAGCTCAAGGTCATCAAGCTGGATCGCAAGCGCAACAATGTCGTGGTATCACGGCGCGCCGTGGTCGAGCAGGAGACCAACGCTGAGCGCGAGGCGCTGCTGCAGAACCTAGAAGAAGGCCAGGTGCTCAAGGGTGTCGTCAAGAATCTCACCGACTACGGCGCCTTCGTGGATCTCGGCGGGGTCGATGGCCTACTGCACATCACAGACATGGCCTGGCGTCGCGTGAAGCACCCCGAAGAGATCGTGCACGTCGGCGACGAGATCGAGGT
>CAYQDX010000129.1:0-10202 GCA_964416345.1 uncultured Ectothiorhodospiraceae bacterium
TGTGCTCGATGGTGCGGTGCAGGGTGGCGCGGGAGCATTCCATCTCCCGCTGCAGGCGCTCGGCGGGCACCGGTCGGCGCGCGGCGCTGAGCTGGGTGTGCAGGTGGTAAATACGATCGAAACGGTCCATGTGCGGGCCTTTCCCGGGCCATGTCGTTGTCCTGGAAAAGTAGCTCGGCGGGTGGCGATCCCGCAAGGGCTGGCATTGACTCCAAGATAAGATTGCTCATTTTGCCGCCCGCGGTGAAACCTTATCCGTTATGGTGTGTACTTTGTGTCAAGGCGGGGTTAGGAGGCGACGTGGGGTATGGGCGAGCAGGCGTCGGTGTGGGGCGCGACGGAGGCTGAGACGACGGTCGTCGATCTGGACGAGCGTGTCTGGCTGCCGCGACACTGTCGCGGAGACGCGGGTGCCTTCGCCGAGCTGGTCGGCGCCTACCGCACGCCCGTTTACGGCTATTTGGTGCGCTGCGGGGTGCCGCCAGCGGCGCGGGACGACTTGTTTCAGGAGACCTTCCTGCGAGTCCATGCGGCGGCCGGCTCCTACCAGCCCTCCCGGCCCCTGCGACCCTGGCTGTTTACCATTCTTGCCAACCTGGTGCGGAACTATTTTCGCGACCGGGCGCAGCAGTGGCTACAGCCGGATCCCCCGGCGAGCGAGCCGTCCGATCCCGGACCGGGCCCCCAACAAGGGGCGGAGCTGGACCAGACTCTGGGTTGGCTGGAGCAGGCCATCGCCGCCCTGCCCCTTGCCCAGCGCGAAGTCTTGGTGCTCGCCGCTATCCAGGAACTGCCTCAGCAGGAGGTGGCCGACACCCTGAACATGCCGGTGGCGACGGTGAAGACCCACCTGCGGAGGGCACGTCTGCATCTGCTGGAGGCCAAGGCCTACCGCGAGCAGCAGGAGGACACCGATGGCGGACTGTGAGCAATATCGCCTGCGGCTGCTGGAAGACGGCCCGGCGACGCTGGGCCGCGACGCGGAGCTGCGGGAGCATGTGGCCGGCTGTGCGGACTGTGCCAGGCTCGCCTCGGAGCTGGGCAAGCTGGAGGTCGAGCTGGGTCAGCTGCCGGCCGCGGATGCGCCCGAGTCCTTGGTGGCGCGCACGCTGGAGGCGGTGGCGCAGGCTGTAGGGGCGCCCGCGGCCGAGCCGCCCGGGGACCCGATGGCGCGGCGTTGGGCCCAGGCGCTGGCCGCCTGCGTGATCGTGCTGGCCGGATTCGGCCTCAGCGAGCAGCTGGGTCGCATCGGCGGCGGGCTTGCCGGCGTGGGCGGGCTCGCCTACCGGTCCGAGCCCGAGTCCTTCGAGCAGTCTGCCGCGCCCATGGCGACGGACGAGGCGCGCCCACCGCCCGCAGTGTCGCCACCCGCCCCGCCGAAGGGGGCGGACGACGGCGCGCTGCGCGAGGTTCCCGCCGGATTTGCCGGCGGCTATGCCGGCCGGAGCGAGCCACTATCCAGCGGGCAGGCACCTGTGCCGTCGGTGGAGCGGGATGAGGCCGAGAGTCTGCCACAACCGGAGCCACAGATGCCCAGGGCGCTAGCCAAGCGAGAGCGGTCGGGCGAGGGCTTCGAGCTCGGAGCCGCGGTGGACAAGTTGCAGGCCGTGGACCGCGAGTCCTATTACGGCCAGGCGCCGCTTTCCCCGGCACCCATGGAAGAGGGCATCGCAGACGTGGTCAAGGAGGAGTCCACTGTCGGAAGCTTTACCACACCAGGGCCTGCGCTCGGGCGGGGGATGAGCGATGCCGATGAGGTGGAGAGCCGGCCGGCGCCGGCCCCCGGGATGGGGATGCCCAGCGGGCTGGTGCAGCTGTTTGATCAGGCAGCGCAGACGGCCGGGAACGAGATGCCGGGCGGCAAGGATGGCCGGTTGGGGCTGCCTGTCACGCCCAAGTCAGAGATCGGACGGCTGGCCGAACGAGAGGGCACGCGGCGGCCCGCTCTCACACGCAAGGCAGAAACTCGGGTGCGGGGTGATGTCGCACAGCCGCAACACCGCCCTCCGACGCCGTCCGTTGTCGGCAAAGAGCCGCTCGCCCAGCGGCGAGTGAGCGGTGCAGGGACCGGCATCGCCGCCAAGACCGGCGCCAAGCACCCTGTACGGACGGGCGTCGGGCTCGCGCAGGCGGCCATGCGCTTCCTGGCCGCGCGTGACGTGACCGCGGATCTCGCCTTTCAGCAGGCCACCGGCTATTGGGCCAACACCTACCTGCCGGGCGATCCCTCCATGCGTCTGCTGGCGGCACGGCTGCAGAGCTGGGACCCCTCAGCGTTAAGCGCAGGCGCGGTCTCTGCCGCCGAGCTGCAGGGGGGCGCACGTCCCAACTGGCAGCCCTTCGATGCGCCGACATCCTCTGCGCTGGCGGTCTACCTGCACGCCGACAAGGCCGCGGTGGACGGGCGCAGCCGCCTGCTGCTGCAGGTGGGCCTCCAGGCCAGCGAGCGCCAGAGCGGCCTGCGCCCGGCGATGAACGTCGGAGTGGTGCTGGATCTGGGCGTGAAGCCGGACGCGCAGACCGCGTCCCGCGTGCGCGCCCTGCTTTCCGCCCTGAACCGCGCCCGCCAGCCGGGCGACCGCTTCTCTCTGACCGTGGCCGGCCCCCGGGGCGGGCTGCTGGTGCGCAGCGCCGAGTTCCGCGAAGGTCCCCTGCAGGTGGCGTTGGGCAAGGTGCTGCGGCGGCCCGCCGGGGGGGCTCCCGGCGTGTCGCTGGCGCAGGCCATGCGCCTCGCCATGGCGGAGGTGCGCGCCGCCGACGACCCGGGCGCGCCCCTGGGGGCGAGCCTGGTGCTGTTGGTCAGCGCCACGCCGCTGGGGGCAGACCTGGGCGCGCTCGAGACCCTGGTCCACACGGGCGCCGTCGCCGGGGTGAGCACCAGCGCCGTGGCCATCGGGTCGGGGGCCAGCCTGGCGGAGCTGGACCGGCTGGTGCTGGCCGGTCAGGGCCAGCGCCGCATTCTGGCGAAGGCGGTTGACGCCACAGCGGCGGTGGACCAGGAGCTGTATGCGGCCAGCCGTGCAGTGGCCCGCGCGGTGCGCCTGCGCATTCGCCTGCAGCCAGGGGTGAAGCTCATCGATGTTCTGGGGTCGCGCCGCCTGGCCGAGCCCCAGGCCCAGCGGGTGCGCGAGGCCGAGCGCAGCATCGACCGGCGGCTGGCCCGCAATCTGGGCATCCGCGCCGACCGCGGCGAGGACGAGGAAGGCATCCAGATCGTCATTCCCAGCTTCTACGCCGGCGACGCCCATGTGGTGCTGCTGGACGTGGTGGTGCCACGCCCCGGCCCGGTAGCGGACGTGACGGTGCGCTACAAGGACCTCGTGCACCTGCGCAACGGCGTGGCGCGGGCCCGGCTCGCTCTGCCTCAGGGGCAGCCGGCTCGCGGGCCACTGGAGCGCAACGTGCTCAAGAATCTCCTGGCCTTGCAGCTCGCCCAGGCGGCCGAGCAGGCGGGAGAGGCCCTGCGGCGGGGCGATGGGGGCGCCGCGCAAACGCTGTTGGCAGCCCGGAGCGAGCTCTTGAAGGGGCTGCGCCAAGTGGTGCTCGGCTGGGAGGACGACCCGGAGCTCATTCGCGACGAGCGCATGCTCGTTGGCTACCTCAAGCTGCTGGGATCGCCTGCCCTGTCGCGCAGACATGCCCAGGCGCAACAAGTGGCCGATTCCCTGGATCTGACCGCCTACCGCCGGCTCGTGCCCACCCCCCAGGCACGGCCATGATCCCAGTCACGGCCGAATCGAGGATGAGGCGATGAAAGCACTGCTGCTGCTGTCCCTTGGGCTCCTGTCGGGCGCAGTCCTGGCGCAGCCGGCACCACCTTCCGAGGGAGAGGTCCGGGTGCCGCTGCCCGAGTACACCAGCCTGCTGGAGCAGGTGCGCCAGGAGCCCAAGCCGGCGCCGGCGGCCTATGCGCTCGGCAGCGCCGAGGTCGCGGTGAGCGTCACCGAGGAGGAGCGCCGCACCTACGCCGAGGTGGACGTGAGCCTGGCCGTGCAGACCTTCGACGACGAGTGGACCCTGGTGCCCATCCTGCCCCAGGGCACGGCACTGGCGGAGGCCACCGCGGACGGCAAGCCGGTGCAGCTGGTGGCCGGGCCCGACGGCCTGTCCTGGAGCACCAAGGCGGCCGGCACCGTCACCATGCACCTGCGCTACGGGGTCGACGCCCGGCGCTCGGAGCGCGGCTACTCCCTGGCGGTGCCGGTGCCGCGGGCGGCCGCGACCCGGCTGCAGGCGAGTCTGCCGGGCAAGGGCCTGGACGTGGCGGTGATCCCGTCGGCGGAGATGCGCATCGCCGAGAGCGGGGATTCGACCCAGGTGGAGGCCACGGTCGCCAGCACCTCGGCGCTGATGATTACCTGGCGGGTGCCAGGCAAAAAGACCCATGTGCTGAGCCGCGCGCACTACCGCGGCGAGCTCGCCGGCGAGGCCGTGCTGTGGCAGGCGGACTTTGACGTGGAGCTGAGCACCGGCGAGCAGGTGACCCTGCCGTTGCTGCCGGTGGCCACGACGCTGAGCGATCTCCAGGTGGACGGCAAGCCGGCCACGGTGCTGGTGGAGGAGGGGCGGTTCGCCACGGTGCTGCAGGGTCGCGGCGCCCACCGGGTGAGCGCGAGCTTCCAGATGCCGGTGTCCCAGGACCAGGGGCCGCCCCAGGTGAGCCTGGCCATCCCCCGGGTGCCGGTATCCCGCTTCGAGCTGGTGCTGCCCGGCAAGAAGGAGGTCAAGGTCACGCCACGGGCCAACGTGGTCAGTACCGAGGCCGACGGCAAGACCCACGCGGAGGTGTACTTGCCCATGACCCAGAGTGCGGTGTTCTCCTGGGTGGATGCGGTGCCGGAAGATCTGCGCGCCAGCGTGCGTGCCAACGCCACCCTCTATCACGCCGCCCAGGCCGAGGAAGGGGTGCTGCACGTGCGCGCCCTGGTGGTCTACGAGATCACCCATGGCGAGACCGGCCAGCTGGCGCTGGAGCTGCCGGCGGAGGCCCAGGTCAACAGCATCACGGCCCCTTCGGGCGGGGTGTCGGACTGGGCGGTGGCCGCCGGCGCCAGCCCCGAGAGCAAGAAGATCGACGTCTTCCTCGATCGGCCGGTGAAGGGCGACTTCAAGCTGGAGCTGTCCTACGAGCGGCTGCTCGGCAGCGGCGCCAAGGCGCCCGTCGTGGTGCCCCTGCTGCGGGCGGTGAGCGTGCATCGCCAGCGCGGCATGGTGGCGCTGCTCGCAGGCCAGGAGCTCTCCCTGGAGCCGGTGGCGGACGCCGGGCTCACTCGGGTGGGCGAGAACCAGCTCCCTAGCTTCGTGCGCAACCAGCTCTCCGCCACAGTCGCCCACACCTACAAATACACCGACGAGGCCCCCCGTCTCACGGTGCGCACGGTGACGCCCGAGCGCAAGCAGGGCAAGTACGACGCCAGCGTGGACACGCTGATCTCGGTAGGCGACGTCACCATGAAGGGATCGGCCGCGGTGCAGGTGGACGTGAAGTCCGGCTCCATCATGGCGCTGCAGCTGCGCCTGCCGGGCGACGTCAACGTGCTGGGCGTCTCGGGGCCGTCCATCCGCAGCCATCGAGTCACCCCGGCGCAGGGGCGGCAGCGCATCGACATCGCCTTCACCCAGGAGATGGAAGGGCAATTCCGCATCGAGGTCAGCTACGAGCGCATCACCAGCGAGAGCGAGTCCGAGGTGCCGGTGCCCACGGTCTCGGTGGGGGGCGCCGAGGTGGAGCACGGCCGCATCGCGGTGGAGGCGCTCACCGCCGTGGAGATCAAGCCGGCGAAGGTCGAGCAGCTCTCCACGCTGGACGTCAACGAGCTGCCCCAGCAGTTGGTGCTGAAGACCACCAACCCGATCCTGCTGGCCTATAAATACGTCTACGCCAACCCGCCGTTTCACCTGGCGTTGAGCATCACCCGGCACAAGGAGATCGACGTCCAGGAGGCGGTCATCGAGCGGGCGGCCTACCGCACCCTGTATACCAAGGACGGCTTGGCGGTCACGGCGGCCAGCTACACCGTGCGCAATTCCCGGCGCCAGTTCCTGCGCCTGGAGCTGCCGCCCGAGTCCGAGGTCTGGTCGGTGTTCGTCAACGGCGCGGCGGAGAAGCCCGCCCGGGCCGGCGATAAGGGCAGCGCGGTACTGGTAAAGATGGTCAGCTCCGCCAGCGGCTTTCCGGTGGATCTGGTCTATGCTCAGCGCGTGGCGCCCATGAGTTTGACCGGGGTGCTGAGCGGCACCGTGCCGCGTCCCGACATGGTGGTCACCCGCACCCGCTGGGATGTGTTCCTGCCCGCCCGTACCCACTACTGGAAGCCCGAGGGCAGTATGGACCTGGTGGCGGACCGTGCCCGGGTCAATCCGCGCGAATATGCCGCTGCCGCGATGGAGGGCGACCAGGCCCGGGGCCAGCCCCTGCGCATCACGGTCCCGACCCAGGGCGTGCACTTCGCTTTCGAGAAGCTCTACGCCAATCGGGCGCCCGAGCCCAGTGGCTTCCACGTGCGCTACGCCGCCGGGGACATGGGGCGACTGGGCAAGTGGCTGAGCGCCGTGGGCGTGCTGCTGGTGTGGCTGGGCATCATCGGGCTGGCCTGCCCCCGCTTCAAGCTGCCGCGCGCCGCCGCTGTGCTGAGCCTGCTGGCGGGCGCCGCCGCGGTGACCGCCGCCATCACCTATCTGGGCACGAGCCCGGCGGTGGCCTCCGCCTGGGTCCTGGGGGTTTCACTGGTCCTGGGTGCCTGGAGCATTTACGCCCGGATTCGAATCTGGTGGCTGCAGCGCAAGGAGGCCTAACGCGCCGGCCCCCGGGTCCGGCAGTCGACCCGGCGGCCCGTGTGCCACAATTACAGGCTGGGCAGCCGGTCGGCGGTCGGAGCATGGGTGCGAGGTGGGGCGCAGAAGTGTGGTTGCGGGTGCTGGGCTGGCTGGTGGTGCTGCTGGCCCTGGGGCTGCGGCTCCACCACCTGGGCTACGAGAGCCTGTTCATGGACGAGATTCGCCAGGTTTCCTACTACCGGGACTCCTTCGGCCAAATCGTTTGGGACGCCGTTTCCCAGCAGCAGCCGCCGCTGGACTATTGGATCGGGCACCTGGTTCAAGGGGTCACGGACAGCGATTTCGCCTACCGGCTGCCTGCGGCCTTGCTCGGCACGGGCGCCGTGGGTCTGCTCATGCTCCTGGCGTCGAGGCTGTACGGCTGGCCCGTGGCGCTGGGCACCGGCCTGGTCGCGGCCCTGCTCCCCTTCAACGTGTATTTCTCCCAGGAGGCGCGGCCCTACGCCATCGCCACGTTCTTGCTGCTGCTCACCCTGTGGGCCTTCGGCCGCCTGCTGGAGGGACGCAGCCGTCGCTGGACGGGATCCCTGGTGCTGCTCTTGGCGGCCACCGCGCTGCTCTACTCCCGCGGATTCTCGCCGCTGGTGGTGGTCGCGACCCTGGGCGGTCTGACCGGCGCACATCTGGCGTGGTCACTCTACCGGCAGGGATGGCGGGGATCGGAGCTGCAGCACCGGCTGCTCGCGTCCCTGCTGGCATGCGCCGCTGCGGGTCTGGCGTTCCTCCCCATGCTCAGGCTGCTGTTGGATCACGGCAGCCGCTACGTGACCGACACCGATCTCGGTGTGGGCTGGGAGGCGCTGGCCAGAGGGCTGCATCGCCTCGACCTCGGCGCACTGTGGCGAGCCTACACCGTGCAGTCGGAGCCACTGACTTGGCCGCTGCTGGCGCTGGTGCTGCTGGCACCGCTGGTGGCCTGGCGCTCGGGGCAGTGGCGCCGGCACCTGCTTTGGCCCTACTTGTGGATGCTGCTCCTCCTCGAGCCCTTGCTCGAGATAGTCATCTTCGCGGCCAAGTCTTCCTATCCCTATCGGCCGCCCTACGCCATTGCCCTGCTGCCCCTGGTGCTGCTGCTTGCCGCCGGCACCGTGCAGGGCCTCCTGGCCGCGGCGCGAGGCGGGCCGCTGCGCTCCGCGGTCTCAGGGCTGGCCGCGCTGCTGCTGGCGGTGCTGGCGACCGCCGCCGCGACGTCAACCATGGAGGCCAAGCAGCTGCGCAAGAAGACCGACTGGCGTGGTGCATATGCCTACTTGAGCCGGCACTACGGCCCGCGGCACGCCATCATCTTCGCCAGCCTGACGTTGCCGGGCCGCTGGGAGCCCGTCTTCTATGGACACTCCCGCTACTACACCGGGCACTCCGTTCTGCTCAGCTCGGGCGAGCTGCCGGGCCTCACCGAGCGTATGCGACGGGCGGTAACCGTTCCGGTGCTGCTGCTGTTCCAGTGGCGTGAATATCGCCTGACCGCTCGCTCGCCCTATGCCTTCATCCCGACGCCGGGCGCGGACCCGGGCAGGCCGCTGGTGGGGGACTATGCGCCCCTGCTCGCCGATCCGCGCTTGCGGGTACAGGCTTTTGCAGGTCTTTATGTTGTAGAGTTGCGTAATTACTCGGGCAACACCCTGGCCGACAGCTACCGGCTGCTCGCGACCGTGCTGAGGATTCTTCCCCAGGACCGGCGCACGCTGGACAATGCCGCCGTGGCGGCCAAGCTGGCTCAAGCCCTGGGCAACAAGGCCGAGGCGCAGGACTGGCGGCGCTTGAGCGAGCGGCTGAGTGGGGAGGCCGCCGGCAAGCCGTCGCCATGAGGCTTTGGGGGGGTGGCGGGAGCATGAGAACCAAGGAGCAGCGGAGACAGCACTGCGATGCGCTCGCAGCCCGGCGCGAAGAGTGGCGCCGGCGCAATCGCTATTACCACCAGGACTTGGAGGCGCTGATCGCGCGCCTCGTGCCCGCCGGGCGGTCGGTGCTGGACGTAGGCTGCGGCACCGGTGCGCTGCTGGCAGCGGCGCGGCCGAGCCTGGGGGTGGGCATCGATTTCTCCAGCGCCATGATCGAGGTGGCCCGCAGCAAGCATCCGTCCGAGCACTGTCCAAATCTCGAGTATCGGGTCGACGACATCGAGGCGCTGGAGCTGGACGCACGCTTCGACTACGTCCTGATGGTGGACGTGGTCGGAGGACTGACGGACATCGCCCAGGCGTTGCGCAACCTGCATCGGGTCACCGCCGACGGCTCGAAGATCATCGTGACCTTCCCCAGCCCCCTTTGGAGTCTGCCGCTGCGCGTCGCCGAGCGCCTGGGTCTCAAGATGCCCTGGGGACACGACAACTGGCTCACCCTGGGAGACATGGAGGACCTGCTGGCACTCAACGGTCTGGAGGTGGTGAGCAGAGGCAGCCGGATGTTGATTCCGGTGCGTATTCCCTTGGTATCCGGCCTGATCAATCGGGTGCTGACGCGCCTGCCGCTGCTACGCCGACTTTGCCTCTTTCAATACTTGGTGGTGCGACCGAGGCCCGAGCTGCTGAGACGGCACGGGCCCTACTCGGTCTCCGTGGTGGTGCCGTGCCGCAACGAGCGCGGCAATGTCCGGGCCGCGGTCGAGCGCACTCCCGCCATGGGTAGTCACACCGAGATCGTCTTCGTCGACGGCAACTCCAACGACGGCACCGTCGAGGAGATCGAGGCCGTCATCGCCGAGCAGAGGAGGATCCGTGATATTCGGCTGGTCCACCAGGTGCCGCGCGACTCCGCCGAGGGTGAGGGACACGGAAGGATGCTGCGCTTGGGCAAGGGCGACGCCGTGCGCAAAGGCTTCGCCGCGGCCAACGGCGAGATCTTGATGATCCTCGATGCTGATCTGACGGTGCCGCCCGAGGACCTGCCCAAGTTCTACGATGCGCTCGCGGAGGGCCACGGCGAGCTGGTGAATGGCACCCGGCTGGTCTATCCGATGGAGCAACAGGCCATGCGCACCCTGAACCGGCTGGCCAACCGCTGGTTCAGCTGGCTGTTCACCTGGCTACTGGACCAGCGCGTACGGGATACGCTGTGCGGCACCAAGGTGCTGTTTCGAGCCGACTACGAGCGCATTGCGGCGGGTAGGGAGTATTTCGGCGATTTCGATCCTTTCGGCGACTTCGACCTGTTGTTCGGGGCGGCCAAGCTGAACCTCAAGATCGTCGAGGTGCCCATACGCTACCGGGAGCGCACCTACGGCGAGATCAAGATCGAGCGCTTCCGCCACGGCCTGCTGCTGCTCAAGATGAGCCTCATCGCCATGCGCAAGCTGAAGTTCTGCTAGGGCGCTGGTACTCCATCCAGGTGATGATTACGGATACGCAATCATCACCTGGATGGCG
>CAYQDX010000130.1:0-10009 GCA_964416345.1 uncultured Ectothiorhodospiraceae bacterium
CGAACAGGGTGAACAGGGTGCCGAACAGCATGCCCGTGGAGATGACCAGGCCCAGATCGAAGCGGCTCACTGCCCCGGCCCCGCTGGCCAGCAGCAGGGGCACCACGCCCAGTACCATGGCGGCGGTGGTCATCAGCACTGGACGCAGCCGGATCGACGCGGCCTCCTCGATGGCGCGGCGCTTTTCGTAGCCATGCTGCCGCTGCAGCTGGTTGGCGAAGGAGACGATCAGAATGCCGTGCTTGCTGATGAGGCCGATGAGGGTCACCAGGCCCACCTGGGTGTAGATGTTCACCGTGGCCGCCCCCAGACTGAGAAAGATCAGCGCCCCGCACATGGACATGGGCACGGTGACCAGCACGATGAAGGGGTCGCGGAAGCTCTCGAACTGGGCGGCCAGCACCAGGAAAATGATCAGAATGGCGAAGAAGAAAGTGTACACCAGCGCCTGCCCCTCCTGAACGAACTGCCTGGACTCCCCGCCGTAGTCGGTGCCGAAGCCCGCGTGGGCCAGCTCCTTGGCCTTGTCCCGGAGGAATCCCAGGCCCTCGGCCATGGACACGCCCGGGGTCAGCACGCCCTGGATGGTGGCCGAGTTGAGCTGCTGGAACTGGCTGAGCTTGTTGGGCTGCACGGAGCGCTTCAGCGAGACCACCGTGGACAGCGGGATGAGCTCGCCGCTGGCCGTCATCACCCGGTACTGACTGAGCTGCGCCGCCTGGTCCCGGGCGCTGTCTGGCACCTGGGGGATTACCTTGTAGCTGCGCCCTTCCAGGTTGAAGCGATTGATGTAGTTGCCGCCCAGCAGGGTCTCCAGGGCCGCTCCGATGTCCTGCATGCTGAGCCCCAGGGCGGCGGCCTTGCTGCGATCGATCTCCAGCATAACCTTCGGCTTGTTGTACTTGAGATCGGAGTCCAGGAATAGGAACAGTCCACTCTGCAGTGCCGCACTCATGATCTTCTGGGAGACCTCGTGCACGGTCTCGTAGGGTGCCGTGGAGCTGGTCACAAACTCCACCGGCAGCCCGTTGGAGCCAGTGGGCAGCGAAGGCAGCGGAAATGCCGCGGCCTTGAGTCCGGGCACGGTCGACAAGGCATGCTGCACCAGCGGCTGCAGCTGCATCTGCGTGCGCTGGCGCTCGTCCCAGGGCTTGAGGATGAGCCCCCCGATCACGTTGTTCACCCCGCCCAGGCCATTGACCACGAAGTAGTCCGCCGTCTCGGGAAACGACTCGAACAATCCGGAGAACTCCTGGCTCTGGCTCTCCATGTATCTCAGCGTGGCGTCCTGGGGGCCGGTGGCCGAGATGAACAGCACGCTCTGGTCCTCGGTAGGCGCCAGCTCCTGCTTGGCGGTCACGTAGAGGAAATAGCAGCTGGTGAGCACCACCACGACGAACAAGGCCGTCACGGGACGATAGTTGAGCGAGCCGTGCAGCAGCCGCTGGTAGCGGCCCTTGAGCCGGTCGAAGGTGCGATCCAGGAACGACACCAGGCGTCCCTGCTCGCCGGCCGGACTGAGCAGCCGGGAGCACATCATCGGCGAGAGCGTCAGCGCGACGATCCCTGAGATGATCACCGCCCCGGCCAGGGTGAGGGCGAACTCCGTGAACAGGGTGCCGGTGAGCCCGCCCATGAAGCCGATGGGCGCGTAAACCGCCGCCAGGGTAATGGTCATGGCGATGACCGGCGCGGTGATCTCACGCGCCCCCTGAATGGCGGCCTGGAAGGGCGTGGCGCCCTCCTCGATATGGCGATGGATGTTCTCGACCACCACGATGGCATCGTCCACCACCAAGCCGATGGCGAGCACCAATGCCAGCAGGGTCAAGAGGTTGATGGAGTAGCCCAGGGCGAGCATGAGCGCGCCGACGCCGATGAGGGACAGGGGAATGGTCACCACGGGGATGGTCACCGAGCGCAGCGCCCCGAGGAACAGGAAGATCACCACGACGACGATCAGGGTCGCCTCGGCGATGGTCTTGACGACCTCGACGATGGCGCTGCGTATGTATCGGCTGCCGTCGTAGACCACCTTGCCCTCGAGGGTGGGCGGCAGACGCTCCTGAATCTGAGGCAGCACCTTGCGCACCAGGGCGATGACATCCAGCGGATTGGCCGAGGGCGTGGTGCTGATGCCGATGAACACCGCGCTCTGGCCGTTGAAGGTGACGGAGGAATCGTAGCTCTCGGCGCCCAGCTCCACCCGTGCCACATCCCGCAGGCGCACCAAGGTGTCGCCGCTGCGCTTGACCACGATGGCGCCGAACTGCTCCGCCGTCTGCAGGTCGGTGCTCGCCCCCACGCTGACGGCGACCAGCTGCCCCTTGGTCTGGCCCACCGCCGCGATGAAGTTGTTCGCTTGCAGTGCCTCGCTCACCTGCGTGGAAGTGAGCCCCAGGGCGGCCAGCCGGTTGGGCTTGAGCCAGATGCGCATGGCGAAGGTCTTGGCCCCCAAGATCTGCGCCTCGGAGACGCCGTCCAGGGTCGCAAGCTTGGGCTGGACCACGCGAGTGAGGTAATCGGTGATCTGCTCCGCACTCATCTGCTGGCTGTAGAAGCTCAAGTACATGAGGGCGATGCCGGATCCCGTGGTCTGCTGAATCACCGGCGCCTCAGCCGAGGCCGGCAGCGTATTCCGCACCTCGGCGACCTTGGACATGATCTGCGTGATGGCGACATTGGGATCGAAGTTGAGGATGATGTGGGCCTCGATGGTGGAAAGGCCCTCGGTGCTGTTTGAGGTCAGATAGTCGATGCCCTCGGCACTGGCGATCGCCTGCTGGATGGGCGTGGTGATGAAGCCGTTAATCAGATCCGCGCTGGCCCCGGGATAGGCGGTGGTCACCGTGATCACGGTGTTCTTGGCCTCCGGGTACTGGCGCACCTGCATCTCCTGCAGGGAGCGCAGCCCCAGCACCAGTATCAACAGGCTCACCACCATGGCCAGCACCGGGCGGCGGATGAAGAGATCGGTGAAGTGCATAACCGGTGTCCCCTACTTCGTGGCGACGGTGGGGCGCTTCACGATGACCTCGGAGCCGTCGTGCAGCTTGAGCTGTCCCGCCGTAACCACCTCGTCGCCTGGTGAGACGCCCTTCAGCACAGCCACCAGGTCCCCCAGGTCCTCGCCCGTGACCACGAAGCGCTGCACGGCCTTACGCGCAGGCTGGCCCTTGGCGTTCTTGCCCGCGTCCTGGACCAGGTAGACGAAATTGCCGTACAGGCTGTAGCTGACGGCGGTACGGGGCACCGCCGCGGCGCTCTGCTCGACGCCCAGATGAATCTTGACGTTGGCGAACATGCCGGGGCGCAGCAGTCGCTTCGGGTTCTGCAGGGTGGCCTGCAGCCGCACGCTTCGCGTCTGGTCGTCCACCCGGGAGTCCAGGGCGGTGATGGCGCCCGGGAACTCTTGGTCCGGATAGGCATCCACGGTGACGCTCACCGCCTGGCCTTCGCGCAGGCGTCCCAGCTCCTGCTCCGGCACGCTGAACTCAGCATACAAGGGATCCAGCGCCTGCAGGCTGGCGATAGCCTTGCCCGCCGAGAGATATTCGCCCACGTCCACCTTGCGGATGCCCAGCTCGCCGTCGAAGGGTGCCCGGATGGCCTTCTTGGCGAGCATCACCTGCTTGAACTGAACCTGCGCCCGGGCCTCGTCCAGCTTGGTGCGCGCGGTGTCGAGATCGGCCTCCGAGCCCAGGTTGCGCTTGGCCAGGCTGCGCTCCCGCCGGAGACTGAGCTCGGCCAGCTTCCGGCTGGCCACCAGGCCTTCCAGCTCCGCCCGGTCCGCCTCGTCGTCGAGCTGTACCAGCAGGTCGCCCGCGCGCACCTGTTGCCCGGAGGAGAGCTTCACGGTCTTGACCATGCCGTCGACCTCGGCGCTCACGTCTACGCCGTTGACTGCCCGCAGGCTCCCCACGGCACTGAGGGTCGCCTGCCAGGTCTGCTGCGTGGCCTTGGCACTGGATACGGTCTCTGGGGGCGGCTTCATGGTGGCGAAGTACTGGCCCATGTAGTAGCCCTGAATGGCCTTCCAGCCGAAGATGCCCCCGAACAGCACCGCCAGGAACAGAATCATGAGGATCATGCGTTTGGCCATGCCAAGCTCCCAACTGCTGTTGATTTCAGTGTGATTCCGGGACCGCGGGCACGACGGCAGCCCCGGCACCACGGCGCGGCTCGACGCCGCCGCGCACATCGTCGTCGTCCTGGTGCATCAGCCCCGCCAGGATGAAGCGCGTCACTTCCTCCAGGTAGGACTCCGGGCGCTCCGTGCAGCCACAGCCCGTCCAGACCCGGTCCACGGCGCCCTGCAGTGCGACCTGGGCGCCGAATACCAGCAGCGGCAGCGGCCTGTCCGGAAACAGGCCGGCCGCGATGCCCCGCCTCAGCGCCGCATCAATGGGCTCCATCATGTTCGTGTACACCGAGTCCAGCCGTTGCTGGGTGGCTTCCGAGACCTTGTGGCGGAAGTCATCCTGGTGACAGTACTGGAATAGCCGGTGGCGCTCCCGACTGGTCGTGTGCGCCTCCCAGTACACCCGCACCACGGCCCTCAGGTAGTCGAGCACGTCCTGGTCTGGCCCCAGGGCCATCAGCTGGTCCACGATCGCGAGCTGGAAGTCGATGGCCAGGCGGGCATAGATCTCATCCTTGCTGGCAAAATGCTTGTAGATGGTGCCCTTGCCTACCTCGGCGTGGGCGGCGATCTGCTCGATGGTGACCGACTGCCAGTCGTCCCGGCGGAACAGGTCCAGGGCAGCGCCGAGAATCTCGGCCTCCCGCTGCTGAAATAGACGCGCTCTACGCTCGGCAATGCCCACGGCTGCCCGGACGACCTTGATGTGACTATACGTAAGTATTGTGACCAGCAGTCACAAATGCAAGCACGCGTGACGCGGCCGAGTCGAGGCCCCGGATTAGGCAGTCGTTTGGAAGTGCTGAGCCCCCGGGGGGATGCGATATGGTGCCAGCAGTCCGCGCACCGCCGCCACGAAGACCTCGGGACCCCCCACATAGAATTGGCAGCGCTCGATGTCATCCAGCTCGCCGAGGGGCTCGCCGAGCAGCTCATCCAGCTCCATCGGCACCCGCTCCAGCGGCAGCACCAGGGGTGTGTAGTCGAAGTTGTCCAGGGCGTCCGTCCAGGAGCGGCAGCGGTTGCTCATGTAGTGTCCGCCCGCCTGTGAGACCACCCAGAAGAGGCGGTACCTCTCGGCGTTGTCGCTGGCGATGGCGGTCTCTACGAGACTCTTGATAGGCGCGAAGCCTTCGTCATAGATGAGGAAGATCATGGGGTCCGAGGCGTGTTCGTCCAGCACGAAATCGCCCAGGGGGCCGTCGATGGTCACGGGGGAGCCCACCTGCACGCCGCCCTCCAGCACCGCGCGGGCAAACGCCGACGGGCCGCGGCCGACCACGTGAAACTCCAGGTTCTGGCCGTCACAGGGACAGCTCGCCAGCGCCAGCCGCGCGCTGGCGCCGTCCTCCAGGGTCAGGGTCACGTCCTGGCCGGCGAGAAAGCGCAGGCGCTGGGTCCTGGGCGTGCGCACGCCCATCACTACAAGGCTTTCGCCTAGGCGGCTCACCCGGCTCACGTGGGCCGCGATGGTCTGCGGCGGAATGTCCGAGCCACGCCGGGCCTCGCCGGCCTCCAGTACCACGTCCGTCACGGCGGTATAGGAGCACATGAGCACGTAGCCCAGATCGTGCTCTGAGTTGCTGATGGAGTACTCGTGGTCGCGCACTTTCAGCACCTCACCCGAGATCACCCGCGCCTTGCAGGAGCCGCATGTCCCGCTGCTGCAGCCGTAGCACAGAGACAGTCCCGCCTGCAGCCCCGCCTCCAGAATCGAGTGCGTGCCCTGCACGAAGAACTCGTGCCCGCTGGGCAGGATCTTGACCTCAGCCGCCAGCAAGCGCAGGAAGGTGTCCTTGGTCAGCAGCTCGGTGTTGCGCTTGGGGACCCGCGCACGCTGCGCGCCTTGTGCCCGCAGCCACGCTGCCAGTGCCCGAGCCTGCTCTCGCAGCTGCCCCTCGGGACATCGCACGAAGCTCTCCAACCGCTTTTCCAAGTCGGCCACCAGCTCGGAATAGTCGCCCAGCTCCGTCTTCGCCTCGATAAGCTCCCGAGACAGACTGGCCAGCCGCTTGGCCAGCACCTCGGGCGCCGGCAGCTCCATCCGGTCGCTGTCGCCGTACGTGGCCGAGGCCTTGATCAGATTCACCCGCTCCAGCGCTGAGTCGTCCTCCAGGTGGACCTCCGGGAACACCCGCAGCAGATCCGACACCTTGACCTGGCCCTCGAAGGTCTCCAGCTCGTTGTCGCGAATACGCCGCTGCAGCACGCCGCGACTGACCCCGACCAGGCGGGCGGCACGGGACAAAGGCAGCAACTGGGGCATGAGTGTCTCCTCGGCAGTGCAAAGGCTCGCCGGCGCCGACGGGCCGGTGCGACTCTCACTTTAGCGCGAACGACCCTTCGGGCGGAAACACTCGTCGAAGGAATCCGGAACCGCGCCTGGACGGAGTACTAGATGCGGGCCAGGTAGGAGGCGAAATCGAAATATGCGCGCCGCCGTCGTACCCTGCCCGACCGGGCCGCGCTCACTCCCCGAATCGCCTCAGCCGGGCGCGCATGGCCTCCAGCTCCTCCAGCAGGTCCAAGGCCAGCGCCGCGCCGGCGAGGTTGACCCCCAGATCCTGCTCCAGGCGCAGCGCGCAGCGTACCCGGCGCACGCTGATGCCGTGAAATCGCCATCGGGCAGGGTCCCTGCCCTCGGGATCGATCACACCTTCGTCGACCAGCTCGAGCACTTGCTCGGCCGGCACGCTGCAGGCCCGGCAGAGCTCGGCTAGGGTGAGCTCCACCTGCTCCTCCAGCACCTCGCCGGTCAACAGTGACAGCATATCGTTCGTCATCATGGCTCAGACCCCCAGGCGTGCGCGCGGGTTGAACGGCTGCGCCCTCTCCAGCTCCCGGTAGGCGGCCTTGGCGGCCGCGGTGTCTGCCGGCGGCAGGGCAATCTGGAGCACCACGTAGAGGTCGCCCGGGGGCTCAGCGGGAATGCCGCGCCCCTTCAGCCGCAGCTTGCGCCCCCCGGCGGAGCCGGAGGGAATCTTGAGATCCACCGTACCGGTGGGCGTCGGCGCCTTGACGGTGGCGCCCAGCGCGGCCTCCCACGGGGCGATGGGCAGATCCAGGTACACGTCGCGGCCTTCCACGTGATAGTAGGGGTGGGGCCGGAACTCCACTTCGAGATAGAGGTCACCCGCGCCACCCTTGCCCATACCCGCTCCTCCCTGCCCCGCCAGGCGGATGTGCTGGCCCTGGCGCACGCCCTTGGGCACGCGCACGTTGAGGGTGCGCTCCTGCACCCGCGGCCGACCGTCCGTCCCCAGCTCGGTGTGCTGCAGGCTGAGCATGCGGGTAGCGCCCTGGTAGGCGTCCTCCAGGTCGATCTGCACCTTGGCGTTGGTGTCGTCGCCGCGGGCGTGGAATTCACGATGGGCACGCCCCGCGAAGCCCGGCGCGTAGCCGCCCCGGCCGAACAGGCTCTCGAAGAAGTCGCTGAATTCGGAGGCGTCCGCCCCGGTGAAGCCGCCGCCGTGGAACTCGAAGCCCTGGTCCCAGCCCGGTGGCGGACGGAAGTCCTGGCCGGCCTTCCAGTTGGCGCCCAGCCGGTCATAGGCGCCGCGCTTCTCCGGGTCCTTGAGCACTTCGTAGGCCTCGCCGACCTCCTTAAACCGCGCCTCGGCGTCCGGCTCCTTGCTCACGTCCGGATGATATTTGCGCGCCAGCTTGCGATAGGCGCGCTTGATCTCGTCCTGGGTGGCGTCGCGCTTGACGCCCATGATCTGGTAGTAGTCTTTGAACTCCATGGTCGCTCGTGCTCACATGTCCGCGTGGGACTTCAATTCGCCCTGGCGGCGAACGGCGCCCGCCGCCGGGCGATGTCCGCCATCACCACCTCAGCGCGATGTAACGCTGGACCTTGTCCTTGCGCACCAGCAGCAGGAGTCGCCTCTGATGGCTGCTCGCGCTCACCACGCGCCTGAAGTCGGCCGCCGTCGCCACCGGCTGCTGATTCGCCTGCAGAATCACCGTGCCAGTCTCGATGCCGGCCATGGCGGCGACGGAGCCGGCTTTGACTTGTGTCACCACGACGCCTTGGCCGGGCGTGGCGCCGAACTGCTCGGCCAGCTCCTGCGTCAGGGTCTGCACGCTCAGACCGAGGATGTCCGGCCCCGGCGCCTCGCCCTGTGCGATCATCTTATCCTTGGTGAGCGTGCCGATGGTGATGTCGATGGTCTTCCTCTGTCCATTGCGCAGGACCACCAGCTGCTGCCTGCTGCCCGGAGGGGTGAGCGAGACCTCGTTGCGGAAGCGACCGATCGCACCCACCGGCTGCCCACGGAACGCCACGATCACGTCCCCCTGATGCAGGCCGGCCCTCGCGGCTGGGGAATTCGGCTGCACCTGGGCGATCAGTATGCCAGCATTGGGCGCTATCCCGAAGGAGGCGGCCAGGTCGGGGGTGAGCGTCTGAATCATCACACCCAGGTAGCCGCGCGTCACCACCCCGTGCTCGATCAGCTGGTTGGCAATGGACGCGGCCAGGTTGATGGGGATCGCGAACCCCACGCCCATGTAGCCCCCGCTGCGGCTGAAGATGGCCGTATTCATGCCTACCGCCTCGCCGTCGAGGTTGACCAGCGGGCCACCGGAGTTGCCCGGATTGATCGCGGCATCCGTCTGAATGAAATCCTCGTAGTCGTTGATGCCCAGACTCGTGCGGCCCGTGGCGCTGACCACGCCGACGGTCAAAGTATGGCTCAGTCCGAACGGATTGCCGATCGCCACCACCCACTCGCCCACCTCCAGCTTGGAGGAATCTCCCAGGGGCAGGGGCGGCACGCCGTCGGCGGCGATCTCGATGACGGCCACGTCCGACTGCGGGTCACGGCCAGTGACCTTGGCGTCGAATTCGCGCCCGTCCGCCAGCTTCACCCGAATCCGATCGGCGTCCTCTACCATGTGGCTGTTGGTGAGTATGTAGGCCTTGCCGGGCACCGCACCGCCTTTCGGTGCCAATACGAAGCCGGAGCCCTGCGCGACGGTGCGCTGCTCCGCCTCCGGCTTGCTCGGGTGCCGGAACGGGCGTTTGTCCGGGAGCTGGTCGCCGAAGAAGCGCCTCAGCCATTCGCCTCCGAATGGCCACTCCTCGCCGAAGGGCGGCACAAACCGCCCCATCACCGGGCTCGAGGGCTTGCCTTCGACCTGAATGTACACCACCGACGGCGAGGCCTCCTTGGCGACCGCCGCAAAGGCCTTGCCGGTCTGGCGCAGACTCTCGATGCCTCCGTCCAGGGCCTGCGCCGAGCCGGCGCCGGCCAGGGAAAGCAGAAGCACTAGCGCAATGCCGGGATTCTTCATGGTTGAGCCTCCAACAGAACACGTCCACCGCCGTGGCTCCGGGCGCCGTTCAGGGCTGCCCGTGCCTGGCGCCGGATCTGGCATAGCCTCCCAGTTCTCCGTTTGGGCCATTGATGATTTTGTTGCCTCGCTAGTTGTTGACCCTGACTCGCCAGGCTTCGTTCAGGTGCATGCGCGCGCCGTCGCACCCCTCTCGGGTCTGATCCGGCGCGGGGGGGCCTCAGGCGGCGTGAGCACACTCATCGGCACCTGCGGCTACGCCGAGTCCCATGCAGCGACATTCCAGGACTTCGGCATCGTCGAGATTCAGCAGACCTTCTATCAGCCGCCCCGCGCCACCACGGCCGAGAAGTGGCGCGCGGAAGCCCCGCAAGGTTGCGTCTTCACGCTCAAGGCCTGGCAGCTGATTACCCATGAAGCCGCCAGCCCCACCTACCGGCTGCTGACGGACTAGCCACGTTTCGCGGCCGCGGCCGGTCCGGCCCAACACCCGTCCGCTCCCACCGCCTCTCCGCGGGCGGTAGAATCCGAATGAGCCATCCCCAGGACTGATGCGCCCTCATGTCGGAC
>CAYQDX010000131.1:0-9989 GCA_964416345.1 uncultured Ectothiorhodospiraceae bacterium
TCCGAATGTCCGGTCTGAGTCCGACTGCGGCCGCTCAGGTCTTCGATGCCAATGGTAGCTCCGGGTCGCAAGCGGACATCGAAGCCGTCCTGCAAAAAACGTGTGTCGAGTGGGTCGCCGCAGGGCGGCAGGAGGGCTTGTGTCGGGTGGGATTCGGGAATGCCCGAGGACGACATGCTCGGGGGCCCCAGGTGAATGTCCTGGTGGTTGTCGACCGACGAGAAGCCCCTCGACGAGGCGATTCTCGAAGCGGTGCGCCTGCGCACCCGCCCCATCCTCATGACCGCCGGCTCCAGTTGCGTCCTTTCTAGCCCACAAGCGACCCGGGCGGCGACGCTCCCCACCGCGGGCACACGATATTGTCTTCCATGAGATTGGTCGCGGGGCCCGCCGATCTTGGTGGCACTGGATACCGGTCAAGATGGGTCGTGCTCACCCTGCCCGGCAGTGCCCGCCCAATCCGCCGGCAGGAGCCCCGCCCTGACATAGCGTTGGAACGAGGAGAACCGCCAGTCCCGCACCCGCTCCACGAGGCCATGCTTGACCGGGTTGAAGTGTACATAGTCGATATGGTGAGCGAGGTCCGTGTCGTTGCGGATGGTGTGCTCCCAGTAACGGCGTTGCCAGAGCCGGTACTCGCCGCGGCGATTCTTCGGAACGGTCGGATCGACCGCCGCCACCCGCCGCGAGAAGTTGGCCTTGATGCGCCGCCACCGGCCCGGATAGTCCGCATCGTCGGGCGGCAGGGTCCAGACGGTATGCAGGTGATCGGGCAGGATCACGATGGCGTCGATGCGAAACGGCCGCTCGCGCCGGGCAACGCGGAATGCCTCGCGCAACAGCCCAATGTGCCGGACCAGCCGATCGGAGCCGCGCTCGGCGAGCGTCACCGTGAAGAAGTACGTGCCGCCCGGCAAGCGATTACGGCGGTACAGGACCATTCATCCCCACCCAAAGTGCGCAGAAGCCACATCGTAGCCTGGATGAAACGAAGTGGAATCCGGGGAGCGGAGACCGCACCATATCCAAAAAAGGCCCCCGTCTGCCGCTCCCCGGTTCATCCATCCGTCGCGTCCCCCCCGCGGTCCCCTCCCTCGATTCCGCTTCGCTCTCCTCCCTCGATTCCGCTTCGCTCTCCTCCCTCGATTCCGCTTCGCTCCATGGCGGCTACCTCTTCTGGGCTACGCTCGCTCGCTGTTCCATGGCCTGGAGTCGGGCCGCCGGCGCTGGGGCCGGCAGGGCGCGACGTTAACCCGGCACATCCTGCGGCCTGTGCCTTTGGCCCGGGCCCTGAGCCGGCGCGACTTCGCCGGCTGCCCCGCCTCGCACTCTCATGTCCGCTTTCGGCCAGGGACTGACATTCACCCGCACCCGGATCGGGACAGCAAGACTTCGCAAAGCAGACATGCAATCCGGGTAGACCAGATCGTGCCGGAATACCGCCTCCGTGGTAACGTTGCCCTGAGGCCGCTCCGGATTCATTGGGGCACGTGGCGTCTCGGCGGAGATCAAGGACTACGCAGCGCGGTAATTTGTCTGGTAGATCCAGGCCGGAACAGCGGCGCGCAATAGCGCAGCAGTTGCTCCAGTCCGGCCCGGTCGTGGCTGGCGATGCGCACTGCGGGGTCGAGTGAAAAGTCTGTGTCGTCCCAGGCGAGCGTGGCGCGGGCGTCATCGGCGTCGAGCAGGCCGCTACGGGCAACCAGCGCAGCACCCGGCGGCGGACCCGCTCGGCGATGGCGGCGACCTCCTGGGGGGTCGGTGCCGAAGCTCGCAGGAGTCGGTACTGCCTGTCGTCGAGGCGCTTGAGCGCACCGTCGAGGATTCAGCAGGAGTAGTGGACGTGGCGGTTGAGGGCGGCGCCGAAACGCTGCAAGAAGCTCACCGCCCCGAGCCGCGCTTGCGCGGATGCTCCTGGGCTGGTCTGCCGTACATAGGCCTCGGTCACACGCAGGAGCGGGCGCGGAAGGTCGAGAAGCCTGGGAAGCAGATGACTCGTCCAATGGACCGCTCCCCGGAAAAGGTCAGCAGCACCAGATGTCGCGCACCTGGCGCAGCGCTGGGACCAGGCGGTTCAGGGTGTCTTCCAGAAGCGGCTCGCCGGAGCCCATTGGGTCCGCAGCATAGGCATTCAGCAGAGCCATCACCGCCTCCGCGTCCCGGGGCCGATCGAAGTCAGCGGGGCGGACCTGGACGGGGTTCGGCTGCGGCATTGGTCGACTCTGTTCCGGTGACCGCTTGGTGTGCTCAATTTGCCGTCAAAGCCCGTCTCGGGCCGGTACGAAGACCCGCTGCACGCCCGTCTGGATGGCGCTCGCTCGGGCGTCGATGGCCGCTGCCTGCCTGGCCTTGAGCGCCAGGGCCAGGACCGACTTCTGCTCTTCCAGGGCCTGCAGTATCTCGGTGCGCATCTCCTCGCGCAGGCGCGCCTCGTCGATCTCGACCATCGCCTTGTCCACGGCGAGCCAGGCCGCCGCACCGGCCAAGATGCCGCAGATTGCCGCGCCGGGTCCGCCGGGCGAGCACAGAGCCGCCCCGCCGGCGGCGGACAGCAGAATGGAGCCGCCCTTCTTCGCCGCCACCTTGCCGGCCAGCCCGGCGGCGGTCTGAAAGCCCTTCTTGGCGGCGAGCTTGGCCGCCACTGCGGCACCTGTCTGCTTCGCCAGCATCTTGGCGGCGAGGGCCCCCGCGGCGGCGCCCCCGCCAACGGCTGTGGCGGCACGCATTGCGTCCCGGTGCAGGTCGCCCAGGGCCGGGCTGGCCAACATGGCCGCGCTGAGCGCCCCCAGGTTGAGCCGGGACAGTGCACATGGGGCGGCCGCCGAGCGTTCCCCGGCAAGCTGCTCCAGATTCCGGGCGGTCTCTGCCAGTGTGCCGGCCGAGTCCCGCCGGATCGACTCATCCAGCCGCTCCAGCTGCTCGGCGAGCCCGGTGTCCACGAACAGGTGCTGCTCCAGCTGCTTCCCCATCAGCTTCACGAAGCTCCCGGTGGCCAGGGCGGCAAGCCGCTCGTACTCGCCGATCACGGTGAAATACCAGTCCAGATAGGCATCGACGCCGGGCTCAAGCCGGGCGAACAGGGCATCCAGGTCGGCGTCGACGCGTTGGTCCGCGGACTCCCTGGCCGCGAGCCTTGCCCGCTCCAGCTCGCCGCCCAAGGAGGCGAGCAGGGCCTTCCGGGCGGCCGGGTCCGGACGGCAGGGATCCACCCAGTCGACCGCCCGGCGGGCCTGCCCCGCCAGCCGGTCCGGATCCAGGTCGGCCAGCCGGGAGGTGGCATAGAGATAGGGGATGGCCAGCGCCAGGATGGTGTAGACGAAGGCACGGGTGAAGGCGCCCTCGGGCTCTCCGCGGGTGGCGCGCTGCTCCACCAGGGCGATGACCCCGAGCTGCATGCGGGTGAAGAGATAGGCCAGTGCCCCCGCATGGACCAGCACCACGCCCCAGGCGGCGATCCGCAGCGTCCGGTCCGGCAGGCTGGGGATGCTGAGCTGCGCGGCGTGCCGGGTCAGGGCCTCGGCCGCGGCGAGCGCGCCCAACGCCCAGCCCGCGGCAGCACAGACCGCGTCCAGCCCCTCGGCGCGGAAAGCGTCCTCTGCGACCTGATTCCACGGCAGTGTCCGCGTGTCCGGCATCCCGGTGAGGAAGAAGTCGACGGCCAGAAATGCCAAGGTCAGAAAGGCCAGGTTGAGTCCGAGAAGGGGCCAGCGGCGGGCGATGAGCCCCAGACGCTGGTCCTGAATCTGGCCCCGTAGACCACGCCTGACCGGCTCAACCAACAGGGACAGCACCAGCACGTCCAGCACCAGCACCGCCCACTGCTCGGCCCCCAGGCGTGCGGCCAGGGCGAGCAGCAGCATCGCCAGCGCCAGCGAGACGACGACTTGGACCACACGCGTCAGGGTCCCGGCCCACAGCCAGCGCCGGACGCTGCTGTCCGCCCGGGTCAGGTGCTCCAGGACCATCCGCCGCTCGAAGAGGATCACCTCGTTGCGGTAGACCCACAGGGGCCAGGCGATCAGCGCGGCGAGCACGAAGAGGCCCCAGCAGGCGACGTGATTCAGGCCCAGCGCAAAGACAGCTAGTGCCCCGGCGCCCAGGGCATGGAAGAACAGGCGGGGAAAGGTCGTGGTCTGAGGCGCAGCAGTCTCGGGTCGATCTGGCATGGAATCGTATCTCGGACCCTTCCCGCAGCGCCTCCAGAGCCTCGGCGCGTGTGGCATCCACTACCTCGTCCTTGGGCTTTAGCCGGGTGTCCGGCTCGGCGAACAGGCACTTCTCGCCATTGCAGTGGATCAGATGGCGCGGGCGGCAGTGAGCGGGTCGAGAGTGCCGAGGGGGACCGCCTGTTCCTTGCCCACCCGGAAGGAGTCAATGCGCGTCTCGCCAGGCAGGATGTCGGAGATCTCGATGATGTTCTGGCCTTCTGCCATGTCCACCAAAGATATAGAAAATCCAACTGCACCAAAGTTGGAATGAAAGGAACGCTACCATCGAGGGAGCGTGCAAGCAAGCGCGTTGTCCCACGCCGGCGGTCCGCGTGCTGGTGCGATCGGCGGCCGCTTGGCTGGCTCGCCGATGTGGATGAGGTCCGCTTTGGAGTGCACTCCTTCCATCGAGGTTCACGAGACTAACGACTCCTACGGGTCGATGGCGGACGATCGAAAGGCTCAATTGGCGGCTGCTGACACGGGTGCTGGATCTACCCCCAGAATCGTGGCTCTTCGCTGGGGCGATGTGGACTTGGTGGGGGGCGTGTAGGGCAGTATAGCCAAGGCGGCGCAGGGATGAGAGACTGCGCCGCAACAGCCAACCCCGGCGCTAGTGGCTCCAGTATGGACTCGTCCTTCTACCCTGTCCTTCGGCTCAATGATGCTTTATTCTGCGGACTTCGCGGTGCTGATGCCCACCTGCGACAACATGGGCAGGTGCCCCGATTTGGCTGACGGGTGGTGCACAGGGGGCACCCTGCTGAGTCACTAGTGCCATTGCCGGCGTGCCCGGCCGCGACGCCACCCAGGGTCCATTGTTGCCGCGAAGGTAGCCATCGGCCTGCGCGGCAGAGCAACGAGCGACTGTCAACAACCCCTAGGAGAAGACGTATGCTCCAGAATTCAAGACCTTTTGGGCGCTCACTAGCCGCTTGGGCGGCCGCCCTGCTGATGACGCTGACTACTGGCTGGGTCGGCGCCGCCCCGCTGGAAGATCCCAACAGCGCGCCGATCACGACCATGCAGAAGTACAGCTACGTGCCGTCCGAAGCATTACCGCCGGTGAAAGGCGTCAGTGGCTACAAGTGGGAAGACAAGACGGTCGTATTTCCGATCAATCTGTGGATCGGCTGGGCTCCGATCATCATGGCGAACGGGGGCACCGAGCCCAGCGAAGACAGCGTGTTCTTCAAGCGCTATGGCTTCAAGCTGAAGCTGCCCATCATCGACGATCCAGTGCTGGCACGAGATGCCTTCGCCGCCGGCGAATCCCACATCCTGTGGGGCACCTTGGACATGATGGCCCTGTTCGCACCGTCCCTGGCCAAGGATACGCGCTCCTCATTGCGGGTATTCCAGCAGGTCGACTGGTCCAACGGCGGCGACGGTGTGGTTGCCCGCGGCGGCATCAAGAGCATCAATGATCTCAAGCCTGTCGAAGGCAAGAAGAGGGTGATCGCGCTGGCGCAGAATTCGCCCTCGCACTATTACCTGCTCAACCTGCTGTACTACGCCGGGATCAAGCCCGATGAGGTGGTGTTCAACTTCACCGGAGACGCCTTCCAGGCCGCCGCCGCCTTCGTCAACGATTCGACCGTCGACGCCGCCGTCAGCTGGGCGCCCGACATCTACAACATCTCCGATCCCAAGAAGAGCGGCATCAAGGACGTAGCGCTCATTTCCTCCACCGCCGACGCGAAGCGGGTGATCACCGATGTCTGGGCCGCGCGCGCAGACTTCGCGAAGGATCATCCCGAGGTCATCGAGGGCCTGGTACGCGGGATCTTCGACGGGATGAAGATGGTGAAGGCCGACAAGGACAAGGCTGGGGCCCTGTTCGAAAAAGCCTTCAACCTGCCCAAGGGCGAGGCCGCGGGCATGATGGGCGACGCCCACGCCACCAACTACGCGGAGAATGTGGAGTTCTTCGTGAACCAGAACAATCCCAGCAACTTCGAGAACACCTGGGACAACATCAACAACATCTACCGCCTGGCCGGGTACGTCAAGGATCCCGTAGCCTTCAACCAGGTAATGGATCCGCGGGTGATCGAGAAGATCGCGCCGGACTACCGTGACAGCAAGAACGAGTACAAGGATGCGTTCGTGCCGCTGAAGGTCGGCTTCGACCCGAATGCCGCCAAGCAGATCCTGACCCGTACCGTCTATATCCATTTCGCACCGAATCGCGCCGACGTGAGCACCAGCTACGATCCCAACGCCGGCGAGGTCATCAAGGAGATCGGCCGACTCGCCTCCCAGTTCGGCAGCTCCACCATCGTGGTCACCGGACATGCGGACCGCTCACGCTACGCGGAGGTGAAGGCACTCGGTGACGCGGCCCTCGAGCACCATGCCAAACTGGTCAAGGGCCTCTCCGAGCGTCGCGCCCAGGGCGTGGTAACCGCGCTGAAGCAGAAATTCAGTGGCTTCAAGGAGCAGGGCGACCGCTTCGTCGTTCAGGGCGAGGGCTGGAACAAGCCGCTCGCCAGCGACGCATTGAGCCGCCGCGTGGAAGTGACCGTGCTGTCGCCTGAGGCGACAGAGTAGCCATCGACCCAGGCCGGGGTCCGGCGCCGACCTTCCCGGTCGGCTCGGACCCCGCCGCCATCACCAGGAGAATCCGTTGCGCGTGATTTCCCCTCTGGGGTGGCTGTTTGCGATTCGTGCCGAATCCGCGCCGGCTACCCGCGTCGCCTTGTGGGCGGCATTTCTTGCCGGTGTTTTCGCACTGTGGGTATTCGCGACCGACTACCCGCAGTGGATGAAGCGGCTCATCATCGGTGTCTTTCCCCAATATCAAGTGCAGCGGGGCGACGTCATCGATCTGCGCTTGGACCGTAAGCGCCGGCAGCTCGAGATCATCAAAGCAGGCTCCGGCCGCACCATCTCGCGTGATCTTCCGCCGCTGGCTGCCGCGGCACTACCCGAATTTACCCCGGCCAACTACGAGGGCCTGTTTCATCGCCTGCAGGACGACGGCCTGGGCGACTTCAAGCGCCAGGACGAGTGGGCCTACACCGGGCGCATCGTCGACGTTAGCCGGGCGCGCGAGCGGCTCAAAGACCTGGGACCGCTGCCGTATCAGCTGCCCGTATCCGTCGGAGAGACGGTGGATATCGAGATAGACGCCGCGACGAGTCAGGCTGTGTTTCGGCTCGAGCGGGTACCCGTAGGGGGAGTGGTTGCCCCCCTGGAGACCCCGGCTGCCGAGCAGAGTACTCCGGCCCGCCCGGAGCAGTATCCGGAGCTTGCCGGCTTCGCCGTCGCGGTCGGGGTGGCCGACTTGCGGGCACATCCTCGGCCCGAGGGGAAGCGCCTGTTCCAGGCGACAGTGAGCGATGCCCAACGCGCCCAATCCGCTGGCCTGGGGCCGCGCTCCCCGGTTGCGGAGCTTGCGGAAGGGGAGAGCGTGTCGCTGCATCTGACCCGGGACCCCGAGAATCCCGCCGGCCACCGCGTCATGCTGGCGCTGGAGCGTACCGGTAAGAGCATGCCGATACCCTTCTCCCCCGCCCTGCTCACGCCGTCTGCGATCCCCGCCCTGTCGACCAGTGCCTACCCCGGCCTGGCGGCGGCACTCGCACGCGCTGGCGTGGGACCCACGCCCGAGCAGGGCGATCCGGCGTGGCAGATCCTCGATGCCGACCGGGCGCGGGCCGCTGGCCTGGGTCTGAGTCGCCCGCCCGAGCTGCGGCTGCTGTCGCGCGGCTCCTTGCCGAGCCCAACCGAGCTCATCGATAGCCTGCCCGTGCTGTGGAGCGAGCGCAACCTGCCCGAGGCGGCCTGGCTCACCCTGTCACGCATCCTGCAGGGATTCGCCTGGTCCGTAGTCGTCACTTTGCCGCTCGGACTGCTCATGGGCGCCTTCACGCGCATCGGCATGTTCTTCGATCCGCTGCGGCTCACCGGCATGTATATCCCCCTGCCCGCCCTCATTCCGCTGACCATCGCCTGGGTAGGCATAGGCGAGCCACAAATCGTGCTGTTCCTAGCGATCTGCATGGGCGTCGTGCTGTTGCCATTCGTCGTCGCGGCGGTTCAGTCGATCCCTTCCGTCTACCTGGACACCGCCAGAACGCTCGGGGCCAGTCGCGGGCAGATCTTTCGCTACGTGTTGGTGGCCATCTCCTGGCCGACCCTGTTTCGCGGGCTGAGGATCAGCTTCGCGGTAGGCTGGACCTGGATAATGCTGGCGGAGGTGATTGGGGTCAACAATGGCCTGGGGTACATCATCAACACTTCGCAACGGCGCGGCTACATCGAGCATGTGTACCTCGTCATCGCGCTGGTCATCGCGATGGCCTTCCTCAGCAACGCCCTGTGGAACTTGCTGAGCCGGATGCTCTTCCCGTACCAAGAGAGCGAGGAATAGGTCGTGACCACAGACAATCTATCACCGGCGGCGCCGGGGCCGCGGCCACCGGCCGATGCGCCCCACCACGACCACGTGCGCCATCTGGGCGAGCTGCTGCTCAGCGAGGGCATTCTGACGCCCAGCCAGCTTCAGGCGCTGCTTGCGCGGCAGGGAGAATTGGACGAGCACGCAGACTCGAGCCTACTGCAGAAGTTCGCCCGCGATCACTATCCCGAGGGCGCGGCCGCCGAGGACTGGGTGGTCAGCTTCGAGCACGTCACCAAGCGATTCGGTCGCTACACGGCGGTGCGAGACGTCGATTTCAAGATCTACGACATCGTCGACGGGGGTGAATTTATCAGCGTGCTCGGTCCGAGCGGGTGTGGCAAGTCCACTATCCTCAACATGATCGCGGGATTCTACCCGCCCACCGAGGGACAGGTTCTGGTCAAGGGGAAGCCGATCAACGGTCCGGGCTCGGACCGCGGCATGGTGTTTCAGAGCTACAGCTCGTTTCCATACCTCACCATCTGGCAGAACGTCGCCCTCGGGATGATGTTCAAGGAGCTGAACCGCCCAAAGAATCCCATCATTGGACTGATCGACCGGGTTATCGGTATTCGCGGCGCACGTCGACGTGCCCTAAAGGAAGAGGCAATGCACTGGGTGGAGCGCGTGGGCCTGGCAGGCAGCCAGGACAAATATCCCCACGAGCTGTCCGGCGGCATGCGCCAGCGCGTCGCCCTGGCGCGCACGCTTGCCGTCAAGCCGCGGGTGCTGCTGATGGATGAGCCGTTCGGCGCCCTCGATCGGGTGACCCGCTGGGAGATGCAGGATCTGCTCATCAGCATCTGGAACGAGGTGGATGCCACCGTCTTCCTGGTGACCCACGATCTGGCCGAAGCGGTGTATCTGGGTGACCGGGTCTTCGTGTTTTCGGACGCGCCCGGCACTCTGGCGGAAGAAGTGCCCGTGCCCCGTCCCGACAGGCCGGCAGCGGAAATGCAGCGCGAGACCGAGTTCAACATGATCGTGAATGAGATCAGTGCCAAGGTCGAGGCGCGCTACTTCAATGAGCGGAAGCCTGCGGGGGCGTCGAAGACCGCTCGGAATGGCGCCGAAGATCGGGATGCCACCCCAGACCATCGTGAATCTGTAGACAGCGAGGATGCAAGCTCATGAAGAAGTTGTTGTTGATAGTAGTCCTCATTGTGCTGGTTGCTGCCGGCTTCACTATGTGGCAGCACAGCCAGGACACCGGACGGGCACCTTGGAAGTGGACCAGTCAGGACTGGAATGACTGGATCACATTGACCAAGCACGAGGGCCGAGAGCTGGGCATGCGCGCCAAAGAAGGCGGCCAAAGCACCTGGCGTTGGGTGGGCAAGAACACGCCGGCCCTGTTCGAAAAATCCAAAGAG
>CAYQDX010000132.1:0-9981 GCA_964416345.1 uncultured Ectothiorhodospiraceae bacterium
CGGAGAGGAAGAGCAGCTGCATGCCTATCTACGGGTCGTGCATGCCATGAAGGGGGCGCCGGTCACCATACGCACCCTAGACCTCGGGGCCGACAAGCAGGTCGACGGCAGCCGGCCCAAGAGCCCGCTATCCACCAATCCCGCGCTGGGACTTCGTGCCATACGGCTGTGTCTCAAGTCCCCTAGCCTGTTCCGGCCTCAGCTGCGCGCCATACTGCGGGCCAGCGCCCACGGGCCGGTGCGCCTCATGCTGCCCATGCTCACCAGCCTGCGTGAGCTGTTCCAGGTGCTGGGGATAATTGAGGACACCCGGCGCGAGCTGCGCAGGCAGCACCTGAAGCTCGATGAGCACATGCCCGTGGGCGGCATGATCGAGGTGCCTGCGGCCGCGGTGGCGGCCCATGCATTCGCCAAGCATCTGGATTTCCTGTCCATCGGCACCAACGACCTCATTCAGTACACCCTGGCCATCGATCGCATCGACGACGAGGTGAACTACCTCTACGACCCGCTGCATCCGGCGGTGCTGAGCCTCATCTACCAGGTCATCAAGGCCGGGCGCAGGGCGGACATTCCCGTGGCCATGTGCGGCGAGATGGCCGGGGATCCGCGCTTCACCCGGCTGTTGCTCGGCATGGGCCTGACCCATTTCAGCACCCATCCCACCTCGCTGCTGGAGGTCAAGCGGGTGATCACCACAAGCGACGCCCTTGCGCTGGTCAAGCCGGTGAAGCAGATCCTCAGGAGCACCCACCCGGAAGAGATCGACGCAATGTTGGACGATCTCAACGAGCAATAGTCCAGCCCGGACCCCAGGCGCCTGGCTGCGTCCGCGCGTCCGGGTCTCATCTTGTCTCCTATTGGACACAAACCCGACAAACTGTGTGACAATTAACCTCAGAAGTCTGGCCTAACGCTTTAACTTCTGGAGCAATATTTTCTGTTGCATTTTGCTCGCAGATGGGCTATAGGTAAACGCGACAGTGTGGCGTCACAACGACGCAGAGGAGGCAACCATGGACCAGCGTGACGCGTTGAATGGCTGTTGGACCGGTGTCTTCCACAGTGGCACGCCGGGACACGCCCGCCTGGTGGCTAGCATTCTGGAAGTCGTGGGCATCGATGCGACGCTAAGTGAATCGGGCGACGGTCCGGCAGAGCCCCAGGTACTGGTGCGCCAGCGCCAGGCACCTCGGGCACGACAGCTACTGTCCGCCTACGGCCTGCCCGAATAGAAGCACACTAAAACATAGGGGTCACGGCGCGTCCCCGAGGGGAACGTCGGGACCACCCATGACGCTCAGACCATCGCGCAGCGCAGCCGGCGATGGGCGTGGGAAGGGAAGTTGCGCCGCAGAATCTGCAGCCGCTCTAAATCGACGGCGGCGCTGACGAAGCCGGTTCCGCGCCGGAGATGGGCCAGTACTCCCCCCCAGGGCTCGACGATCATGCTGTCGCCGTAGGTCTCTCGTCCATTGACGTGAAAGCCCCCCTGGGCAGGGGCGATGACGTAGCACAGATTCTCAATGGCTCGCGCGCGCACCAGAATCTCCCAATGGGCCTTGCCGGTCAGGGCCGTGAACGCCGACGGCAGTGCCATCACCTCCATGCCCTGATCCAGCATGCAGCGAAACAGCTCGGGGAAGCGCAGGTCATAGCAGACCGCCATTCCGAGCCGGCCGCATGGGGTGTCCACGACCACGACGCGGTCTCCCGCTTCGATGGTCAGTGACTCCGTGTACTCCTCCCCGGCCTCCTGTAGCTTGACGTCGAACAGGTGGAGCTTGTCGTAGCGGGCAACACATTCTCCGCGCTCGTTGTACAACAGACTGGCCGCAAGCACCTTGTCGGGGTCGCTGGAGACCAACGGAATCGTGCCGCCTACCAGCCAAATGCTGTGTCGAGAGGACTGCTGGGCGAGGAAATCTTGAATGGGACCGTGTGCTGGCTCCTCGCGCACATTGACCTTGTCGAACTCCGACATCCCCATGATGGCGAAATTCTCCGGCAACACTACCAGACAGGCCCCCGCGTCGGCGGCCCGCACGATCTGCTTTTCGGCCTCGATCAGGTTCGCGTTCACGTTGGGACCCGACGCCATTTGTATGGCCGCGACCCGTTTCATATTGCCCTGCCCCTCCGGTCTCCAAGCATCGGGCGCAGCTTCGAGATGCACTGCAAGCGCCGATTGCACTGGAACGAATAGCTCGCCGTGAACAAGCAGCATAGCATCTTCGACTAAGGCCCACCAGGACGACCCAGTGGGCACCGCCCGGGGGGCTATCGCTCTGCGGGCTAAGGCGCCTGAGTGGTGATGGGCTCACCTGGCAGGCGCTCGACTTTGGGATCCTCCCAAGAGCCGGTGACGGAATACTGATACTGGGTCATGCGCTCGATCTTCGACTCGAACAGCTTCTGCACGATCGCGAGGGCGGCGCCCACCTGCGGCCCGCCCGCCAATGCGCCGGCGACCGAAAGCGTGCTGGACATGTGTGGGATTATTGTGACGAACTGATCGTAGTCGCGCTCGGCCAGACCCGTGCGACCGGAGACCTCAATGCGCGCCGCCGGCCCGTCCATGGTCAGGTCGTTCGTGTAGGCGTTGCCGTCGTCTATGGTGAATTGGCCCTCGATGCGGTCGAAGCTGAAGCCCTTCATAAATAAGTCATTGAAATCCAGGGTAAGTCGGCGTGGTAGCGCCTGCAGACTGAGCAGACCGAACACCCTGCCCGCGCCAGGGCTGATCTCCAGCAGTCGCCCCTTTTCGACCTTCAGCTCGAGCCTGCCGTCCACGCGGTCCAGGGCAAATGCCGAGGGCGGACCCGCCCAGCGCACGCCGAGCCGCATCTTGGTCTTCCCCTCCGCGATACCACCCTGATAACCCAGGCGTCTCAGGGCGGCCCCCAGGTCACGACTGGAGAGCTCGATGTCGAAGCGGGACAGGCCGCCGCGATCCCTGTGGAGCCACTCGCCACTGGCCGTGATGCGCGCGTCCGAAGAAACAATCTCCAGACCGTCGACGCGCAGCCCGTCCTTCTGGTGGCGAGCCTGCAGAGACAGCCGGCCGAGCTCGTGGCCGTCATAACGGAAATCCGACACCTTGATAAGCAACGGCGGGAAGTCTCGGGGGTCGGGCACCTCCTCCCACAGCTCATCCTGCAGCGGCGCCAGGCGTACATGATCCATGTTGGCGGTGATCGGCAATCCCGAGCCCGGGGCCGGCAAGAACACTTGCCCGCCGAGTGTGGGTCCCCCTAGGGTGGCGCTCCAGCCCGAAGCGGCCGGCCGCAGCTGCAATCCCACATCCGGCAGTTCGCGACCAAAGGCCTGCAGGGTGCCGACCTTCACATCCACCGATCCCAGCAGCGCCGACGCCGTGTGCCCGACCGACGCGGTGACCGAAACGCCGAGCTCTTCCAGCGCACCCTGCCAGGCGCTCAGCGACAGCTCCGGCAGCTCGCCCGTCAAATGCATGCCAGGGGATGACGGCAGGTGAACGTCTCCGGTGCCGAAATGCACCGCGCCACGCTCCAAACTCATGCCCCCCGCTTCCTCCCGCAGTGCAAGCACGGCGCTCAGCCGCTTGCCATAGTGCAAGCTGAGACGGCGATCGCCGGGCGCCCCCAGATCGACGTCGAGATCGAAGGGAATGGCCTCGTTGCTGGTCTTATGCAGCGGGGGAGGAAGATCGACGGCGAGTCCGACCAGGGAGGACTCCAGGTGCAGGTCGGCGTCCAGCAGGTCTGCCGTGGGCTCGTCGCGCAGCCGCAGCGTGGCCCGGTATGGCGCCTTGCCCGTGGCGTGGCCGAGCAATGTCGGGGGTAGGAGCCTCTTCAGGGTCTCAGCCTTCGCGTAGCTCGCCACGTCGATGACGGTGCGTGGCACCCGGCCAGCGCGCCGAGAGGCCACGCCGAGGGTGGCGGGCTGGCCGAGCAGCTGCAACCGTATGCCGCTCGCCGAGACGCCATCACCGGAGAAATTCAGGCGTCCAGAGACCCCGTCGCAGCGCAGGTCCCACTGGCCCAGCCGCAGGCCGCTGCCATCGAAGTCGACCTGCCCGGCAATCTGGGGCTCGCCTCCGGTGAGCGGAAGCTTCAGCTGCAGGCCGAGGTCGCTTTCACCGTCGGCCGCCGTGTCCCTAACGTACTTGCCCAGCCGCGACCGTAGGGGACTCTCGCGCAGGAATCTGAGCACGTCCGCCGTCGGCCCGCGAGCCTGGCCATCGACATCCAAGACCGGATGGTCACTGCCCAGGTCAGGGATCGCGACCCGCGCCCGGATCACCTGGGAGTCGAACAAGGTGCCTGCCGACGCCGAGATGTCCATGCGCCTGCCATCGAAGGCGACTACGGCGTCGATACCATCCAGGCGCGGCCACTGCTCTTTGTAGTCCAGCACGCCGTCCAGAAACCGGAATTTGACCTGGAACTTACCTTCGCCATGGTCGAACGGAAACGCCCGCAGGGGACCGTGGAAGAGGGCGCCGCCGGATATCACCCGACCCCTAACGATGGAACGGTCCAGCCATTCCACCGCGGGCAGCGGCATGATGTGCGCCGGCAGGTAGCGGGAGGTCTGGGCGCCGTCGCCATCGGCGAACTCGACATGTGCGCCCAGCCAGGGACTGGCTCCGTTTCGCGGTATGAGCAGATCCATGCGACCCCACAGGGCGATGTCGGCGTTGCGCGCCGCGAAGCGCTTGCTGCGGACGCGCAGGCCTTCGACGTCTCGCGACCAGGAGAAGCGGCCCTGGATGCTGGACTCGGGAAACGGCTCCCGGAACAGCAGATCATAACGGACATGGGCACGGACACCCCGCACCGTGATCCGTCCACCCATCGCCGTCCCTTCGACCCGACCATCCAGCCCATCTACGGCGGGAAATCGACCCCAGGCGGAGACGCCGGCGGCGGTGAACCGGCCGGAGTAGCTCAGGTCCTCCGGCCCGTTCCCGGCGTTGCGCCAGTGGATGCGCCAGTCTTCTAGGTCACCGCGGGGCTGCGCCTGATCCAGCACATGCTCCCAGCCTTCGGTCGGCAGACCCACAGTCCGCAGCAGCGGCACCGCATCCTGCAGCCGCAGGAAGCTCAACCACAGGTCCCAGTCACGCGCCCCGCCGCCGGGCTCGGCCCGGCTCTCCACGCGAAAGGCGCCCCCGGGCCAGCGGCTCTCGCCCCGGGCAATGGCGAGGCGATCCCCGTCCAGCGACCACCCGGAGTCTTCTCGCCGCCAGGAGAAGCGACCATTCAGCGCGTCCAGAACATAGGAGCTTTCGCTCCCAGCCCGCCGCAGGTCCAGGCCGCGCACGCTGGCCTGGCCGTCGAGCTCCTGCAGCCTAGCGCCGTCCCATTGGCCCCAGAGACTGAAGTTGCCCTCCCCTGCGCTGACGTAAAGACCGGGCAGGCTGCCCTGACGCAGCCAGTCGGCCAGCCGCACGGCATCGCAGCGGGCGTACACCTGGCCCCGCCAAGTGCTCAGATTGGCGGGATCCCCACGCAGGTCGGCCCTCAGGATGAGCATGGTGGAGCCTAGCTGGGCCGAGCCCTCGAGCAGGTGCCTGGCTCCCTCGTTGCGCAGCGCCAGATTCACCGCCTTGAAGCTCAGCGCCGGGCGCCCCTCACGCTGATCCTGCCAGCTGACCTGGCTGTTCGTCAGCAACAGCCGCGGCTGCTCGAATATCCACGCAGGCAGGCCCGCTCCTCCCGGGGCGTTGTCGGCCGCCACGCCCCGCATCACCACGCTGCCGTCGGGACGGCGCAGCAGCGAGACGTGCGCGCCCACCACCGTCACGTCGCTGACCACGGGCACTCCTCGGCGCAGCGAGGCAATCACGTCCAGTCCCACCCGGGCCTCGTCGAGCTCGGCCACCGTACGGTGGCCGGTCGCGTCCAGCAGGCGTACTGCGGTGAGCGTCAACTTGGGTCCCAGGCCATGCCAGCGGGCATCCATCGCGCCGATACGTACGGGCTGGCCCAGGGTCCGCTCGACCCAGCCGACGACGTCGATGCCCAGGGTGGCCGACAGCGGCAGCAGCAAACGCAGCAGGCCCAGCAGCAGCGCCGCCGTGATGATCACCGCCGCGAACAGGGCCCATAGCTTCGCGGCCAGCACACGGAGGAATGTGAACAACAGATCCATGGGGCGGTCTCACCCGTCAGCGCGATGTTCCCTGGCTGCGATGAACGGATAGGCTCGGGCGTCCTACATCAGCACCACATCATATTGCTCCTGGGTATAGAGGGTTTCCACCTGCAGCTTGATAGGTTTGCCGATGAAGTCCTCCAGCTCTGCCACGCTTTGGGATTCCTCATCCAACAGCCGGTCCACGATGTCTTGGGAGGCGAGCACCAGGAACTGCTGGGCGTCGAATTGACGGGCTTCCCGGAGCAGCTCGCGGAAGATCTCGTAGCAGACCGACTCTGCGGTCTTCACCGAGCCGCGCCCGTTGCAGGCGGGACACGGCTCACAAAGCACATGCTCCAGACTCTCGCGGGTGCGCTTGCGCGTCATTTCCACCAGCCCCAGCGACGAGACCTCGCTGATGTGGCTCTTGGCGTGATCCCGGACCAGGCTCTTCTCCAGGGCACGCAGCACCTGGCGCTTATGCTCCTGGGTCAGCATGTCGATGAAGTCGATTATGATGATGCCCCCCAGGTTGCGCAGTCGCAGCTGGCGAGCGATGGCCTGGGTCGCCTCCAGATTGGTCTTGAAGATCGTCTCTTCCAGATTGCGGTGACCGACGAAGGCGCCGGTATTGACATCGATGGTCGTCATCGCCTCGGTCTGGTCGATGATGAGATAGCCACCGGACTTGAGCTGCACCTTGCGCTCCAGTGCCCGTTGGGTCTCGTCCTCCACGGAATACAGGTCGAAGATGGGACGCTCCCCCCGGTAGTATTCCACCCGAGACTCCACCTCGGGCACGTAGCGCTCGGCAAACTCCCGAACCAGCTGATAGGTCTCCCGGGAGTCGATACGCACCTTGTCCACCTCCTCTCCGACCAAGTCCCGAATGGTGCGAATGACCAGACGCAGATCTTCATGAATGACCGAGCCGGGCGGGGCGCAGGTCATGCGCTCGCGGATGGAAGTCCACAGCTTCTGCAGGAAATCCATGTCCCGCGCCAGCTCTTCGTCGCGCGCTCCTTCTGCCACCGTACGCACGATGTAGCCGCCTTCCGCACCGGCAGGCATGTAGCTGCGCACGATGTCCTTGAGCCGTTGGCGCTCGGCCTCTTCATCGATCTTCTGGGAGACGCCGATGTGGCGCATGTCCGGGACCCAGACCAGATAGCGCGAGGGGATGGAGATGTGGGTGGTCAGACGGGCGCCCTTGGTCCCCAGGGGATCCTTGATCACCTGCACCAGCACCTGCTGACCTTCGCTGAGGAGGTCGGAGATGTTGTCGGTGGAGCGTCCCTCCGCCGGCACGGTCTCATCCCCGTTGCTGGCGGCCTGAATGTCCGAGACGTGGAGGAACGCCGCCCGCTCCAGCCCGATGTCGACAAAGGCAGCCTGCATCCCCGGCAGCACGCGGCAGACACAACCCCTATAGATGTTGCCCACCAGGCCGCGCTTGTTGGCACGCTCGATGTAGACCTCTTGCAGCACGCCGTTCTCCACCACGGCCACGCGAGTCTCCCGCGGTGTCACATTGATCAGGATTTCCTCGCTCATGTGCCTCCAGTAGCTGCTCGGAGCACGCGACCCGATGCCAACCGCAGATTCAGGGATCGGGCGCCGGCAGCACCGCGACGCCGACAGACCGCAACAGCGCCGCAGTCTCGAACAGGGGCAGACCCATGACCGCCGAATAGCTGCCTTCCAAATGGTGAACGAATATGGCGCCCAGCCCCTGGATGGCATAGCCGCCTGCCTTGTCTCGAGGCTCGCCGGTGGCCCAGTACGCCTCTCGCTCGGCAGGGGCGATCTCCCGAAACGACACCGAGCTTACATTAAGGCAAGTCTCCTCGTGCACACCGACCAGCGCAACAGCGGAATAGACCTGATGCGTCCTGCCAGACAATTGTGCCAGCATGGACAGACAGTGCGGGCGGCTCACCGGCTTGCCCAGCACCTCGTCGTCTAGGACCACCGCGGTGTCGGCCCCCAGCGCCGCCACCGAAGTGGTAACACCGGTGATGCCATGGTAGGCGGCCCGTGCCTTGGTCAAGGCGAGTCTACGAACGTAGCGCTGCGGTGACTCGCCCGCCCGGTGGACCTCGTCCACGTCCACCACAAAGACCTCGTGCGCCACGCCCAGCTGCAGCAGCAGGTCCCGGCGACGCGGCGAGGCGGAGGCGAGGATCACGGCGGGCGGCGCGCTCACGAGGATCAGCGATGATAGGGATGGCCAGCCAGGATAGTCCAGGCGCGGTAGACTTGCTCGGCCACGATCACCCGCACCAGCGGGTGGGGCAGGGTCAGGGTCGACAGGGACCAGCGCCCGTCGGCCCGCGCCACACACTGCGGATCCAAACCGTCCGGGCCACCCACCAGCAGCACCTGGTCCCGGCCCGCGGCCATCCACCTGCCCAGGGCCGCCGCCAGCTGCTCGGTGCTGCGCTGCTTTCCGTCCACGGTCAGAGCCCACACGCCGCAGCGCGGTGGCAGCGCCGAGAGCATATGCTCGCATTCCTGGTGCATAACCCGCCGCAGGTCAATGCCCTTAGTGCGTCTCCGCAAGGGAATTTCGGTAAGCTCCATGGCGCATTCCGGAGGTAGCCGCCGGGCATACTCCGCATATCCCGCCTGGACCCAGGCCGGCATGCGCTCGCCCATCGCCAGGAGGCGTATGCGCACTTCAGCCCTGCAAGCTCGACCGGCCGCCCCCCGTGCCGGATGCCGACCAAAGCTTCTCGAGATTGTAGAAATCCCGGACCCGAGGCAGCATCACATGCACCACCACGTCACCCAGATCGACCAGCACCCACTCCCCGCCGCGCTCCCCCTCCACACCCAGGGGCCGCAGGCCCTGCTCCCTGGCCTTGTCGATGACGTTCCGCGCCAGGGAGCGCACGTGGCGATCGGAGTTGCCGCTGGCGACGATCATGAAATCCGTGACGCTGGTCTGCCGACGCACGTCTATGCTGCGGATCTCCACGCCCTTGAGGTCGTCGAGCGCGGCGACCACCAGGCCCTGCAAAGCCTCTGCATCCATAGCGCTGCGCTGCGACTCCTAGGTGCGAATGTGTCCGTCGCCGAGGACGATGAACTTCTGGGAGGTGAGGCCCTCCAGCCCGACCGGCCCGCGGGCGTGCAGCTTGTCGGTGCTGATGCCAATCTCCGCACCCAAGCCGTACTCGAAGCCATCGGCGAATCGGGTAGAGGCATTCACCATCACGGAGCTGGAATCCACTTCGGTCAGAAAGCGCCTGGCCCGCCCCAGGTCCTCGGTGATGATGGCGTCGGTGTGCCGGGAGCTATAGCAGTGCAGGTGCTCCAAAGCCGCATCCAGGCCCTCGACCACGCGCACCGCGAGGATGGGCGCCAGATATTCGGCGTGCCAATCGTCTTCGGTCGCCTCACGGGCGTTCGGCAGTAGCTCCCGGGTGCGCGCGCAGCCTCGCAGCTCCACACCGGCCTCGTGGTACATCTGCCCGAGCCTCGGCAGGACCCTGGGGGCCACCGACTCCGCCACCAGCAGAGTCTCCATGGTATTGCAGGTCCCGTAGCGCTGGGTCTTGGCATTGAGCGCCACCTTGACCGCCTTCTCCAGATCCGCATGGTCGTCGATGTAGAGGTGGCAGACTCCGTCCAGATGCTTGATCACCGGCACCCGCGCCTCGCGGCTGATGCGCTCGATGAGGCCCTTGCCTCCCCGGGGCACGATCACGTCCACGTATTCGGGCATGCAGATCAGCGCGCCGACGGCGGCCCGATCGGTGGTTTCGACCACCTGTACGGCTTCTCCCGGAAGACCGGCCGCCGCCAGGCCCTGCTGGATGCAGGCCGCGATGGCCTGGTTGGAGTCGATGGCCT
>CAYQDX010000133.1:0-9954 GCA_964416345.1 uncultured Ectothiorhodospiraceae bacterium
AGATCGCCCGCGGGGCGCTGCTCCTGGTGTCTGATGTGCCGGTGACACCCGACGGAGTCAAGACCGAGGAGTTGGATGTCCGAGTGACCGAGCGATGGTCCCAGCTCCACCTGCAGATCGGCATTGAGGCCATGACGGAGATCGGGGGTAAGGGCGAGCGGATCAAGCATTTCACCTACTGAGCTGCGGGGACGGCATCCCAGGGGCGCTCTCGCGCGGCGACCCGCAACCCGTGGGTCGGCGTGGCGCGCCGGGGCGTGATCCGACGCACAATGCCTGTCTTCGTGTCTTGCTTTGTACCTTTCATAGTACTCTAATCAGTACCGCATAAGGTATAGGAGCTGAACATGAACATCGTCCCCGCCCAGGAAATCAAGCGCCGTGGTATTGCCGCCGTGGATGAGGCGTTGGCCCAAGGTCCCGTGCATATCATCAAGAACAACCGCCCGCAATACGTGGTGCTAACGGAAGAGATCTACCGGGAGCTCCTTGAGGCCCAGGAAGAGGCCGCTCAGGCCCGCATCAAGACCTCCCTGGAGGACGCCAGGGCCGGCCACCTCACCCGCCACGACAGCGTTGAAGCCTTGATCAAGCACCTGGACAGTGAACCACCAGCATGAGCTGGACCTTGGCCACGACGACCTCCTTCGATCGTCGCGCGCGCAAGTTCCTCAACAAGCACCCCGATCTGCGGCCGCACTTCATCCAGACCTTGGAGCAGTTGCGCGCCGACCCCTTCCAGCCCAGCCTGCGCATTCACCCCCTTTCCGGCAGGCTCCAGGGCCTGCAGGCCATTAGCCTCACCTACAGCTACCGCATCACACTGACCTTGCAAGTCACTGAGCACGAAATCCTGCTCCTCGATATCGTCAGCCATGACGAGGTGTACGGTTGAGCGAGAAGCTGAAGGTCGAGGAACGGTGGGCGCGACGCAGCGCTCGACCTACTTGCTAACTGTTGTGCCCCGAAGCGCCCGGCCGCCCCGCCTGAGGTCGGCCGAACGCTTGCCAACACCCCCTGAGCGGCCGAGAATCCCCTTGCAAAGAAGGAAATGGAGCGCCCGTGGTCACGGAGCAGGAAACCCGCGAGCCGATTGATCGGCTGCTGAGTGCTGCCGGGTGGTCGGCTTCCTACGCCGCCAAGGCGAACGTCCGTGCATACATGGCTGCTGAAACACACACCATAGGAATAGGGCGTGGCCACAAGAGCGTTGGACCACGCTGCGCTAATCCAACCCACCAAGGAGCTTGAATTGACGAGACCCAGGAAGACACCCGAGAAGACCAAACAAAATGCAGCCAGCGCCGCAACCGTCGGGTGCGAAGCCCAGCTCTGGCAGATGGCCGATGTGCTGTGGGGCAGCATGGATGCTGCCGAGTACAAGCACGTCGTCCTCGGCCTCATCTTCCTCAAGTACATCTCCGACTCGTTCGAGGAGCAGCACGCCAAGCTCGAATCCGAGCGTGCCCAGGGCGCCGACCCGCCGTTCAACGTCTCCGACCGGGGCGGCGAGCGGTTGCGCGACGACAAGCGCTGGCAGTACGGCGTACCGCCGGCCGGCAACGCCAACTTCGCCTGGGTACAGCACATCGTGCACCACCTCGCGCCCGCGGGCGTGGCCGGCTTTGTGCTCGCCAAGGGCTCGATGTCGTCGAACCAGTCGGGTGAGGGCGAGATCCGGAAGCAACTCGTCGAGAAGGATCTCTTGGACTGCATGGTTGCGCTACCCGGCCAGCTCTGCTACTGGACGCAAATCCCTGTCTACCTGTGGTCCCGATGAAGCGCGGACCCACCAGACGGTATGAGACCACGGCTGCCGCTGGCGAGGCGGTGCACGCCTTCGTCCCTTCGCCGCTGCCCCCGCAGCCACCGCTGGATCTGGGGGGCGCGCGCGTGCGCCTGCTTGAGTGGGCACTGCTCGCCTGCGGCCGGTTGGATGGCGTGACCGCCCTGCTATCGGACCCCGACTTGTTCCTCTACGCCTATGTGCGCCGCGAGGCGGTGCTGTCCAGCCAGATTGAGGGCACCCAGTCGTCCCTGTCCGACCTGCTGCTGTTCGAACTGGAAGAGGCGCCGGGGATGCCCGTCGACGATGCGGTCGAAGTCTCCAACTATGTCGCTGCCCTGGAGCACGCCCTGGCGAGGCTCGCCGGCGGGTTTCCGCTCTGTAACCGGCTGTTGCGTGAGACGCACGAACGGGTGCTCGCCCAGCCACTCCTGTACCTGGGCCTCTATTTCAAGCAGCATCGCCACGAGTACTACCGCCTAATGGGTACCGTGCGCCAGGACGGCGACTGGGAAGGCTGGATCGATTTCTTTCTCGATGGCGTGGCCTGCACGGCCCAGTCGGCTGTGGACACCGCGCACCGCCTGCTCGCGCTGTTCCGGGATGACGGGGTACAGGTGCAGAGCCTCGGGCGCGCCGCCGCCAACGCCGTGCGCGTGTTCGATGCTTTCCGCCGCCGCCCGCTCGCAACCATCGGCGCACTGGCCGAGCGCACCGGCGCCAGCTACCCCACGGTGTCCCGATCGGTCGAGGCGCTGGAGCGGCTGGGCATCGTGCGCGAGATCACCGGCCGCAAGCGCGAGCGAGTGTTCGCCTACTCGCGGTATCTGGATACTCTCAATGAGGGGACTGAGCCGCTGTGAGCAACTGGGGACTCAGCCGCTGCGGTCACCTGTCGGCGAGGGCCGCGAAGGTCGATGCCACCATCGCCGTCGCCCTGAAGGAGCTTGGGCATGATGAGTGAGTGGCCCCGGAAGACAATCGCCGAGTGCGCGGCTCCCGAGGCCTATGCAACGCAAATTGGACCGTTCGGCAAAGCCCTGGTGGCGGATGAGTATGTGGAGTCTGGAGTTCCAGTGCTTCGCGGTGTGAACGTTAATCGTGGCCGTTTCCACGATGACGACTTTGCCTTCATAGACGACGAAACCGCCGATCGTCTTGCCAAGTTCGAATCTTTCCCAGGGGATGTGCTCCTCGTACACAAGGGGCCGCTGGGCGAAATCGGGTTGATGCCGAAAGACCGACAATATCCCCGTTACATCATGGGCAACAGCATGATGCGTGTGCGGTGCGACCCGGAGAGACTTCTCCCAGAATATCTGTACTACTGGCTAACGTCTGCCGAAGGCCAACATTACCTGTTCAGCCGTGTCTCGCAGGTCGGTGTTCCACAAATCCAGACGCCGCTTACTACGTTGCGACAGGCCGAACTTCCAGTTCCGCCACTTAGTGAAAAACGCGCCATCGCCGACATTCTCGGCACGCTGGACGACATGATCGAGTTGAACCGGCGGATGAGCGAGACGTTGGAGGCGATGGCGCGGGCGCTGTTTAAGTCGTGGTTCGTGGACTTCGACCCCGTCCGCGCCAAGATGGAGGGGCAAGCACGCCAGGATGGCGCGCGCCGCGGGGAACCAAGGAAGCCTTCTCACGTGGCTTCGGACTTGCTCTGGCCTGGAGCGGAGGCAGGAGTCGGAGCGGAAGGCGACCCTGTCCTCCCCAAGCACATCGTCGACCTCTTCCCCGCCCGCCTCGTCGACTCCGAGCTCGGCGAGATCCCGGAGGGGCGGGAGGTTGCTCTTGCCGGAAGCGTTTTTGACGTCGCCATTGGAAAGACTCCGCCACGCAAGGAACACCACTGGTTTTCGACGGACCCACAAGACGTCCCTTGGATGTCCAGCAAGGACCTAGGCCAAGCGGGGGTGTTCATTTCGGAGGTCACCGAGTACCTGACGCCCGATGCAGTCGATCGATTCCGAGTGCGACGGATCTCGGATGGCACTGTCGTATTGAGCTTCAAGCTCACAGTCGGGCGTGTTGCGATCACTGATGGGGAAATGCTCTCCAATGAGGCTATAGCGCATTTTTTGCCGCGTGGGAGGGCGTTCCTCGCTGCCGCTCATTTGTACTGCTACCTGCGCAAATTTGACTACGATTCGCTCGGCAGTACGTCGTCGATAGCCACCGCGGTGAATTCGGACAGCGTCACAGCGATTCCCGTACTTGTGCCCTCCAAGGAAGTCCACGAAGCCCTTCTACGAGCAATATCGCCGTCGTTCTCGCGGCTTAGGGCACTTCAACGTGAATCCCGCACCCTCGCCGCCCTGCGCAACACGCTCCTCCCAAAGCTCATCTCAGGCGAACTGCGCATCGGTGTTGCCTAGAAGGTGTGGTCGCCTGTATGAGCCCGATGGACAATATGGCGAACTGGGTCCAGATGAAACCCATGATACTGATTCGCTTCGATGAGGCAGCCTCTGAATCTCTGGCTGAGTCGCGAAATGGATTTGAGCACCTTACTCTCGTAGAGCCACACGCGAACTTTCGAGAGGTTACGCTTCCAACGATCTGTCTGCTGGAAGTTCAGGAGCATGACGGCACGAAGTGCTACCTGGCGACGGCAACTCGCAAGGTCGCAGTGAGTACTTTCGATTCCCGTCTAACGATCAAGAAGCTCCGCCGCATTACAACCGACTCGCTGAAAGGAGTCAAAACGAGAATTACGGATGCTCGTATGAGGCGATTTTTCGAAGGGCGCATTCCCGTTGAAGGGGAATTGCGTAGACTCTCGCCTAAGCTCAGCGCGCACGTTGCTCAATCGCTGTCGCGAGATCCGGACAATCGCTCGGCGTTCGACACTGCGCTCTCGTTAATCCCGCAACTTCGGCGTGTGAACCATGCGCAATGGGCTCAAGAAGATGCTATCTCATTGGCCATGGCCGCGTTCGGTCTGCGAGGTACGGACACACCTAATCAAGTCGCTTTGAAGCGCGGCAGTTCGTCCGGGCTTAGCCTAATCGGTGCCCACCTGTACGAAGACAACGTCGTACACGCCGAGGCATCTCGGTTGCCGGGATTCGACGCTATCGCACCAGACGTCACTGGCCGAGCGGTCTTCGAAAGGGCTGGCGAGCGGCTGGTCATCTACACCGCCAACAAGCTACCCCTCGAGCACATGCTTGGTGTGGACCTCATCTATATCAACGAGACACGTGGCAACATCGTGATGGTCCAGTACAAGATGCTCGAAGAGGTCAAGAGCGAGTGCGGAGGGAGAGATTGGATATTCCGACCGAATAGGCAATTGCACCAGGAGATCTCGCGGATGCGACTGCCCGAATTTGCCGGTTCGCCTAGGGACTATCGGTTGAACAAGAGTCCGTTTTTCTTCAAGTTTGTCAAGCGCAAGGTCGTGGATGACTCGCACCAAGCGTTCCTCATATCACTTGATCATCTGAGCCAGATCCGCGCCGACCCAACGACCAAGGGGGCGAGGAATGGCGTTCGTGTCAGCTATGACGCCTTGGACGGTACCTACCTGCGCGAAGCCGACATGCTCAGCCTGATCCGGTCCGGCTACGTGGGTACGCACCGCGACGAAACCGAAGCATTTGCGACAATCGTTGCCGGGGCTGCAAAGGGAAATCGGGCGATGGTGCTTGCTTGGCAGCGGAGGGTTCAAGACGGGCGCAATGCAAATATGATTGGTGGTGAGCCGGCATGAACCGCATCCCCGTCAAACCGTCCTTACTCACTTGGGCGCGCGAACGCGCTGGGCTTGACACGGATACCTTGCTGGCGCGCTTCCCTAAGCTGGCCGAGTGGGAAGGCGGCGAGCGTCAGCCAACGCTGCGGCAACTGGAGAGCTTCGCGCACGCCGTTCACGTGCCGATCGGCTACCTGTTCCTGCCTGAGCCGCCGCAGGAAGCACTGCCCATCCCGGACTTTCGCGCTATGGCTGATCGTCACATTGAGCGGCCGAGTCCGGACCTTCTGGACACCCTGTATCTCTGCCAGCAGCGCCAAGACTGGTTCCGTGATTACGCGCGCCTGCACAGATTGCCGAAGCTCGACTTCGTGGGCGGCGTTCGGCTGAAGGACGACGTTGTTCGAGTCGCCGAGTCCGTTCGACAGACCCTCGGCTTGTCTGTGGCCGCGCGTGCGCAATTGTCCACCTGGACGGACGCGCTACGGCAGCTCATCGCCAAGGCCGAGGACGCCGGCGTGCTGGTGATGGCAAGCTCCATTGTGGGTAGCAACAGCCATCGTAAGCTCGACGTCGAGGAGTTTCGCGGCTTTGCACTCGTTGACGATTTGGCGCCGTTGGTGTTCGTCAATGCCGCCGACAGCAAGGCCGCACAGATGTTCACGCTGGCTCACGAGTTGGTGCATCTTTGGGTGGGCGAGAGTGGCGTGTCGGACGTGGAAGCTGGACGTGTGCCGCAGCAGCATGTGGAGCGCTGGTGCAATGCGGTCGCCGCGGAGCTGCTGGCGCCCTTGGACGCAGTGTGTAAAGAGCATCGCGCCGAAGCGCCTGTGGCGGTGGAGATCCAACGCCTTGCACGCGTGTTCAAGGTGAGCTCGCTCGTCGCGCTGCGCCGGCTCTTTGATGCGGGTGGAATCGACGAGAGCGCGTTGTGGTCCTTTTATAGCGAGGAGCTGGCGCGCCTGCGTGCGCTGGGTCGTGGCGTCACTGGAGGCGGTGACTTCTATCGAACGCTCGGGGCGCGCACGGGCAAGCGGTTTGCCCGTGCGGTGTTGTCCAGTGCGCTGGAGGGGCAGACTCTCTTTCAGGACGCCTTCCGCATGTTGGGCGTGCGCAAGACAACTACGTTCTATGAAGCAGCGCGGGAGATGGGGGTCATACTGTGACCTACCTGCTCGATGCGAACGTGTTCATACAGGCCAAGAACCTGCACTACGGACTAGACTTCTGTCCCGCGTTCTGGGAATGGCTGGTCGACAACAACGCCGCCGGGCGTGTTTTCACCATCGACAAGGTGGCCGACGAGATTGCCGCCGGGGACGATGAGCTGAGCGACTGGATGCAGCAAACGGGCGCAGGACTCGTCCGCCAATCAGACCCGCGCGTGGCGGCACAGTTTGGCAAGGTGAGCACCTGGGCAATCGGTCAGCAGTACGAGCCCGTCGCCATCAATACCTTCTTGCAGGTGGCTGACTTCTATCTCGTTGCGCATGCGCTGGCGGATGGGCACGTGGTGGTCACACACGAAGTGCCAGCCAATTCAACGAAGCGCATCAAGATCCCAAACGCCTGCATCGGTCTCGACCTCCGCTTTATGACCCCCTACGAGATGCTGCGCAGGGAGCGGGCGCGCTTCGTTCTCGGACCAGGAGGCGGGTCGACATGACGGCAGGTTTCAGCGAATCGGTTGTCGAAAACGCCGCGCTTGCGTGGCTTGAGTCAATCGGCTGGCACCTCGCCTACGGCCCCGACATTGCGCCGGACATGCCGGCCGCCGAGCGGCGCGACCATGGCGAGGTGGCGCTAGCCCAGCGGCTGCCCGATGCGCTGGCACGGCTCAACCCGGAGTTTCTCGCCGACGCGCGGGCATACGCCTTCCGCAAGCTCTCGCGGCCCGAGGGCGCGGACCTGATCCAGGGAAACCGCGCGTTGCACCGGCTGCTGGTGAGCGGCGTGATTGTCGAGTACCGCACGCAGGAGGCTGAGCTGCGTGGTGCCCAGGCGCGGGTGATCGACTTCGACGACTCCGTTGCGAGCAATTGATTTTTCAAGGACCTCCCATGAGCACAGTCACCAAACCGTCCTCCGCGCCCGCCCGTATCGAGTATCTCAAGGTACGGAACTTCCGTGCATTGCATGAGGTGGAGCTCAAGCAGCTTACGCCGCTAACGGTACTCCTAGGTCCTAACGGCAGTGGCAAGTCCACTGTATTCGACGTGTTCGCTTTCCTGGCGGAGTGCTTCGAGCTGGGACTGCGCCGGGCATGGGACAAACGAGGGAAGGCGAAGGAGCTCAAGACACGGGGCGGCGAGGGGCCGGTGGTCATCGAGATTAAGTATCGCGAGCCGGGCTATCCCCTGATTACGTACCATTTGGCGGTCAACGAACACCGCGGATCGCCCATGGTGGTCGAGGAATGGCTGCGATGGAAGCGCGGAAGTCATGGGCAACCTTTCCGCTTCCTAGAGTACCGAGAAGGCCAAGGCCGCGCCGCAAGCGGGGAGTTGCCCGACGAGCAGGACCGACGGGTGGAGATTCCGCTCAAGTCTTCCGACCTGTTGGCCGTCAACGCACTAGGTCAGTTCGCCGACCACCCACGTGTGGTGGCACTGCGTGATTTCATCACAGGTTGGTATGTTTCCTATCTCTCGACCGATAGCGCGCGCGGCCAGCCTGAGGCTGGGCCGCAGGAGCGGCTGACCAAGTCCGGCGACAACTTGGCAAACGTGATCCAGTACCTGTCGGAACAGCATGGTGACCGGCTGGAATCGATCTTTGATGTGCTACGCCGGCGGGTGCCACGCATCGAGCGTGTCCTAGCTGAGGACATGCCAGATGGCCGCCTACTCCTGCAGATCAAGGATGCGCCCTTCAGCCATCCCGTGCTCGCCCGCTTTGCGTCCGACGGCACCTTGAAAATGCTGGCTTACCTGGTGATGCTCTATGATCCCTTGCCGCCACCCTTCATAGGTATCGAGGAGCCGGAGAATTTTCTGCATCCTCGGCTCTTGCTGGAGCTCGCCGAGGAATGCCGCGCTGCTACGGAGCGCACTCAGCTTGTTGTGACGACCCATTCGCCCTTCTTTCTCAACGCATTGCGGCCGGAGGAGGTGCGGGTTCTGTGGCGCGACGAGCAGGGCTACACGCAGTCCCGGCGTGCCGGGGAGCTGCCTGGCGTGCGGGCGTTCGTCGAGCAGGGTGCACTACTGGGCCACCTGTGGATGGAAGGACAGCTTGGCGTGGGTGATCCGCTAACGAATCAGGGCGCCCCGACCCGGCCTCTGGGAGGCGGTGACCGATGACTGCATCGCATTTGGAGCTTCTGGTCGAGGAGCCTTCGATGGAGACTTTCCTAGGTGCCTTGCTGCCGCGGCTGCTGCCGCCGGACCGAACCTTCGAGGTTCATCCATTTCAGGGTAAGAGCGATCTTCTCGGCAAGTTGGAGGTTCGGCTGCGCGGGTATGCCGCCTGGTTGCCGGATGATTGGCGCATCGTGGTGGTCGTCGATCGTGATGACGACGACTGCCTGGAGCTGAAGCAGCGAATGGAGGGCATGGCCACACATGCCGGCTTGCGCACGCGGGCTCGTGTTGCTGCGCAATGGCAGCTCGTTAACCGGATCGCCATCGAAGAGCTTGAAGCCTGGTACTTCGGCGACTGGGCAGCCGTGCGAGCAGCATATCCACGCGTGCCGGCCGGCATCCCGAGTCGGCAAGGCTTTCGGGACCCTGATGCCATTGCCGGCGGCACCTGGGAAGCGTTCGAGCGCGTCATGCAGAAGCATGGCTACTTCAAGGGCGGACTCGCCAAGATGGAGGCAGCGCGCGCCATCGGCGCCGTACTTGACTCTAACCGCTGCCGTTCACGAAGCTTTGCCAAATTCCATGAAGCCATCGTGGAGGCAGTCACGTGAGTTGGGGGCCCCATCACCTGGTCATCAACGGGTGACTGTCGAGCACCATGCCATCAACGGCGCCAACGGCCGCGGGCTGCTGGGCTACGATAGGGCGCGGATCTGGCGGCTGCAGTAGGACCCGAGCCATCCTGTCCACCGCGACCAGACCGATTACACTAAGGCCATGCCCCAGCTCAATCGCCTGACCATCCGCGGCTTCAAGTCGATTCGTGCGTTCGAAGATTTCGAGCTGAGGGGTTGAATGTCCTGATCGACATGGTTCTTTGGAGACTGAGCCGACAAGGAGCACCCCCTCGGCAGCGGGCACGAGGAGACACGTCTGGTGGATGTCACGGACGACGCCTATGCCAAATAAAGGATAGGAAATCCAACCGTCTACGCCCGAGTATCCGGGGTCGCGAGCCCCCGGTCAACAGCCTGTTGGACGTCGTCCAGGACGTGATGGAGCGCTCCTTGGGGCAAGCCAAGCCCGGGGAAGCGTTGGGAAGGTAGTTTTCAGGTCTGAGGAAGGGCAGATATCGAGAATCAGGCGACAGGGAAGCTCGC
>CAYQDX010000134.1:0-9867 GCA_964416345.1 uncultured Ectothiorhodospiraceae bacterium
GGGACCGCCCTGGATCTGGCTGGGACCGGTCGGATCGATAGGGGCAGCCTGGCCGTGGCGCTGGCTACGGCGAGGCTTATGGCGCGGGCCGGCAAGGCGGAGTGAGAGTGGACCGCCATCGTCCCCGCAAGAGGCTGGGCCAGCATTTCCTGCACGATCCGGGATTCGTCCAGCGCATCCTCGATGCCGTGGATCCCCAGCCAACCGAGCACGTGGTGGAGATCGGGCCGGGCCTGGGCGCACTCACCCGTGATCTGTTGCGACGCGTCGGCCACCTGGATGTGGTTGAGCTCGACCGTGACGTCGTGCCCCACCTGCGCGCCGCCTGTGCCGGCCTGGGAGAGCTGGCGGTGCACCGGGCAGACGCGGTGCACTTCGATTTCGCCGCACTGCGAGGCGCCGGCCCGCCCCTGAGAGTGGTCGGCAACCTCCCCTACAATGTCTCTACACCGCTGCTGTTTCACCTGCTGGACCAGATCGACCACATCACCGACATGCACGTGATGCTGCAGAAAGAAGTGGTGCAGCGGCTAGCCGCGAGCCCCGGCAACGGCGACTACGGCCGGCTGAGCATCATGGTCCAGTGCCAGTGCCGGGTGGAGCGACTGTTCAACGTGCCCCCCGCGGCGTTCCGGCCGCCCCCGCGGGTGGACTCGGCAGTGGCCCGCCTTCGGCCCCATGCCGCGCCGCCGGTCCGGCTCGCCGATCCGGCAGTATTCAAGCATCTGGTCACCCAGGCCTTCTCCCAACGCCGCAAGACCCTGCGCAATGCGCTACGCGGTATCCTGGATACGGAGCAGATACAGGCACAGGGCCTGGACCCGGGCCTGCGTCCCGAGGTGCTCAGCCTGGAAGCCTATGCCCGGCTCGCCAACGCGGCGGCAAGCAAATACTCTGGAGATCGCACAGGGAGAGCAAAGCCATGAGCCAGTATCGGCACATTCTACTGGCAACCGATTTCTCCGCCGAGGGCGACACCATCGGCGCGCGTGCAGTGGAGCTCGCCAGACACTACCAGGCGCGCCTATCCCTGGTGCACGTGGTGGAATACATTCCCGTGGAGCTCGGCTACGAGCTGGTGCTCCCAGAGCAGATTGACGTCGGACAGCATCTGGTGGAAGAAGGACGCAAGCGGCTCGACGCCCTGGCAGAGCGCCTGGGCGTGCCGGAGGCGGCACAGTGGGTGGAGCAGGACTCGGCCCACCACGGAATATTGCGCCTGGCGCAGGAACGTGGGGTGGACCTGATCGTCCTCGGCAGCCATGGCCGCCGCGGCCTGGCGCGGCTGCTGGGATCCACCGCCAACGCGGTGCTGCACGGTGCCGACTGCGACGTTCTGGCGGTGCGCGTGCAGGGCTAGGCGGGTTACCTGAGGCGGACTCTGTACACCTCCGCCAGGGAGGTCTCGCGCCGGCGGGCACGCGCCAGAGCGTTGTCGGTCAGAGGCACCATGCCATCGACCAGCGCCTGGGCGGTGACGGCGTCCGCGGTCACTCCGCTGGTGATCAGCCGGCGCAACGGCTCGGTAACCCGCAGCAGCTCGTAGGCGGCGATGCGCCCGCGATAGCCCGTATGGCTGCAGCGCTCGCAGCCCACGCCGTGGTAGAAGCGCTCATCCTCGCCGAGGCCCAGAGCACGGCGCATCACGGGTGCGACCTTCTCCTCGGCCAGGCAGTGCTCGCAGTTGCGCCGTACCAGGCGCTGGGCCAGCACACCCAGTAGGGAGGACCCTAGTAGATAGGGCTCGATGCCCATCTCCACGAGTCGGGTGACGGCGCTGGCGGCGTCGTTGGTATGCAGAGTGCTGAGCACCAAGTGGCCCGTCAGAGCACTCTCCACCGCGATCTTGCCGGTCTCGTCGTCGCGGATCTCGCCGACCATGATGACGTCCGGATCGTGTCTGAGGATCTGGCGCAGCGCCTGGGCAAAAGTCAGACCGATGGCCGCATTGATCTGGACCTGCTCGATGCCGGCCATCCGGGCCTCCACGGGATCCTCCACCGTAATGATGTTGACGTTCTGTTTGACGAGCTCACCGAGGGCCGCATACAGGGTAGTGGACTTGCCGGCACCGGACGGCCCCGTGACCAGAATGATTCCGTTGTTGCGATGTAGGAGGTCGGTGAGCAGCTCCGCATCCACCGCCGAGAAGCCCAGCTCACCGATCCCCTTGACGGTGCCCTGGCCGCTGAGCACGCGCACCACCACGCTTTCCCCGTCGGCGGTGGGCAGCACCGAGATCCGCAAGTCCACGACCCTTGAACGGTCGACGATGCGTGCCCGCCCGTCCTGGGGCACCCGGTGCTCGGCGATATCCATTCGCCCCACGATCTTGATGCGGCTCACCAGCGCCGGCATCAAGCCCTTGCTGAAGGTGCGTATGGAGACTCGCGCGCCGTCTATGCGTAGCCAAAGCTCGGCCTGATGCTCGCCAGGGGCGATGTGGATGTCCGAGGCGCCCCGACGCAGGGCGTCTAGGAAAATACCGTTCACCAGTCGTACTAGGGGCTTCTCCTTGCTGAGACGCTCCGCCTCCTCCAGTGTCTTGCGCTCGGCTTCCTCTGAATCGACATCGGCGGTGCCGTCGAGCTCCTCCATGGCCTCCGCGCTCTCGCTGGCAAGCTGGTAGTGGTGCTCGATGGCGTGCTCGATCTCGTTCGGAGTCGCCACAACCAAGTCGACTTGACGGCCGGTGAAGAACCGCAGCATGCTGCCGGTCTCGTTGTCGCCCGGGTCTCCCACCGCGGCGACCAGGCGCCCCTGGTGCAGCAGCAGCGGCATGATCTGATACTTGCGTGCCAGGTCACCGGGCAACAGCTCCAATGCGGTTGGATCGACGTCGAAGTGATCCAGCCTGACGAAGGGGATACCCAGCTTCCGAGCCAGCGCCACGTTGACCACCTCGGACGACACCACCCCCAGATCTTGCAGAATCTCGCCCAGCCGGCGGCCGCGGCCGCCGCGGCGCAGGGTCTCGGCGTCCCGAAGCTGCTCCGCGGTGATCACACCGTCATTGACCAACAGGCTGCCCACGTCCTCCATGCGGTGGCCGGATTCCTGGTGCAGGGCGACCCGCAGCTCCTCGGGGGTATGAGCCGCCCTGGCCTTTATGTAGCTGCCCGCCTTTTCCTCGGCCTTTTGCACGGCCAGGGCCGCATTGAGATCGGCGCTACTGATGGCCCTGTCCTGCAGTAGCTGCTCGCCGAGCGGTGGACCGATGCGGCACTCCTTGACGACGGCGAGCGGGATGAAGATGCGGCTCACCGGCCCCCGCTGGTCGATGCGAAACAGATGGATCCCGTAGTCGTCCACCAGTGACGCACATGACTGCCCGGCGTAACGCCGTCCGTCCCGATAGACCACGTCGAAGGTTTGGGCAGCATCCGGGACCATTGAGTCCCTCCCGCGAGAGGTCACGGGATGGGGAAGACGGGGCCGCGGTATGTCCTGGTCGAAGGCCAGGTAGCGCAGCTCCGAGAATGGGATCTCGGCGCGCGCGCCATCATCGTCCCTGAGCAGGGTGAGCTGAGAGCGCGGCGGCTGCAGTGCTTCCAACCGGCCGCCGAGTGCGGCCCCTCCCAGCATATGGGCGACCACCTTGGCGCCCATCAGCTCGCCTTCCGCTTCGGAGACGACTAACGGTGCCGCCGGCAGATCGACCGCCTGGCTCAGCACGTCTCGGCGTCGGGCCTCGGCGCTGCGGACGTCCACCGCCCTTGCCCCCGGCGCCACGCTTGGTGTCGACGGACAACCGTCTTCGCGCTTGCCGGGGACTGAAGGCGCCCCCTGCAGCCGCCCCTTGCGCTAGGCAGCGCCCACGGCCCGGTACTGCGCATCCAGCCAGCAGCGAGGCAGCGCCTCTCCGGACGGAAATGTAAGGCTGGCCTTGGGAAAGCCGGCGGGCTCCTGCATCTCCTCGCCTGAATGGAAGCGTCCCAGCACTTCTTCCTTGCACGGGTCGAATAGGGCCGCCGTGTCCAACACTTCTACCATGTCGCCGCTGACGGTGTCTTTGAGGTACATCTGCGCTTTCTCCCGGTAATGGCCATCGCCTGCGCTGGCGGGCTGGGCTGCTGCAGCCTGGCTGCGCCGTCGGATGCCACGGCAACCCTCGGCCCAGTGCACCGGCAGGGGGCGTAGTGGGACATTTGGCGCGGGCGGAGCCCGTCGCCCCTAGGAATGCCGGCAGGCGTCACATCAACAATGCCCCTGCGTCACAGGTCTTTTTGCTATACTGGCACTAACATTTCATGGCAGCAACTTGGATCTCCCGACTATTCCTCCCGCATCGCTGCCGCGCCGCAGTCGTACAGAGATGCACGAGCCAACCATCGTTCCGGACTTGCCGACTCTGGTTGAGACCGCGGCCTGTATCTACCGCGACCGGGCGCGCGAGGCCATTTCTGCGCGTGGCAGCTTCACCGTGGCGCTGGCAGGGGGCAATACGCCCCGACCGCTGTACCGGCGGCTGGCGCAGAGGCCGTTCGTGGACGAGGTCGACTGGAGCCGGGTGCAGGTCTATTTCGGCGACGAGCGCGGCGTCCCAGCCGACCACCCCGAGAACAACTTCCGCATGGCCCGGGAAACGCTGCTGGACCACGTGCCCCTTCCGGCTGCCAACATCCATCCCATCCGGGCAGAGCCAGCCTATATACGCCAGGCCGCCCGGGCCTACTCCGAGACCGTCGAGCGGGACGTGCCGGCGGACGAGGCAGGCGTGCCCAGCTTCGATCTGATACTCCTGGGCCTGGGCCCGGACGGCCATACGGCCTCCCTGTTTCCCGCCACCTGCGTGCTGCACGAGCGCCATCGCCATGCGGTGGCCGTCTATGTGGACCGCCTGAAGACGTGGCGCGTGAGCCTCACCCTACCGGTGCTCGACCATGCCCGAGCCCTGCTGTTCCTGGTTACCGGGGCCGACAAGGCACCGGCCGTGGCACGAGTGCTCGACCCCGCCAGCACCGGTCCACAACTGCCAGCGCAGATGCTCAAGCCCCAGGGAGCGGTGATCTGGCTGTTGGATGCCGCGGCGGCAAGCACCATCGCGCCTCGATCGCGATGATAGTTCTCGCCGGCGACATCGGCGGCACCAAGACCCAATTGGGCATCGCCGTCTCGGAGCCGGGCGGGTCCCGGCTGGTCTACGAGCGCCGGTTCCCGAGCAGCGACTGGCCGGAATTCCTGCCCCTGGCCCGGGCATTTCTTGCCGAGGCCGGGGCCCGGGGCCTGACTGCGCCAGAGGTGGCCTGCCTGGCGGTCGCCGGGCCGGTGCAGGAGCAGCGGGTCGCCGTCACCAATCTCCCCTGGGTGCTGGACGCACGACAGCTCTCCACGACGCTCGGCATCGCGCGGGTGAGACTCATCAACGACTTCGAGGCGGCCGGCGAAGCGGTGGCAGGCCTGGGACCGGAGCAGGTGGTGGTGCTGCAGCGGGGTCAAAGCCGGGCGCGGGCGACGCGCGCGGTGCTCGGTGCCGGCACCGGCCTGGGACAGGCCCTGCTGCTGTGGCATGAAGACGGCTATGTGGTCCATCCTACCGAGGGCGGTCATGTGGACTTCGCACCTACCACCGAGGCCCAGGCTGGCCTGTGGCGTTATCTGGTGTCCCGCCGCGGGCGGGCCAGCTATGAAGATGTGCTCTCCGGCCCTGGATTGGTGAGCATCTACCGCTATCTGTGTAGCCAGAGCGCCGTTGCGGCGCCGGCGCTGCTGGCGGCGCCGGACCCGGCGGCAGCAGTCGCGGCTGCCGCTCTGCAGGGCGAGGACGCGCTCGCCGATGATGCGCTGAGCCTCTTCGTCGAGGTCTACGGCGCTCAGGCGGGCAACCTGGCCCTGACCAGCATGGCGCTCGGTGGCATCTTTCTGGCTGGCGGCATCGCCCCGAAGATCCTGCCCCGACTGCAGAGCGACGCCTTCATCCGGGCGTTCCGCAGCAAGGCACCCATGCAAGGGTTGCTGGAGCGGGTGCCGGTGCGGGTGGTCACCGAGCCTAAGCTCGGGCTGCTCGGCGCCGTTGCGGCGGCCGGGCGTGCCTGAGTCCCGCCGGGGCCAGGCTGGCGGCCCAGGCTTTCATGATAGACTTCTGGTTTCCCCAGCAGCGGTCTACGCAGGTCCCAAATGAGTCAGCGCCAGCCTTATGACGTCAAGGTCGATGCCGAGACGGAGTATGTCGCGGATCAGTCCAGTCCAGAGGCGAATCGCTACGTCTTCGCATACACCATCACCATTCGCAACGAAGGGACCGTCCCCACCAAGCTGCTGACGCGTCATTGGATCATCACCGACGCCAACGGTAAGGTGCAGGAGGTTCGCGGCGACGGAGTGGTGGGCAAACAGCCCCACCTGCGCCCAGGTGAGGGCTTCCAGTACACCAGCGGGACCCTGCTAGAGACACCCGTCGGAAGCATGCATGGCAGCTACCAGATGCTGGCCGACGACGGCACGCAGTTCGACGCCGCAATCTCGCCCTTCACCCTGTCGCTGCCGAACGCCTTGCATTAGGCCGCACAGCCACCCGGATCGTCCTCCGACGGCCTGGCGCGCCCGATGCCCACTTACGCAATCGGCGACATACAAGGCTGCTACGAGCCGCTGCTCGATCTGCTCGACAAGCTAGCCTTCGACGAGCAGGCGGACAGGCTGTGGCTGACCGGCGACCTGGTCAATCGTGGGCCGTGCTCAGTGGAGGTGCTGCGCTTCGTGCGCGATCTGGGCCCGGCTGCGGTAACCGTGCTGGGCAACCACGACCTGCACCTGCTGGCTCTGGCCCATGCGGCGCCCCCCAAGCGCAATAACACGCTCACCCCGGTGCTGAGAGCGCCAGACCGCGAAGAGCTGCTGAACTGGCTGCGCCACCAGCCGCTGATCCATCACGACGGGCGGCTGGGATACACGCTGTTGCATGCCGGCCTTCCCCCCCAGTGGGACCTGGACGCGGCACTGCGCCATGCCGGCGAGGTGGAGGCCGTGCTTCGCAGCGCACAGGCATCGGACTTCCTACACCACATGTATGGCGACTATCCGGCACGCTGGGGTGAGGCGGGGGACCGCTGGGGCCGCCTGCGCTTCATTACCAACTGTCTGACTCGATTGCGCTATTGCGACGCCGAGGGGCGGGTCGACTTCCGCTGCAACGGTCCGCCGGGCACTCAGCTGCCAGGCTTGGTGCCCTGGTTCCGGGCGCCGGGACGTGCCAGCGCCGGCCTGCATATCGTGTTTGGGCACTGGTCCACCTTGGGACCATTCCAGGCCCCCGGCCTGCATGCCCTCGATACCGGCTGTGTCTGGGGCGGCCATCTCACCGCACTGCGCCTGGAGGACGGCCAGCGCTTCACGGTCGCCTGTCCGCGCAGCCAGACCCCGCACCTGCGCCCGCCGCCGTCCGTGCCGGAAGCGGACGAATGACGCCCGGCTCGCGGATTCGATCCAGCAGCACGAAGCTGTAGGGGTAGGGGCTCTCCTCGTCCGCGAGGTGGGTGCTACGCTCCCGCTCCCGCCATTCGGCGGGAGCCCACTCCGGAAAGTACGTGTCCCCGTCGAGCTCGGCCTCGATCAGCGTGAGATACATGCGCGAGGTCCTGGGCAGCAACGCCCGGTAGAGCGAGGCACCGCCGATGATCATCAGCTCCTCGGCCGTGCTGCAAGCCGCCATGGCGCCAGGCAAATCCGGCACTACCATGCAGCCGGGCGCGGCGTAGCTCCGATCGCGGGTCAGCACCAGATTGAGCCGCTGCGGCAAGGGCCTGCCGATGGACTCGTGGGTGCGCCGGCCCATGAGCACCGGCTTGCCGAGGGTGAGGCGGCGGAAATGGCGCAGATCCGCCGGCAGATGCCACGGCAGTCCGCCGGCGGCACCGATGAGTCGATTGCGGTCCATGGCGGCGATAATCGACAGAAACATCTCTGGCGCTCCAGGAGGGGCTGACCCGGCCGCGGCGGTGAGCACGCCGAGTCGCCACGCCGTCGGTCCTTGGATCTTCGCCGGCCGGAGACTATAAATGCGCAGCCGGTAAGGTTGTTCGAACAATAGCAAGAGGAGACACGACCATGAAGGCAAGCGTCCTGGCAGCGTGCTATCAATCATTGCGAAAGTCCTTGCATGGGGTGGAGGCGACCGTCGGCGGGAGGGAGCCCGCCGTCGTGCTTACAGGGACGTACTTGCAGTGTGTCGCGGAGGCCCAATGCGAGAACCTTCGGGACGATTAATACGTGCCTTGCTTGGGCTCGTGCGCAGCGAGCGCCCCCGCCGGGTCGAGATGGGTCCAGGAGGCCGCGTTCCAGCAAGGGCGGAAGCCGGCGCCTAGCCGCGGGTTCGGCACCCAGCCGGGGCTCCACACTCGCGGGCCGAGGAGCCACCTGAAGGCCGATGGATACGAGTCATGCGGATATAGCTGATCCCAAGCGGTCTGCTCTGCCATAATGCACTCATGGCTTCCTTCCCTGGTCCCCGACCATGCGCCAGCTCACCGCACTGCAGCTGCATCAATATCTGCAGGACACACCTTCCGCCCCCTTGCTGCTGGATGTGCGCGAGCCCTGGGAGTTTGCCATCTGCCGTATTGCCGGCTCCCGGATGATCCCCATGCGCCACATCCCGCAGGCGCTTGACGACCTGGACCCCCAGCAGGAGACCGTTGTGATCTGCCATCACGGAGTGCGCAGCCACGCGGTGGCGGTCTATCTCGAGAATGCCGGCTTCGCCGACGTGATCAACCTCCAGGGCGGCGTTTCAGCCTGGGCCCGGGACGTGGACACGACCATGCCCAGATACTGAAGGACGCCTTCGCGGTCGCCCAGCCGTGCACCTCCTCGTCATCGAAGACAACCCCGATCTCGTGGCCAACATCTACGACTTCTTCGAGGCCAAGGGTGATACGGTCGATGCAGCCTACGACGCCATCACCGGCATGAAATTCGCCCTGGAGCAGGATTACGATGCCGTGATCCTCGATCTGATGCTGCCCGGTGGCGACGGCCTGGATCTCTGCGGCCGGCTGCGCGAGGCGGGCTACGAAGTGCCCGTGTTGATGCTCACGGCGCGGGATACCGTGGAGGAACGCCTGGAAGGTTTTGCCGCCGGTACGGACGATTATCTGATCAAGCCATTCTCGCTGCAGGAGCTGGCGGCCCGCGTCGATGCCCTGGTGCGACGTTATCGCCGGGTGAATGTGCGTCGGCGTTTGAAGGTCGCCGACCTGAGCTACGACCCGGACACGTTGCGCGTGACCCGCGGCGAGCGGGTGATTAAGCTGCCCCCGATCCCGTTGAAGATCCTGGACATGCTGCTCCGGCAGTCGCCGCGCGTCGTGCCCCGGGAGGAGATAGAGCGGGCAATCTGGGGCGATTCTCCTCCGGACAGCGATGCGCTGCGGGCGCATGTGCACCTGCTGCGCAGTGCTCTGGACGGTGGTGAGTCCATTCCTCTACTGCGCACCGTGCGCGGCGTGGGCTACCAGCTGATGGACCCCAATGCGCCTTAGGCGCAGCCTGCGGGTACGGGGCGCGGTCAGCTTCGTAATGCAGGGCGGTTTGTCAGCCTGCTGCCCGCCGGCGGCTTCTAGACCGCCACCGGCGCCTTGATCGGCGAGTGCGGTTGATAACCTTCGAGGACGAAGTCCTCGTAGTGGAACTCCGGCAGTGATCGCACGGCCGGGTTGAGGCGCATGATGGGCAGTCTGCGCGGCGTGCGGGAGAGCTGTAGGCGGGCCTGCTCTAGGTGGTTGAGGTAAAGGTGGGTGTCGCCGAGGCTCAGGACCAGCTCTCCGGGCGCAAGCTCGCTGACCTGGGCCAGCATCAGGGTCAGCAGGGCGTACGAGGCGATGTTGAACGGCACTCCCAGGAAGACGTCGGCGCTGCGCTGGTAGAGCT
>CAYQDX010000135.1:0-9831 GCA_964416345.1 uncultured Ectothiorhodospiraceae bacterium
CTCGGATGGGACCTAGCTAGTCGATGCGCAGCCGCAGGGTCTGGTCCTTGTCGCAACCCAGGCACTCCAGCCGCAGCGTGCCGCCGCCTTCGAGCACGGGTAGTGCGATGGGCTTGGCGGCATCGCGCGTCAGCCAACATTGCACCCGTGGGCCCTCGCCGCTGTCCGCTGCCGGGGTGTAGGTGACCGCCAGGCGCAGACCGCTACCTGGCAACTGGTCGTGGCAATCGCTCGGTCGCTCATTGCGCGGCGCGTCCACGAATACGTAAGCCTGGACGCCGGTGTCATAGATCCGGAGCTCGCCGCGCCGATGCTCCTCCTCGTCGAGCTTGCCGTTCGGCATGCGGCAGGCAGCACATAGGTGGAGCGTACATTTGCTGGCCGTGCCGGTGAGGCGAAAGATCTTGACCACGGGCTGGCCGTTGCATTGCAGACCGTTCAGGACCAGCTTCGGGGCCAGCGGCGCGAGCAGGGCGTCGAGCGCCCGCATTGCAGGGTTGTCGCCGGCCTCGGGGTTCTGCTTGCGCTGCCGTTGCTCGCTTTCGCTCTCGGCAGTGAACAGGCCGAAGCCGACCACCAGCACGTACAGCACGGCGACGAGGATGAGAAGGCCAATGAAGAGTTTCTTGCCCATGGCACTGCGGTGGCTGTGAGGTCGAGCAACGCGCCCGGTCACGACTCGGACAGTTACGGAGCCGGGACGGCGCGCACATGGCGCCGCCCCGGCCGGCAGTTAGATCCGGTTCGGCGTCACTCCGGCGCCCGCGGGACCGACCTCAAGTCGCCGTCGACCTGCTTCAGCTCGCGGGTCTTCTTCAGAATTTGACTCATCACGTGCGCCTCGATCTTGTACCGCCTTATCCCCAAGGGGAGCCGCAGCGGCCGCTTGTAGTACACCAGCGTGACGTCGGTACCGGTGTAGACCGGGGTATTGGCCCTGGGCTTCTGTTCTTTCACCTTTTCGGTTGGCTCGGTGCTCTTGGCCGGTGGCGCAATGGGGAACAGGACGGGTTTGAGTCCGGCTTTGCTCAGCGCGGCCTGAGCATGCTTCACGTCCTGGCCCTTGACGTTCGGCACCCGAATCTTCTTCTCGACCAGCCACAGGTCCACCTTGCTTGCGGCCTTGGCCTCGGCGTCCGGCGCCGGCTCCTGCCGAACGACCGTGTCGGGCGAGCCGCCGGTCTTTTCGTGGCTGACCTTGCCGACCGAGAGGCCCAGGGTCTCGAGCGCGACACGCGCAGCGGTGTAGGACTTATTTTGCAGGTTTGGGACCCGGATCAACTCCTCGGCGACCGTCACCGCGACCTCCTGGCCGGGGATTGCACGCTGATTGGCGTCGGGTGTCTGGGCGATGATGGCACCGCCCGGGAACTGGCTGGAGCGTTGGTAGGTAATCTTGCCGGCGAGGTCGAGTCGGGCCTCGTTCAGTAGCGTCCTAGCCGCGGGCACCTTCATGCCAATCACCGAGGGCACAGGCACGGTGAGCTGCTCGATGGTAAGGCTGACCAGCTTGTCTTCGGGCTGATCGGCGCCGGCTTCGGGCGATTGCTTGATCACGGTCCCGGCATCGGCCTGGCCGGTCGCCTCCTCGGTCACGCCGGTGTCCGAGACATTGAGTCCGGCGTCTTCGAGTTTGACGATGGCATCGTCGAGCGTCAGCCCAGTCACCTTCGGCACCGACTTTGCCGCCCCCAAAAACAACAAGGCGGCGATGCCGCCACCGATCAGCAGTACCGACACCGCGGCGACCGCGACGATCCACCAGGGAAACGGAGGAGGCGGAGGAGGCGGACGTGTGGTGTCCCCTTTTGGAACCTCGACCGAGACCGTCGGCCCCTCCGTGTAGTCCTCACCTGGAGCGGCGGTGGAGTACACCAGCAGGCGGAACTTGTAGATGCCCGCCGCCGCATCGGTCGGCAGATTCACCTCGACGTCGAACTGATCGAAATCGTCCTTGCCGAGCTCGCGCTCGGCCTTGCCGGTGAGGGCGAACCAGCTTTCCTGCGCTGGAGCGTCGGCCAGCACCTTGGCGCCCACGGACAGCGTGCGGCCGGCGGTGTTGGTGACGGCGAAACTGAACGGGACGGTCTTGCCAGCGGCGCTGGTTGCGGTGTCCAGCTTGGGTTTGACGGTGGCGATGCTGGTCATGAATCAACTCCTCAATCGGGGGTACCGAACGTCAGGTCGAAGGTTACGTAGGCCGGCTTTTCCTGTTCGACGATGCGGCGTACCAGGGCCTCGTGCGGGCGCGCTGCCGCTGGGGCCTGGACCCGGATGTGGAATGGCCTGGGTTGCCCTTCCTGGGTCGGCACGTTTTCATCGATCGCGTAGCCGGACAGCCCGGTCGCGACCTCAAGCAAACGTTGCAGGCCCTGGTGTGTGCCGCGTGCCTGCGACAGCGCCAGGGCCGTGGCGATCAGCTCGCGTAGCTGGCCGTTGCCGCTGGACACCAGATCCTGGGTGTCGGGTGTCGTGGTCGGCGCACGCATGAAGCGGGTCAGGTCCACCCAGGCCGCCAACAGAGGCAACAGCCGCTCGGGCGCCTGGCGCGGATCGAAATGGCTCTCGAGCGACTCCAGCACCGCCTCGGCCGGGGCATGCAGGTCTTCCATTGCGGCGAGCCAGGCGGTCAGCGGCGATCCTGGTCGCAAGGTGCGCTGGAACACTTCGGGCAGCAGGCGGGCGATCTCATCCCGACGCATCTTCGGGTATCACCTCTAGCTGGTGCTCATTGGAACAGAATAGCCAATTCGGCGGCACGGTGACCTCGGTCTCGTATTCGCGTGCCGAACAGTTCTGGTAGGTGCGACCCTGATCGGCACTGCGATACACGCCCTGCGGACCGGCGGCGAGCAATTGTCCGCCATGCGGGCTGGCGGCCACGGTGGCTACCGGTTGCAGACGGCCCACCTCGCGCAGCGGCAGCCCGCAGTTCACGTCGGGCGCCTGCCAGGCATAGATCTTGTCGCCGCTGTCGAGGCGCAATACGCCGCGGTTGCGGGTGGCAGCGAATGCCCACCCGTCGAGAAAGCCCAGTCCGAGACAACTGCCGGCCTTCTGGTCGGCCCAGCCCGCGGTGAGCTCCTCCCAGCCGCTGGGGGTGCTGGTGTCCGTGGTCAGGCGCCAGCGATAGCAGCCCTTGCCAGGGTCGGAACCGGCCGCAGCCAGTCCGGCCCACAGGTAGCGGTGCGGTCCGGCCTGTTGCACGGCGAGCACGCGCACCAGTTGGTTATCGAGCCCGATCGGCTGGAAGCTGCCCTGCTCGCCGGCCCGGGTCGAGAGGAACACACCGCGCTCGTCGCGGGCGGCGACGGCGATAGCTGGCGTGGTACGGCCGTCGGCGAGCACGGTGACCCGGTAGAAGCCCAGTTTCAGGTCCTGCGGGTCGACCACCAAGGGGACCGGGTCCGCGTCGGCGCTGATGGCGAGCTCGAACAAGCCGCGGTCGGTGGCCAGCAGCAGCGACAAACGCCCGTCGCGTTCCAGCCAGGCGGCATCGGCCACCGGGAAGGCCGTCGGTTGCAGAATCTCCCAGGTCTCGCCGCAGTCCCGTGACAGATGAATGCGGGCGCGGGCATCCTGGTAGGCGGTCACGACGGCCACCAACCCCGAGCCCAGTCGGTTGTCGCCGGCCGGCTGGTCGAACGGTCTCACCGTGACGATGGTCTCGTCGACAAACTTCTGCACCGGCTCCCAGCCCTGGCCGTCGTTCATCGAGCGGTACAGCGTGTCGCGCGAGCCGGCGTACCAGGTGCGCTCCTGATACCGATCGGCGGCGAGTGCCGTGACCTCCAGATCAGGCACGTCGTCCACCACCAGTCGCACTCGGTTGATGGATTTCACGCCAGGCTCGGCGCCGATGGTGCGGTACACGTGCCAGCTGGTGAGTGGCTGACCGCTGACCCATCCCGGGTGGTCGGGCGGAACCGGTAGGGGATTGATGTGTCGGTACAGGCGCTGCAGCACACGCTGCGCCACTGCGCCGGGGCTCTCCTCGCGGAACACCACCACCTGGGCCCTTACCTGCACCGGCTTGCAGTGCGCCCAGTTGACCAGGCAGTTGGTGCCGAGTGGCCGCCGCAGATCCAGCTCCTGGCGGATGCGTGGCAGTAGCGCCATGTTGCGCTCGCAGTGGGCGCGCACGACTTCGGCGGTGACTGGTCCCGTGCCACGCTCCGCCTCGGGGATGTGCGGCAGCAGCAGCACTTCCACGGTGCCGGGCGGTGCGTGGTGCCACAGCGCGGCTTTGGTATAGGCATGGGCCCGGTCGACCGCGCCGGTGCGCAGGGCACATAGCTCGAAGTCGCGTGCCGTGACCGCGCGCTTCAAGGAGTGGATCTCCTGGGGGCCGCGCGCCATGGCGTTTGCCAGTGACTCGGCGGCCCGTCCGCCTACCGCCGGCTGCGGATTGGTCACGGTGATGCCGGCGATGCCGTCCTTGAGCAGGGTCAGCGTCTCGGCCGCGACATTCCCCTGGACCCCGCCGCCACGCCAGTACCAGGCGCGGATCTCCGCGCCGGCAGCCGGTATCTCGGCCAGGGCCCGCGGCGCGTCCTCGAGTGGCTGGTCGGGGGTGCCTTCGGGCCGGGCCCGCAGTGCCGGGGCAAACTGGATGCGTCCCTGGTGTCGGTCGGCCAGGTACACGTGCCGGTCGTCGCCCAGGTCGCTGAAGCTCTCGACTTCGCGCCACACCCGGAAGGTCGTGCCCTCGAACTGCAGGCCGCGGGCGCCTGGCGACAGGCCGCCATCGGGCACGGCCACGCCGACCACCAGTTCCGGGCCGCCGGCCGCGGCGTTGACGATGGGCGGCCGTGCCACCTGCAGCATCAGCGCCGGGCTGCCGCTGCCCTGGCCGATCAGCTCGCCCTCCACAAGATCGGCGTGATAGGCACGCGTACGACCCTCGAGCTGGCCGAGCTCGAGCGTGGCGGCGGCCACCGTGGTGAACACCGGCGGTTCGTCGCCGCCGGTGCGGGCCACCGTGACCCGCGTTCCGCGCGGAATCTCGAGCTTGCGGGTCGATGCCTGTCGCAGGCCGAACACCAGCTCCACGGCCGCGGCCGAGGGCGGCTGCAGATTCACCCCGAGCAGGTTCAACAGCTCGATGTGCACCTTGTCGGGAATGCGGTTGAGGCGGTACAGCATCACCTCGGTGAGGTGTGCGAACACTTCCAGTAGCACGACGCCGGGATCGCCCGCGGACAAGTCGGTCCATCCCGGGCAGCTCTGGCGTATCTGGCGATGCGCCGCTTCTAGCAGGTCGCCGAAACGGCGGTCGTCGAGGTTGATAGTGGGCAGAGACATCAAGCCTCCGACTGAGTCAGGCTCACGGGGAACACGATGCGGTCGGCCACGCGCACGACGCGCACCCGGTAGTCGAGCGTGATGTCCAGGCGGCCGGGATCATCGGCCGCCGGCTCGGCGTCCAGGCGCAGGATCTCGGCGCGCGGCTCCCAACGGTTGACCGCCTCGCGCACATAGTGGATGGCGAGGCCGGCGGTGGTCGCGTCGTTGGGCTCGAACACTAGCCGGTACAAGTCGCAGCCGTATTCGGGGCGCATGACGCGCTCGCCCGGCCGGGTCGAGAGCAGCAACAGGATCGACTGGCGTACTGCGCCGGGACCGTCGACCATGGCCACGCCACATGTCGGCAGGAACTGCAGGCCGTGCGTCGGCACCCCGAGGTCGAAATCGGGGTGAACGAAATGCCAGGTGCGGTACGACGGTAGCGGCATCACAACTCCGCGACGAGCTCTTGACCCGCAAAGCGGACCTGGTATTTGACCGTTCCCGGCGGCGTGCCGTCGGTCCGGCCGGTGACCGTGTCCAAACACACCCGCCGCCCGCCGATGCGCAGCAGGCCTGAGTAGCCTTGCTGCACCGGCAGGGTCGTGGTGCAGGCCTTGATCGCGGGGCCGACGTTGGGGCACCCGGCGATCGGCCGTTGCTCGGGGTCAGTCTCGACCAGCACCGGGACACCGGCGATGCGGACGAACTGCTGCTGGGCCACCAGCCCGACCAGCCCGAGCTGGTGATCGCAGTGCAGGATGGCCTCGAGGGTGAGCAGTTTCATGGTGGCTCAGCCCTGCTCGAAGTCGATGGCGTTACCGCGGATCGTCACCTGTCCGCCCGGCGCTTCCAGTACCAGGTGCTCGGCGGCATGCACGAGGACTCGTTTGCCGTGCAGCTCGACGAAGCTGCCGCCATTGTTGTGCAGGCGTGCGTAGCCGGGCGACAGGCGCAGATCGCTGTTCTTCCCAGTCTCGAGCCGCACCGCGTTCTTGGTGTCGTCCAGTTGCAGGCGCTGCCCGCCCGGAGTGAGTAAGGTGTAGCGGCCGATGCGACCGTCGGCCACGCCGGCGTCGGGCGGCTCGGTGGGTCCGTACAGCCCCCCGAGCACCACCGCCTGTGCCGGATCGCCGCGCAGGAACTGCACCAGGACACGATCGCCCACGTCCGGCAGCGCGATGATGCCCTTGTCCGGGCCGGCCGCCGGCAACAGCACCTGCAGCCATTCGGATTCCAGGGTGCCGTGGGTCGGCAGCTCGACGCGGACGCGTCCCAGCCCTCGCGGGTCGTCGACGCCGGTGACCAGGCCCAGGGCGGCCGTCGCGGCTGGGGGCGTGGGCACGACCGGCGGCAGGCTGTCGAGCTCGGTCAAGTAACCGCGCTCGCGGTCGATCGTGTGCCTGGCGCTGGTCACGGCGTAGCGCCCTGCCACCGAGTGGGCCACGCCGCTGACCTCCACCACCGCGCCCGGGCGCAGCGCCGGATTGCCGGCGGCCACTCCCCACATCACCCGTTCACGGCCGACGCGCCGTTCGAGCTCGTCCTGCGCCAGGGCGTCGGCCTGGTCCTCGGTTTGGCAGGTGCGACCGGTGAGCGTGCGGCGTTCAGCGGCGAGCTCCGGGCTCGCGTCCGGGATGTCCAGCCGGTTGTGGGCGCTGCGACTCTGAGCCGCGCGTGCCTCGGCGACCCAGGGGTCCCAGGCCAGGACCGTCACCGCTTGGCTGGCCGGGTCGGTGTTGATCTCGAACCGACCCTCTAGCAGGGTACGGCCCAAGGCCAGGGGCAGCGGCGCGTCCTTGCCCGCCAGTGTCAGCAGGAGCAGGCGGTCGTCGCGCAAGGTGAAGTACAGGCCGCTGCGGCCGGCCACTTCCGCCAGTAGCTCGAAGTCGGTCTGCTCGTGCTGTACTAGCTGCTGCCACAGCGCACCGGCATCTGTGGCGTCGACCTCGATGCCCAGATCGGCGGTCAGATCGCGCGCCAGCTCTGCACAGGTGAGCTGGCGATGCACGCGCAGCGGCTGGCGTTGCCGCAGCCGTTGCAACCGGTCGTAGGCGCGTAGGCGCAGCAGTTGGCCGCCGTCGCCGTCGTACTGGTATTCGACGGCCACGACCTCGCCGCCGAACAGCCGCTCGGCAAAACCCTCGACGCGGACCTCGAGCGCCGTGCCACGGCGGTCGAATGACGTGCGCTCGGCGGGCGGGTCGTAGAAGGTGAGCTCGCACTGGGTCGGCAGCGACAGGCGTTGTTGCACCCGCAGGGCACCGAGGCAGCGCATCAGCTCCTGCGGCGCGTCCGTGCCGTCGAAGGTGACGAACACCCTTGGAAGGGCGGTCACGCCCGTCATGGCGATTCGTCCAACTGCGTCAGCGGCGGCAGCTCGATGAGCTGGCCGGCGATCAGGTGCAAGGGATCCAGGATGCCGTTGAAGCCGGCGATCAGCCGCCACAGCGCGGCGTTGCCGTAATAGCGGAAGGCGAGCTGGTCCAACCGTTCGTCGGCGACTGAAGCGGCGGCGCCGGCGCCGCTGCCGCTGAGCTCGTGCACCTCGGGCGTGATGCCCGGACCCTCGATGCCGGCCGGCACCGGCTCCTGGGTCGGCGTGAGCAGCGGCACAGTGCCGCCGGCCGGTTGTCTGGCCTCGTCCTCGGTGATGCGCCGCAGCCGCATGCGCAGCCAGGAGCGGCGCGGGGCGCCGGTGCTAGTGAAATACTCCAAGCGCTCCGCCACCGCCACTACCACCCCGGGTATGTTCCAGCTCTTGCCCCACACGAAGCGGACGCAGGGCGGTTTGCCATAGGCATTCTGGCGACGTTGGTTCTCGGCCAGCTCCCAGAGCGGGCGGGTTAGGTCACGCACGTCGTCACTCTGGATGGACGAGCCGGCGAGGGCCACATCGAACAGCAGATCGAGGTCCAGCTCGGTGGTACCGCCACCGGTGTACACGATGGGGTCGTCGCTGAGGTCGGTCCCGGTGACCAGCCCGCCGGCGCTCGCGCGCGTATTCACGCCGGCACGCCGCCGCAGCACCAGGCTCTCGGGGTTCAGCAGGCAGCCGATGCGGACACCGGTCTTCTGATGCAGAAAGGCTACCCGTTCCATGCCGTGCCGCGCTGTTCGTGGTCGAGGCGCCGGCACCGCTCGGCTTCTGCCAAGGCGCGCATCAAGGCCAGTTGGTCCATCGCGGCGGCCGAGGTCGTGGACTCAGAAGGTAGCGCCGGCCAGCGATCGACGATGTTCTGGCGTGCCGCCTGGGTGGCCGGCTCGCTGTCCAGCACCGGCCAGGCCACGGGCGTACTTGCCACCGTGTGCTCAGCCGCAGCATGCGGCCGTGATCTGTGGCCGTCGTCGTCCCGGCGCTCAGCCGGTTGCTTCCACGCGACCCCGGCCGGCGCCGTCCGGGGCGATTCGCTCAATGGGCGAGTCGGACGCTCCTGCCGTGTCGCGATGTCCGTCTCCGGCGAGATCGGTTGGGGTAGACGTGCGCCCGCATGAGCCTCGTTCGGCGCGTTGGGCGTGTCCGGCAGCAGCGGCCAGTCGGTCGTGAAGGCGTTGTCGGGCTCAGGCGCTGAGTGCAGCGGCGGCTGTCCGCGCCGGTCCGGGTCGTACGGTGGCGAAAGCTGGAACCGTGGCGCCGCATCGCCCGGCCGCGCATCGGAGGTCGGTGTCGTCAGACACGCCCCGGAGTCGCCGAGGGGTGGACGCAGTTCGTGGGATGGACCCGGGGTTGGCGACGTAGGCGTCGAGGGCGCCGCGGCTCGCGGCCGCCGCGCCAGCATAGGCGACGTGGCGGGAGTGGATTGCGGGCGCCCTTCGGCCCGTGACGGCCGCGGCTGGTCTTCCTGCGATGGGCTCGCCACCGGCTGTCGCCGCCGCAAAGGCTCCTCCGTTGCCGGTGTCGGCGGGGATGTGCCAATCGTCGTCGATTGATCGGGGGCCATTGCATTCGGCAGCGGCGCGGATCCGAGGTGGCGGTACAACGTCGTATCGGATTCGGGTCCCACGCGCCCCGCCGCGGACGGAATCGCTTGTCGCGGGTCCGGTTCCGCGGACGGAGCCAAGTCCGCACGGGCCGATGGCACGCCGCTCTCGGCGCGCGTGGGCGCCGGTGAACGGGTCCGCCGTGGCCGCTGCTGGCCCCGTAGTGGCGTTGCCGCCATCGCGGGAGCTGCGGGGCGCGTCGGCGCCGAGACCTCAGGCTCCGATAATGAAAGCGGGCCCGCCTGCCGCGGGGCCATGTCCCGCAGCAGCTCTGGCGCATGTCGCCGTACCAGTTCCACCCAGTGCGCCGGCGGCCCGCCCCCCGGCGGCCGGGCAGCGGTTGACACCTTGCCCGCTGCCTCAGGCTCCGGCGCCGCGGAGCGGCGCAGCCGTCCGGCCCAATGCTCCAGCCAGCGGGCCAAATGCAGTTTGAGCTCGCGCAGTTTCAAGGTCAGGCGTTAGTCGCACGCTCGAGGGTCTCGGCGACCAGCCTGATCTGCTCGATCGCGGCCTGCTGCCCCATGGCGTCGAGCTTGGCGCCCCGCCACTCGGTGACCCAGGCGT
>CAYQDX010000136.1:0-9827 GCA_964416345.1 uncultured Ectothiorhodospiraceae bacterium
AGGTCATCAGCCCCATGTGCTCGATGGAGGAGTAGCTGAACATGCGCTTGATGTCACGCTGGCGGTGCAGGAACAGGCCCGCGACCAGAAAGGACAGCAGGCCGAAGCCCATCAACAGGTGGCCGGCGAGCTGGGGACGCTGCGTGGCCGCCAATGCCCCGTCGGCCAGCATCTTCAGCCGCACCACGGAATACAGGGCCACGTTGAGGAGCAGCCCCGAGAGCATCGCCGACATGGGCGTCGGGCCTTCGGAATGGGCGTCAGGCAGCCAGTGGTGCAGGGGCACCAGGCCCACCTTGGTGCCGTAGCCCACCAGCAGGAATACGAAGGCGATGCTCATCACGGTGGGATTCAGGTCCGGACTTGCGCCGTATAGCACCGTCCAGGTGAGGCCGGCATTGGGATCGCTCAGCGCCCGCTGGGCGGCGAAGAACACCAGCACCGTGCCGAACAGGGCGAGCGCGATGCCCACACCGCATAGTATGAAGTACTTCCAGGCTGCCTCGACGGCCTCCGGGGTGCGGTACAGAGACACCAGCAGCACCGTGGCCAGGGTCGCCCCTTCCACCGACACCCACAGGATGCCCAGATTGTTGGTGGTGAGCGCGAGCAGCATGGTGAACATGAAGGCCTGGTACATGGCGTGGTAGAGACGCAGGCCGCGGCGCGGCACCCGCCCGGACTGGCACACGTGCGCCATGTAGGGGCGCGAGAAGATGGCCGTGGTGAGTCCCACGAAGGTGGTGAGCACCACCAGGTAGACGTTGAAAGCATCCACATGGAAGGTGGCACCGGTGACCAATTCGCCGTCCAGCACGCCGGCGGCCAGCCACACCGAGGCCGCGAAGCTCGCCGCCGAGACACCCAGGTTGACCCAGCCGCCGACGGACAGGGACGCCAGCACCGCCAGCAGCAAGCCCCCGAGCAAGGGAATGAACACGGTGAGCAGCAGCGCGCTCATGACTCCTCGCTTTCCGACAATCGATTGAGCCGATCCACGTCCAGGGAATCGATGCTCTCCCGGATCTGCAAGAAGAACACGCCAAACAGCACCATGGCCACCAGCACGTCGAACGCCACGCCGAGCTCCACCACCAGCGGCATGCCCCGCGTGGCGGCCACGGCGGCGAGGAACAGTCCGTTCTCCATGGACATGAAGCCCAGCACCTGAGCCACGGCCTGCTTGCGCGCCACCATCATCAGCAGCCCCAGCAGCACGACCGCCAGGCTCACGGCGACCACGTTGCGGGTGGCGACGAAATGCAGCCGCTCGATGGGCAGCGCCACCCAGTAGCTGAAGACCACCAGGGAGGCCCCGGCCATGATGACCAAGGCGGGATGGGTGATGGCCTCCACGTGCCGGCCCAGTCTCAGCCGGCGCACCATGCGGTGCAGCATCCATGGGATCAACAGCGCCTTGAGCACGAAGGTCATTCCGGCCGAGAGGTACAGATGGTGCACGCCGGAGCCCACCGCCACCAGAGTCGTGACTGCCGCCACCAACGCCCCCTGCCAGGCGAATGCGTGGATGGCGGAGGTCAGGCGCACCTGGGCCAGCAGCGAGAAGGAGGCGAACAGCACCAGGGCGGCCAGCACGAACACCGCCTGTTGCAAGAGGCTCAGCTGGGCGATGGTCGTCATGGTCCCAGCTCCAGGATGACGTGGCTCAGCATACCCAGGAGGGCGAGCAGGAAGGCCAGATTCAGGAACTGAGGCACCCGGAACAGGCGCATTTTGGCCAGCACGGTCTCGGCCAGCGCCAGGGCCACACCGAGCAGCACCAGCTTGGCAGCCACCGACACGAAACCGGCGAGCAGGGGCAACGGTGCCAGGGTCCTGGCGATGCCCCAAGGCAGGAAGACGTTGGCAATCAGCACACCGTAGAGCATGAGCTTGAGCTGGGCGGCCCATTCCATGAGCGCCAGATGCCGGCCGCTGTATTCCAGCAGCATGGCCTCGTGGATCATGGTGAGCTCCAGGTGGGTGGCGGGGTTGTCCACCGGGATGCGCCCGGTCTCCGCCACGGCCACCAGCAGCAGAGCCATCAGTGCGAACATCAGCGAGGGCCGCAGCACCAGCCCGCCCGAGAGCAGATGATCCACCACACTGGAGAGATTCGTGCTGTGGGCGCTCATGGCGACGGTGAACACCGACATCAGCATGGCCGGCTCCGCCAGGCCGGAGACCATCATCTCCCGGGAGGAGCCCATGCCGCCGAAGGCCGTGCCCACGTCCATGCCCGCCAGGGCGAGGAAGAAACGCCCCAGTGCCAGGAAGCCCGCCATCACGATGACGTCGGCGATGGCGGCCGCCGGCAGATGGACCGCCACCAGGGGCACCACCGCGGCGGCAAGCAGAGTGCTGCCGAAGACGATGTAGGGGGCGGCGCGAAACACCCGCGAGGCACTGTCCGCCACCATCACTTGCTTGGCGAAGAGCTTGCGCAGATCCTGGTAGGGCTGCAGCAGGCTCGGCCCGCGACGATTCTGCAGGCGTGCCTTCACCCGCCGCACCCAGGCCGTGAGCAAGGGGGCGCCGGCCGCGAACAGCACGGTCTGCAGCAGGGCCAGCGCCCAGTGCAGTGAGCTCAGGAGATCAGCCACAGCAGCACCAGCAGGGTCCCCAGGGACCAGCCCAGATAGATGCGGATGTTGCCGGATTGCAGCCGAGCGACCCGGCGCGCCGCCCCCTTGACCATCCGTCCCACGGGCTCGTAGAGCAGCCCCCAGACGCGGTCGCCCACCTGCAGCCGGTAGCGCAGCCCGTCTCTGCGGTCCACCACCTGCGCCACGCTGAGTGCCATCCCGAAAACCCGCCGCAGGGGCTGGGAGAACGCCGCACCGGTGTACTGCATACGCGGATCGGGCCGGGCGTAACCGCAATCCCAGGGCTCGCAGGGCTGCACCCGGCGCACGCCCCCGCGGCGCAGCACCCAGGCGCCCAGCAGCCAGGCAGCGGAGAGCCCCACCAGCACCAGCGGCCCGGAGTAGCTGGCGGTGCGGGCCTCGATGGGGGTGAGCCAGAGCCAGCCGTGCACGGTAGCCTCGGTGAGGCCCTGTCCGAGCAGCCCCTGGGGAATGCCGTTCAGCAACTCGACCATGCCGGTGGGCAGCACGCCCAGAACCAGGCAGGCGACCGCCAGCGCTCCCTGGGCCAGGCGCATGCCCAGCGACACCTCGCGGGCGTGCCGAGCCTGGCGGCTGCGGGCCTGACCCAGGAATCCCACGCCATAGGCCCGCACGAAGCAGGCCGCTCCCAAGGCACCGGTGAGTGCCAGGGTCGCGGCGCCCACCGGCACCATGATGCGCAGCACGCCGCTCTGCAGGGTCCAGGCCTGAAGTGCGGTCTGGAAGGTGAGCCATTCGGAGACGAAGCCGTTGAAGGGCGGCAGGGACGAGATGCTCACGCAGCCGAGCAAGAAGAAAAGGCCGGTCCACGGCATCCGTCGCAGCAGTCCGCCCAGGTTCTCCAGGTTCCGCTCGTGGCTGGTGTGCAGCACGGCCCCGGCGCCTAGGAACAGCAGGCTCTTGAACAGGGCGTGGTTCACGGCGTGATAGAGCGCCGCCATCAGACCCAGCGCCCCCAGGCGGGTTGCACCGCTGCCGAGGAACAGCAGCGCCAGACCCAGGGCGACGAAGATGATCCCCACGTTCTCCACCGAGGAGTAGGCCAGCAGGCGCTTGAGGTCCGACTGCATGAGGGCCAGCAGCACCCCCAGCATGGCGGAAACGCCGCCCACGGCCAGCACCGCCACCCCCCAGCCCCACTGGGGCTCCCCCAGCAGATCGAAGCTGAAGCGCACGAAACCGTAGACCGCCACCTTGAGCATGACCCCGGACATCAGGGCCGAGATGTGGGAGGGGGCTGCCGGATGCGCCTCCGGCAGCCAGGCATGGAGGGGCACCAGACCAGCCTTCATGCCAAAGCCCAGGAATGCCAGGGCGAAGGCGACGGTGGCCCAGTTAGGAGTCAGCGCGACTTGGCGCATGGCCTCGAAGCTGAAGCTCCCGCCGTGGGCAGCCAGCACGGCGAAGGCGAGTAGGATGCTCAGGCCGCCGATGTGGGCCATCAAGAGGTAGAGGAATGCGGCCCGACGATTGGCGGCCTGCTCATGCTGATAGGCCACCAGGAAGTAGCTGGAGAGCGACATCAGCTCCCAGGCGACCATGAAGGTGAAGGCCTCGTCCGCCAGCACCACCAGCTGCATGCCGGCCACGAACAGGCCGGTGAACCCGCCGAGCACCGCGAACGAGCTGCGGCCGTGACGAAACTCCCGTGCATAGGCTGGCCCGTACACCGCTACCGCCGCCACCACCGCCCCGATGATGGCGAGAAACAGACCGGTCAAGGGATCGAGGCGCAGCTGCCAGGGCTGCCAGGGCAGTCCCAGGGGCAGGGTGGCACGCTCCACCTCGTGGCCCAGCAGGGCTGCGCCTCCCGCGGCCACGGCCGCCAGACCGCCTAAACCCAACAGGGTGAAGGCGACCCGTGCTGCCGTGGGATATCGATCGGCAAACAGCGCCGCCAGCACTGAGGCGAGAGACAGCAGAACCGCCCCGTAGGCAAGAGTCATTCAGGGTCGCCTCCCAGCAACCGGATGGAGCATTGGGCAGTAGAAGTCGCCTGGGCGGCTGCCCGCCCGCGCCCGAGGCGCAGCGGCGAGGCCGGCGAAGGTGGATTGCGAATTATCCGAGCCGCCGCTTCGCAGTGTCAACGCGACGGTCCGCGCCTGCCACAATATGCGAGCCTCGATTCTCGCGCGCAGCGACGGGGTTACAATAGGCGCCCGCCCTCGCAGATGGCGAACCTGCCGCCTCAGACCGCTCGATCCCTGGATTCCTGGAGCCCCGACGCAGCATAAGCTGGCAGGCATGGCTGACCCTGGCCGTGGTGGCCCTGTGCATCGGTCTGCTGGCGCGCAGCCGGAATGCGCCTGACATCGTGCTGGCCGCGGGCCTGACCGTGCTGCTAGTGACCTGGCCCTGGACACCGGCTGACGTTCGCCGCAGCGGTCCCGGCCACCGCAGCACCGGGTCGTGACGCCCTACGCCGTACCGCGAACGTCGCACTCCTGGCCACCCACCACGCGGACCCGGTTGCGCCCCGCCTGTTTGCTCTGGTACATGCCGGCGTCGGCACACTCCATCAGCTCCTGGATGGTATTGCCGTGCCTGGGATAGCTGGCCACTCCTATGCTGACCGTGGTGGAGACCGTGACTACACCCACGACGATCTCGACCTCGGCCAAGCTGGCCCGCACCCGCTCGGTGGCCTCCTAGGCGTCGACCAGGCTGCATTCCGGCAGGAGGATGACGAATTCCTCTCCCCCGAAGCGGCCCACCACATCGGAGCCGCGTAGTACCCGGCACAGGTTCTCGGCGACCTGCTGGATAAGCTTGTTGCCGGCCTCATGGCCATAGTTGTTGTTGATGGCCTTGAGGCGATCGGCGTCCACCAGCACGGCGTACAGGACGATGGCCCCCGCCAGGTGGATACGCTCCTCCGAACCCATCTGGGTGACCACGGAGTAGACCATCACCAACAGCAGTAGCAGCCATTCCAGCTCGGCAATGCTGCGCGCCAGGCCATACAGCTCCGTCTGCGCCGTCCCGAGACCTTCGCCTGACTGTGCTATGCGCTGCATGGGCGGGTAGCCAGAGTCTATACACCGCTCCTCGCGAGTCCGCCCAGACCCACTGACTCCAGCGTACGGTACAATAGTGCGCGTATCGCCGCCGGATCCTCCTGCTCCAGCGCCTGCAGGGCGATGGCCTGGGCGTGGCGCAGGGACAGGCTGCGTATGGTCCACTTCACCCGGGGCAGGCTGGAGGCATTCATGCTGAGACTGTCGACGCCCAGACCCATCAGCAGGATGGATGCCGCCGGGTCGCCCGCCATCTCTCCGCACACGCTCACCGGCTTCTGCCAGCGGTGAGCGCCGGTCACCACTTCCCGTAGTGCCCGAATGACGGCTGGATGCAGACAGTCGTAGAGCCCCGCCACCCGAGCATTGTTGCGGTCCACCGCCAGCAGGTATTGGGTCAGGTCGTTGGTGCCGACCGACAGGAAGTCCACCCGCTGCGCCAGAGCGGCCGCCTGGTACACCGTGGCGGGAACCTCTACCATGGCGCCCACCTGCGGTCTAGGCACGTCCCCGCCCTCCTCGGTGAGCTCCAGGCGCGCCCGATCGAGCAGGCGCAGGGCCTCGTCCACCTCCTCCAGACGGCTGACCATGGGGAGGAGCACCTGCAGGTTGCCGAAACCGCGATTGGCGCGCAGCATCGCTCGCAGCTGGGTGAGGAAGATCTCCGGGTGATCTAGGGTGATGCGCAGCCCGCGCCAGCCCAGGAACGGGTTGTCCTCCTTGATGGCGAAATAGGGTAGGCTCTTGTCGCCGCCCACGTCCAGGGTGCGCATGGTCACCGGATTGGGGGCGAAGGACTTGAGCACCTCCCGGTAGATCTGACACTGCTCGTCCTCGCCCGGGAAGGACTGGCGCACCAGGAAGCCGAACTCGGTGCGGTACAGCCCCACTCCCTCGGCACCACTGTCGTGGGCCGGGGAGATGTCCGAGAGCAGACCGGTGTTCACGTACAGGGGCACGCGGTGGCCGTCGGTGGTCTCCGCGGGCAGCTCCTGTAGCTCCTTGAGTCCGGCCGACATCCGGACCTCTTCCCCCACCAGACGGCGAAACTCGCTCAGCACGGCCCCGGTGGGCTGAACGTAGATGCGCCCCTGGGAGCCGTCGACCACGATTCGGCAGCCGTCCAGCCGGCCGATGGGCAGGTCGCCCAGCCCCATGACCGCAGGAACATCCAGGGCCCGGGCAAGCACCGCGGTGTGGGACAGGGCCGAGCCGCGCATGCAGACGATGCCCGCGAGCCGGCCGACCGGCACCTCGGCGATCTGGGCCACGCTCACCTCGTCGCTCAGCAGCACGCAGTCCTCCGGATACTCCCTGGGCTCACGCTCTTCGGACTGCAGCCGGATCAGCAGGCGCCTGCCGATGTCGCGGATATCCTCGGACCGGGCTTGCAGATAGCTGTCCTCCATCTGCTCGAACACCCGGGCGTGCTCACGGATGGTGTCCCTCAGGGCCGCGGGTGCCCACATCCCCGAGCGGATGCGCTGCACGGTGTCCGCCACCAGCGTGTCGCTGCCCAGGAGCATCACGTAGACATCGAACAGCGCCCGCTCCTCGGCCGGCAGCACCACCGCCAGGCGCTCGCCGCTGGCCCGCATCTCCTCCTGCACCGCCGCAACCGCATTGCAGAATGCAGTCTCCTCGGCCTCCGCATCCCGCGCCTCCCGGTTCGGCACTGCCTCCAGGTTGGCCAGAGGGTAAGGCACCACGATGGTGCCGATGGCCACTCCCGGAGCACCGCGCACCCCCTGAAGAAAGGCGCTGCCTACCGTGTGCCCGTTCAGCAGCCGGCTGATGCCGCCGCTGGCCGAGGCGATGGTGATGGCGCCGGCAAGCTGGGCGGCGATGGTGACGAAGAAAGCTAGCTCGTCCTCGTTGAACAACCGCGACTCGCGCTGCTGGGCGACGAGCACGCCCTGGACCCTGCGGTAGTTGATGATGGGCACGCCCAGGAAGGAGTGGTATCGCTCCTCGCCGGTTTCTGGGAAGTAACGATAGCGGGGATGATCCGCCGCCTGCGGCAGGTTGACGGGCTCCTGACGCTCCCCGACCAGCCCCACCAGGCCCTCGTGAGCGGCAAGGCGCACCCGGCCCACGGCCTCGGGGTTGAGGCCGTCGGTGGCCATGAGCACGTACTGGCCGGTAACGCTGTCGGTGAGATAGACCGAGCAGACGTCCACCGCCATGGCCGCCTTGACCCGACGCACGATGATGGCCAAGGCCTCGTCAAGGCTGGCGGATGCATTGACCTCCTGGACGATGCGCCGGAGGTTGTCTAACATCCCGCCACCGCCCTTGTCCCGCGGGTCCTGCCTGCTTCCACGGCTATTCGGAGACCTCCAACAGCTCCACCTCGAAATGCAGGGTGGCATCGGGCGGGATGATGCCGCCGGCGCCTCGCGCCCCATAGCCCAGCTCGGGCGGAATCACCAGGCGCCGGCGCCCGCCGATGCGCATCCCGGTCACCCCCTCGTCCCAGCCGGGAATCACGTACCCCACCCCCAGCGGGAAGGCGAAAGGCTCGCCCCGATCGAGGCTGGAGTCGAATTTGGTGCCGTCGGCGAGCCAGCCACTGTAGTGCAACGTCACGGTGCAGCCAGTACCGTAGGCCAGCGCGCCCACGCCCTCCACCAAGTCCTCGTATTGCAGGCCGGAGTCCGTCGTTTGAATTGTCATGTCGGGTGTCTCTCCGCGCGGGTCGCGCTCATTGCGCATCGAGCAGCAGGTAATAGGGCCTTTCGAGCGCCTGCGCCTTCAGACTGAAATGGCTGAATCTTGCGCATAGCCTCACGACCGTCCAGGTGAACGACGAGCGTCGGGACGGCGAGCACACCCAATTGGGCCGCCAGCCCGGGGACGACCGCACAGCTTGCTCGCACCAATACCACCCGCGGATAGTCCTGAAGCAGCTCGACCACGCGCACTTACGGCGCCTGGCACACACCGCAGTCAGGCGTGCTGAAATACACCGCAACGGCAGGCTCGGCCGCCACCAGCGCCGCCAGCGCCTCCGGGCTGTCGACCCGAGCCACAGCCATCCCCCCTTGCCACCAGATGCCGGACCGCAGCCCATTATAGTCACGGAATGCGTCAGCCGGGCGTGACCCGAGTCTCGGCGCGGAATCTGGTACCATTGGGCCATGAATTCCACCAGCCGCCTGCTCGACTCCCTCAACGAGGCACAGGCTCGAGCCGTCAGCGCACCCCCCGGCAATCTGCTCGTGCTGGCCGGCGCCGGCAGCGGCAAGACCCGCGTGCTGGCCCATCGAACCGCCTGGCTGGTGCAGATGGAATCGGTGTCTCCGTTTAGAGTCCTGGCCGTGACCTTCACCAACAAGGCCGCCCGTGCCATGCGCGCCCGCATCGAGTCCCTCATCGGCGACAGCGTGGCGGGCATGTGGATTGGCACCTTCCACGGGCTGGCCCACCGTCTGCTGAGAGCCCACTGGCAGGAAGCAGGGCTGCCGCAGGGCTTCCAGATCCTCGACAGCGAGGACCAGTACCGGGCGGTGCGGCGGGCGCTCAAGTCGCTGGAGCTGGACGAGTCGCGCTGGCCGCCCAAGCAGGCCCAATGGTTCATCAATTCCCGCAAGGACGAGGGGCTGCGCCCACAGCACCTGGAGGACCGCGGAGACCCTTTCGAGGGCCAGATGGTGCGCATCTACCAGGCCTACGAGGAGCGCTGCGAGCGGGAGGGCGTGGTGGATTTCGCGGAGCTGCTGTTGCGGGCCCACGAGCTGTGGCTGCACCAGCCCCACCTGCTCGGCCACTACCGGCAACGCTTCGGTCACATCCTGGTGGACGAGTTCCAGGATACCAACGCCCTGCAGTATGCCTGGCTGCGGGTGCTGGCGGGAGACCGGGGCCAGGTGTTCGCCGTAGGCGACGACGATCAGTCCATCTACGGCTGGCGCGGCGCCCGTATCGAGAACATCCAGCAGTTCGCCGAGGACTTCGCCGGCACCGAGGTGGTGCGGCTGGAGCGCAACTACCGCTCCACCGACGTGATCCTCAAGGCGGCCAATGCCCTCATCGCCAACAACGCCGGCCGCTTGGGCAAGAATCTGTGGACCGATGCCGGCGGCGGTGAGCCCGTCATGCTTTACAGGGCCTACAACGGGCTGGAGGCGGCGCGCTTCGTCGCCGAGCGCATCCGTCAATGGGTGAACCGAGACGGGCGGCG
>CAYQDX010000137.1:0-9818 GCA_964416345.1 uncultured Ectothiorhodospiraceae bacterium
GCGCATCGGCGTGCTCATTGTCACACCAACGCAGTGCGCCGATGCAGCGCTCCTGGATGCCGTCTCGCGCCTCCGGATGAGTGCCGAGCCAACCACCGGTGAGCCGCTCGGCGATGGCAGCAGCAGCACTCGGGCCGTATCCCAACATGCGTTTCATCCAGGCAAATTCGGCCACGCCCGTTGCCGCCGGCACGAGATCGAGCACGGCTTCGACATCGGTGGCCTGCTCGATGTGCTTGATCTTCTCCGCATCGCGTTGCCAAAGCGATGGTTGGACCTGGCGCGTGGTCGCGATCATCGTTTCTTGCGCGCTGAAATCCACATGCATCGTTCGCCACATGGTTTGCGCGCTCACCACCGGACCCTTGCGGTGCTGGGCGCGCAGAAACGGCGGTGCCGCCTGGCGCGTAGTGCGCCCTTTTTTCGGCTTGCGCCGGCGCTTGATCTCGCGGTTGCTTGCCAACTCATTGCTCCTCTGAGCGTTACGGACGAAACGGCGTAGAACGCCCGTGCCAGTTTGGGCAAAGCTCAAAGACCGAGTGCCACCTTCGGACACGGCATGTCAAGGCGACTGGTCGGACTTCAACGGAGTGACTGGTGAGTGGTCCAATCGTGGTCCCAATAGAAGTTCGAGGGCATCGGGCGGTCGGTCGATCGAGTCTCGTCTTTCGGCTGGTCCGGCCCACTCATCGCAGCAAACTTGCACTCCCGAAATGACTGCTATTGGCCGAGACACTGGAGAGACGGCCCCCGTGTAGCGTCACCCGCAAGTCGGGCCGTCCCGGATAGCCTGCCGGACCGTCTCGTCAATGCTCGGAGAAAGGCAGCGGCGAGCCGCCGCCCTCCAAAAGGTCGGCCAACTGTTGGATGGCGTGGTCCGAGTCCGCGGGATCCTGTTCCCGCCTGCGCGCGAAGCGGAGCAGCAGCTCGGCCAAGGGGGTGCGCTGCAACCGAAGGGAATGGCCGAGGTCTACACGGGCCGCCTCCGGGTCACCCCCCGCCAGGTGCGCGATGCCGTGCACCAACGAGCGCTCGGCCGCCCGCTCCGCGGCTAACAGCCGGTCCAGCTCCATCTCGCAGCGCCGGCAAGTCACGCCGCCGTCCCAGCGGGCCGAGCAGTTCGGGCAGCGCTCCATTAGGACTCCAGGTAGTAGATCAGGTCCGAAAGACCGGCCATGGCCTGCTCCAGAGCCTCGGCATCGCCTTGGGCCAGGGCATCCTGCACGGACTCGATGAAGTCCACCAGGTCTTCCCTGTCCTGCGGATTGGCACTCTCCAGAAGTCTCTCGGCCTTCTCGACCAGGGCGTGCGCCTGGACCGACTCTCGGCGCTCGGACACCGGTCCCGCCTCCCCGGGCGTGGAAGTCGGCTCCGTCTCGCCTTCGATCAACACCGAGAGGCGCTCGCGGGCGGCGTCGAGCTCCTGCTCCTCGAAGCGGGCCGTGGCGTTGTCGATGGTGATGTGCTTCTCCAGGCCGGTGCGCTTTTCCAGAGAGCTGACGTGTAGGATGCCGTTCACGTCCAGGGAAAAGGTGGTGACGATGACGTTGCCCGCCGGCACATCGCTCAGACCCTCGATGTGGAATGAGCCGATCTGGGTGTTGTTGAGCGCATCCGGATCCTCGCCCTGGTAGACGCTCACTTCGATCACCTGCTGGCCATCGTAGACGGTCTGGAAGGCATCGCTCTTGGTGACGGGAATCGGCGTGTTCTTGCGGATCAGCGGAATGAAGGTGTACGGATACATCTCGCCGTTGAGATCGGCGAAGGCGCTGGTGCCGAAGGTGTAGGGTGTGATGTCCACCAGCACCGCGGCCACCTCCTGCCCCGCAATCACGGCCGCCTGGATGGCGGCGCCTGCGGCCACGCACAGATCCGGATCCACCTCGCCGCGCGGCTGCATGCCGAGCTGCTGCTCCAGGCGCCGCTGCACCAGCGGGGTGCGGGTGGCGCCGCCGACCAGCAGCACCTCGTCGAGGTCTTTCACCGACAGCCCGGCACCCTTCAGCGCGGTGTGCACCGCCTCCAAGGTCTCGTCGATGTAAGGGGTAATCATGGCCTCGTAGTCGACACGGTCCAGCTCCAGGGACAGATGCACCGGTTGGCCATCCTTCTCCAGCAGGTACTCCTCGTCAATGCGGGCATAGGGGGCATCGCTCAGCGCAATCTTGGCCGCCTCGCAGGCGCGCACGATGCGGGCCGAGGGGGCACGCATGCCCTCCAGGTCGACGCCGTGGACCTCCTTGAGGTGGGCGACCACGTGCGCCACCAGCTTGGCATCGAAGTCGTCGCCCCCCAGATGGTTGTTGCCATGGCTCGCCAGCACCTGGGTCACGTCCTGGCTCAGGCGCACCACCGAGACGTCGAAGGTGCCGCCGCCCAGGTCGTAGACCAGGATGTTCTTGCCGGTCTTGTGGTCGGCCTCGTAGACCAGCGCGGCGGCGGTGGGCTCGTTGATGATGCGCTCCACCACCAGCCCGGCCAGCTCGCCGGCGTCGCGGGTGGCCTGGCGCTGAGCGTCCGAGAAATAGGCCGGCACGGTGATGACGGCCTTGGTCACCGCCTGGCCCAGATCCGCCTCTGCGGCCTGCTTGAGCCGCCGTAGGATGAGCGCGGAGATCTCCTGCGGCGTGTAGTCCTGCTCACCCATGGGCAGGCGCACATCCTCGCCCATGCGGCGCTTGACGGAGCGGATGGTGCGCTCCGGATACAGGGTGTACTGGTTGCGCGCGGACTGGCCCACCAACAGGGCGCCGTCGTCCGCCAGTCCTACGACCGAGGGCAGAATCTTCGAGCCGTCCACCTCGATGATGCGTGGCCGGCCGTCCTGCACTACGGCAACCTCGGAGTTCGTGGTGCCCAAATCGATGCCGATGATGATCTCGCTCACTGTCCTGCTTCCGTAGTGTTGGGATTGCCGGGACGGTTGACGGCCACCTCGGCGGGGCGCAGCAATTGATTGCCCTGCAGGTAGCCCGTGCGCAGCTCGCCCACGACCAGCCCCGGCGCGGCTGCCGGATCATTGGCGACCTCCGCCGCGTGCATGGTGTGTGGGTCGAAGCTCCGCCCCATTGCACGCACCGGGCGCACGCCGCGACGCACCAGCGTCTCGTCCAGGCGCCGGAGGTTCATCGCCATGCCCTCGGACATGGACACGATGAATCCGGCCGCCACCCGGCCCGTGCGCCAGCCGGGGCGGAAACGAGCCGCCTGCGCCTGGCCCGCCTGCAGGCGGTCGCGCAGATCCAATAGCTCCAGCAGCAGGTCCTTCAGTGCCCGCTCCCCGCCGAGTCGCTCCTGCTCCCGCCGCAGCTGCTGCTCTTCGTCCAGCCGGCTATAGCTCCCACGCAGGACATCGAACAAGTCGCGAAACTCGTCCAGCGCCGTCTTCACCTGGCGCGACTCGCGTTTGACCTCGGCCTTGAGCGCGGCCACCTCCGCAAGCAGCGTGTACAGGTCCGGGGCCGAATCCTCCGCCTGCCCCGCCTCAGGCTCGCCGCCGGCAGCGTCGAGGTAGGCTCTGAAGCGCGCGGTAAGGCTGTCCTTGGTGGCCTCGTCCATCAGGCGTTCCCGCGCAGCAGGGCCGCGAAGAGCGCGGCCTCCGGTCGCCGGGGCGCACCGGCGGGAGCCGCCCGGTCGAGGATGTCCGCCGCCGTGGGCGGCGAGGCGTCGAACAGCTCGTAGGCCAGGCGATCGCGGACCGTGCGCAGGCTCTCGTAGGCGGCACGCAGGGCCTCGAAACGCCGGGGATCCCGCTCCGGCGGGCTGCGCTTGATGCCCCCCAGGTAGGCGGCCTCGATGGCGGCATCGTCCGCATCCGGCCCGACGCCGAGGACGAGATAGGGGTCACTCATTAGAACAGGTCCAGCTGATCGTCGAAGTCGTCGTCCTGGTCGCCAGCGGAGCCGCGCCCCGGCTTGCGGCCTCTCCTCGGCTTCGGACCCGGGGGCTCTGCAAAGTCACGCTCCATCTCGAAGCATGCGGCCAGCGCATTGATCGCTGCCCTCTTGCCCTGCATGGCGTGAATTCGCTTGACGTCGCCCCGGAGCTCCCGCGGCACCCCCAGAATCTCAAGCACCCTGTCGAGCCCGATCGTGTCGATGAGCATCGTGATCAGCCCCACGTCCGGCACTATCCCGCCGAGCTCATCGTCGAGCTCCTCCGGGTCCATGAAGTCTACGGGCCCGAAGCCGCTGTGCTCGTTGAGAATCTGCTCAATGCGCACGGCGGTACGGGTATCCCCCTCCTCATGGGCGCGCGCCCGGGCGCGCTCGAGCCTGTCGAGGTCGGTGTGGCCGTAGCCGCCCCGCCCCCTGGCACACTTGGCCTCGAAGAGGTGCAGCTCGAACACGGGTGCGCCTCGCCAGCGCTTCAGTGCGCTGCGAGCTACGGTGAGGCGGGTCTTGTGCAGGTCGCAGCGGCGCAGTGTATCGCAGGCAGCCTCCGTTTCGCCCCGAGACAGGGCCTTCCAGGGCGCCCCCGTGAGGGCATTGGTGATCAGAGCGCCGAGCGCGGAAGACAGCTTGGCGCCGCCGTCCAGATGGCTGCGCAGCCGGGACAGACCGGCGAGCAGATCGTCGCGCTTCGACGCCGGCGGCTTGCCTGCGCCGATGGCGTCCAGCACCGTCTGCGGTGCGAGTCCGACGGCATCGCCACCCAGGGCCAGCGTCAGGTAGGCGTCCAGGCCACCGCCGAGCTTGGCGTAGAGGGCTCGCACGGGCGGCGCACCGGCGTCCCAATCTTCGGCCAGCCCGATCAGGGCGGCGGTCAGATCCAATCTCTCACGTGCCTGCGCGCTGCCCGCCCACTCCTGCGCCCGGCCCAGCTCCTTGCGTGCCAGGTCCACCCGCCCGCCGAGCACCAGCTTGCGCGCATGGGCCAGATGGGCGTTCACCAGGCGCTCGCGCACGCCACTGTTGATGGGATCCTGCGCCAGCATCTCGCGCGCCAAGGCGGTGGCCTTCTTGAAGGAGCCGGCGTCGATGGCGATGTCCAGGCTCGCCCCCAGGACCCGCAGATCATTCGGCCAGAGGGTGCGCGCGCCATCGAGGATGCGGCGCGCGTCCTTGAGCTGATTGCCGCGTCGATAGTAGTGAATCAGCCGCAGGTGCGCGTCGCGATCGTCCGGGTCCCAGGCCAGACTCTCCGCCACTTGATTGGCGACTACTCGATCCAGGTCGTCTGCATCGGCCGAGGGCGTGGCGCGCGCCAGGACATCGCCCTGGGCGTCTGCGCGACGCAACGCCAGGGCGATACGCAGCTTGCGGTCGCCGGGATGTGCCTTCCCCTCGCGCATCAGACCTCGGGCATATGCCTCCCACCGCTCGACCTCTTGCCACAGCTCACGCCGGGATTCGGACTTCCAGGCGGCCACCAGATTCTCCTCTTCCTTGCTTGCCGGCCCCATTCCCACGGACACAAGCCAGCGCATGCTACTGGGAAAGCCGTCGATCAACAGGCGCAGACCCCGGCGGCGAGCCCAATCCTCGCCCAGGATTGCCCGCTGCCGGGCCATGAAGTGCAGCAGGTGGTCGGGACTCGGGTTGGCGCCCAGCCGATCGAGCGCCTCCCCCAGCGCGATGCGCTGCTCCGGCCATCCGCGCAGGATGCAGGCGAAGCGGGCCGTCACCTCGCCGGCCCCGCGAATCGCCGCCAGGAAATCCGTCTCCGGCAGCAGCGCCAGCTCCGCCGCACGCTTGAGCGCGCCGAATGCGGAATCGTCGGCCACGCGGGCCAGCAGCCCCCGGCTCTCGTCCGGGCGCTGCGGCAGCCGCTGCAGCGCCTTGAGAATCTGCGCCCAATCCCGGTAGGGAGAGCGAAACGGGATGGCGGCCAGTGCCGCCTGCAGGGCCGCGTCGTCGGCGCCGCAATAGGCCGTCAGGGCGGACCGCGCGGCCTCCGCGTGTAGCACGACCGGGTCGTCTGCAGGCAGCCGCCTGGCGAAGGTCTCGTCCCCGGAAAGCAGCCGAGCGGCGAGCACTGGTCGAAGTCGGTCGCGCTGGGCGGCCGACAGATCCGGCTCGCCGTATAGGGCGAGCGCCGCCTCCATTTGGTCCAAGCGCATCAGCAAGGCGATCTGGTCGAGCTCGACGGAGATTCCCTCGCCCAGGCTGGCTCGGTTCTCCCACATCACCAGGGATTCCTTAAGCATCCCCTTGTCGGCGAGCTCCCGCGCCCGGCCGGCATACGCCTCCGCCAGCGCATCGCGCCACGCGGGACGTGGCTCCAGCTTCAGCAGCTGTTTGAGCCCGGCGATGGCATCCCGGTAACGGCCTTGCGCCAAGTCATCGCGCGCCTTGCACTCGATCGCCGCCGGAGTGGGCGTGGAGCGCTGCACCGCGCGACGCGCGGAGCCTTGCTTGTGCTTCTTCTTAGCCATACCCGGACCTGTTGCCGCCGCCCTCCGGAAGTATCCGCGTAGTATAACTCAGGCCCGCCGGAGGACCCGACGGCCACGGCTCGGCGGCCGCTGACAACATTCTTACAAGCCTTTTACCTGCGCCTGACCCGCGGCCGCGCCCCCGGGCCTACATTGACCTCGTGGGATAGAGAAACGAGGAGACCGACAATGAAACGTGCAATGTTGATGGTGGTGCTGAGCGCCTTGTGGGTGAGCGCACCGGCGGCTACCGTACGCCTCGAGGCCGAGCTGGGCAAGCCCTTGCTGCTCGCCGATCGGGTGCAAACCACCCACCTCAAGGTAGGGTTGAGCGGACTGGCCGAGGGCGCGGTGCGCCAGCGCACGCCCGTGAACGTGGCCATCGTGCTGGACAAGTCCGGCTCCATGTCCGGGGGTAAGATCCGCCAGGCCAAGGAGGCGGCGCGCCTGGCCGTGGATCGCCTGAGCGCCGATGACATCGTCTCAGTGGTGGCCTACGACGATCAGGTGGAGGTCCTGGTGCCGGCGACCAAGGTGAGCGAGTCTGCCCCCATCCTGGCGGCCATCGACCGCCTGCGGGCCGGGGGCTCTACCGCCCTGTTCGCGGGCGTGAGCAAGGGCGCCAAGGAAGTGCGCAAGTTCCAGGACCCAGATCGGGTCAATCGGGTCATTCTGCTCTCCGACGGCCTGGCCAACGTGGGACCGAGCAGCCCGGCGGAGCTGGGCAGCCTGGGTGCCTCCCTGGGCCGTGAAGGCATCGCCGTGACCACGGTGGGCCTGGGCCTGGGCTACAACGAGGATCTGATGACCCGGCTCGCCGGCAACAGCGACGGCAACCACGCCTTCGCCGAGAACGCCAGCGACCTGGTGCGCATCTTCGACCAGGAGCTCGACGACGTGCTCTCGGTGGTGGCCCAGGAGGTCGACGTGACCATCATCTGCGCCCCGGGCGTGAAGCCCCTGCGAGTGCTGGGCCGCCCGGCGGAGATCCATGGCCAGACCGTGCGCACCACCCTGAACCAGCTCTACGACCGGCAGCAGAAGTATCTGCTCATCGAAGTTGAGGTGCCCGCCACCCCGGCCGATCGCAGTCGCGACGTGGCCCAGGTGGACGTGGCCTACGCCAATACGCTGACCCGCAGCAAGGAGCGGGTGTCCGGTGAGGTCGTCGCCCACTTCACGCCCTCCAAGGCGCGCGTGGACCAGGCCATCAACGTTCCGGTGGTGAAAGAGGCGGTCAAGCAGATAGCCGTCGAGCGAAGCAAGGAGGCCGTGCTGCTGCGCGACAAGGGCCGCAAGGAGGAGGCGCGCAAGCTGCTGGAGGGCAACGCCGCCTACCTGCGGCAGGAGGCCAAGAAGCTCCAGGCCCCGGAGCTCGACTCCCTGGGCGCCCAGAACGAGTCCGCCGCCTCCAAGCTGGATGCGGGCGAATGGGCCAAGCAGCGCAAGAGCCTGCGCCGCGATCAATACCGCCTGGAGACCCAGCAGTCCTACTAGCGGGTGCAAGCCGGTGAGCCCGGAGGTTACAGTAAGCCCCGGGCTCACCACGGAGCGCCAATTTGCGCTATCGCCTGCTCGTCGTGTTTCTCGCTTTGGTGCTGCTTCCCCTGGGACTCATCGGCTGGCTCGGTCTCTCGCTGCAGCGTCACGAGCAGCAGCTCATCGGCAAGCGCTTCGATGAGCTGATCACGGCCCGCCTGCAGGAGATCGACGCCCGCATCGCGAGCTTTATGGCCGACTATCGCACCCAGGTCCTACGCCGGCTCGACCTGCCGGCCAGTGATCTCCCAGGCCTGCGGGAGCGCGCCCGGCGGGAGCCTCGCATCCGCCAGCTGTTCGTGCTGGACGCCCAGGGCGGCTGGATCTATCCCGGTGCGAACGGGACGCCCGCAGAGCGGGACTTCCGCCAACGCCTGGGGCGCATGGGCGGCGAGCGCACCCTGTTCTACACGGCACCGGCCGAGGGCCAGAGTCCCGCGGCGCGGCAGCAGGGCTGGACCGCCTGGATGTGGGGCGATGACCTGGACCTGCTGCTGTGGCGCCGCGACGCGGCAGGCCGCGTGGTGGGTGCGGAGCTGGACCGGCTGCGCCTGCTCTCCGAGCTGGTGGGCATGCTGCCGGAGAGCGCAGCGCCCGCCGAGGCCTCCAATCCCTATCGCATCGCCCTGCTGGATGCCGCCGGCCAGGTGGTCTACCAGTGGGGCCAGGGCATGGTCGGAGGCGGCAAAGTGGAGCCCGCCGTCAGCCTACCGCTGGGCAACCCCCTGCAGGCCTGGCGGCTGGCCTACTACACCCCCGCCGACTGGCGGCCGGGCCTCGGTGGCAGCTTCGGCCTCTCCTTGCTCACCGGCCTGGGGGCACTGGGACTGGCCCTGCTGGGGCTGGCAATCTACTTCTATCGGGAGTACGACCGGGACCTGCGCGAGGCCCGCCAGCGGGTGAGCTTCGTCAACCAGGTCTCCCATGAGCTCAAGACCCCGCTCACCAACATCCGGCTCTATGCGGAGCTGCTGGAAGAGACCCTGGACGAGGAGGACGACGACAGCCAGCGCTATCTCGGCATCATCCGCACCGAGGCCCAGCGCCTGTCCCGGCTCATCGGCAACATCCTCACCTTCGCCCGCAAGCAGAGAAACACCCTGCGTCTGGAGGCCCGGCCGGGGGTGCTGGCAGAGATCGCCGAGGGCGTGGTGGAGCAGTTCCGGCCCTCCCTGGAGAGCCAGGGCATTACGGTCGAGCTGCAGGCGGGCGACCGCCGCACGGTAACGGTGGATGCGGACGTGGTGGCGCAGATACTCGGCAACCTCATCGGCAACGTGCAGAAATACGCCGCCTTCGGCCGCTATCTGGGCATCGAGCTGCGCAGCGAGGGTGCCCGCAGCTACCTGCGCGTCTCCGACCGCGGGCCCGGCATCCCCGCCGCCCATGCGGGCAAGATCTTCCAGCCCTTCTACCGCATCAGCTCCAGGCTCAACGACGGGGTCAGCGGCACCGGCATCGGCCTGGCCCTGGCCCGGGAGCTGGCGCGCCTGCATGGCGGCGACCTGCGCCTGCTGCCGAGCGCGAGCGGTGCCACCTTCGAAGTGGAGCTGCACACCCCATGAAAGTCCTGGTCGCCGAAGACGACATGCACATCCGGGAAGGCCTGATGGAGATCCTGGCCCGGGAGGGCTATCAGCCCCTGGGGGCCGCCGACGGGGTGCAGGCCCTGACCCTGTTTCGGCGGGAGGCGCCGGAGTTCATCTGCCTGGACGTGATGATGCCGGGGCGCGACGGCTACGAGGTCTGCCGGGAGATACGCAAGTCCAATCCGCGGGTCCCCATCATCTTCATCAGCGCCAAGACCGAGGAGGTGGACAAGGTGGTGGGCCTAGAGCTGGGCGGCGACGACTACATCACCAAGCCCTTCGGCGTGCGCGAGGTCATCGCCCGCATCCGT
>CAYQDX010000138.1:0-3850 GCA_964416345.1 uncultured Ectothiorhodospiraceae bacterium
GAGCAGGACGACGCCTCGGTGCTGCCGCGCAGCATCGCCGGCTTCGAGGCCTTCGAGAATGCCATGTCCCTGGATATCGCCATGGGCGGATCCACCAACACCGTGCTGCATCTGCTGGCGGCGGCACGGGAGGCCGGGGTGGATTTCGACATGAGCGACATCGACCGACTCTCGCGCAAGGTGCCCAATCTGTGCAAGGTGGCGCCGTCGACCCCGAAGTACCACATCGAGGACGTGCACCGTGCCGGCGGGATCATGGCGATACTGGGTGAGCTGGATCGTGCCGGCCTGCTCAACCGGGAGGCGGGCACCGTGCACAGCACCAGCATGGCCGAGGCCGTGGCCCTGTGGGACGTGCGTCTGGCCACCGACCCCAAGCGCCACAGCTTCTATCGCGCCGCACCCGGCGGGGTGCCGACGACCGAGGCCTTCTCCCAGAGCACGCGCTATCCGGACCTGGATCTGGACCGGGCGGGCGGCTGCATTCGCGACCGGGCCCATGCCTACAGTCTGGACGGGGGGCTTGCCGTGCTCTATGGCAACCTGGCCGAGGACGGCTGCATCGTCAAGACCGCCGGCGTGGACGAGAGCGTCCTCAGGTTCTCCGGCCGTGCCCGCATCTTCGAGAGCCAGGACGATGCCGTCGAAGGCATACTCGCCGACGCCATCCAGGCCGGTGACGTGGTGGTGATCCGCTATGAAGGGCCGCGGGGCGGGCCGGGCATGCAGGAGATGCTGTATCCTACGAGCTACCTGAAATCCAAGGGGCTTGGCAAGGTGTGCGCCCTGATCACCGACGGGCGCTTCTCCGGTGGCACCTCGGGTCTGTCCATCGGACATGTGTCACCGGAGGCCGCCGAGGGGGGTGCCATCGCTCTGGTGGAGGAGGGGGATACCATCGAGATCGATATCCCCGCTCGCCGCATCCGTCTGGCCGTGGGTGAGGAGGTGCTGGCCGAGCGTCGCGCCGCCATGGAGGCCCGGTGGGGCCGGCGCTGGCAGCCGCGCGAGCGCGAGCGCACGGTCTCCGCGGCGCTGCGGGCCTACGCCGCGCTGGCCACCAGTGCCGCCAACGGTGCCGTTCGAGACGTCTCCCGCCTGGAGTCGTGAGCACCGAGACGGAGCTCAAGTACACCGTCCCGGCGGCCGCCGCCGCACGCCTGTGCCGCCAGCGGCTGGTGCGTTTCCATGCCCGGGGTCCCGCGCGTCGCCAGCACATCGCGGACTGCTACTATGACAGCGCCGCGTTGGGGCTGCTGCATGGCGGACTCGGCCTGAGGGTCAGGCACAGCGCCGGGCGTTGGTGGCAGACCGTGAAGACCGCAGGACCGGGCAGCGCCGGCCTGCATCGACGCGGCGAGTGGGAGTGTCCGCTGCCCGCGGCCTGTCCGGATCCCGGCCGGCTGCCGGCCCGGATCCGCGCGCAGGTGGTCGCTGCCCTGGCCGGTGCCGAGCTCCTGCCCATATTCTTCGTCCGGCTCCGGCGCAGCCGCTGGCTGCTCGAGCTGGGGGAGCAGACCCGCGTCGAGCTGGCCCTGGATCGCGGCGAGATCCGGGTGGGAGACAACGTGCGGCCCATCGCCGAGGTGGAGCTGGAGCTCAAAGCGGGCGCGCTGGAACGGCTGCTCGCCAGCGGCGCCGAGCTGGCGGCACGGCTGGGTCTCCAAGCCCAAGATGCCAGCAAGGCCGAGCAGGGCTACCGGCTGGCGGGTCTGGCCTAGTACTCCGTCCAGGTGATGTGCGGATGCAGAATTTCCCACAGGCCTCCAGGCAAGGCGCGCGAAGCGTCTAGGCGACCGCCAGGAAGTCCCGCCCGCGCACATAGCCCATTCGCTTCAGCTCGGCGCGTATCCGATCCCGTGCACCGTGATTGCCGACGTAGCTCAGCACCAGGGGGCGGGGATGCCGGTCCAGCCACTGGGGCGGCACCACCGGCACGCCGGAAAGCCGGCTGCCGATCTTGCGCGGATCGATATCCACCCAGGCGACCGGACTGAAGCCGTGGACCAGTAGCAGGGCGGCCCGCCGGCGACTGCGCCGTCCCGCGCCCCAGATCACCAGGGGCCGCCCGGCGTGCAGCCGCGGATCGCGAGCCAGGTGCACGGCCTTGAGGTGCTCGAAGGCCAGGCGCCGGTAACGCGCGTCCACCCGGGAAGCCCGCCCGCTGCCCTCACGCCAGTCCAGGAGCACCTGCGGCAGCTTGTGCAGGCGGTAGCCCGCGCGAACCATGCGCAGCCACAGGTCGTAGTCCTCGGGATAGTCCCCGCCGCGGTAGCCACCCAACGCCAGGACGCGGTCGCGGCGCATCATCACCGAGGGGTGCGCCAGGGGCGACTCCACGTAGATCTCATCGGCGATGTCGCGGGGCGACAGGCACTGGTTCTGCCAGCGCAGGTACTCGCGCAAGCCGTCCGTCAGCAGTGAGTCCGGGAAGCCTCGCACCCGGCTGGCGACCACGTCCACCTCGCATTGGCGCGCCAGCAAGCCCGCCTGCGCCTCAAGCCGCCACGCATGCATGCGGTCGTCGGCGTCCATGCGGGCGACGAGCGGTGCCCGGGCGGCTGCCAGGCCGACGTTGAGGGCGGCGACCAGCCCGGTACGAGGCATTCCCAGCACGCGGACGCGGTGATCGGCCGCGGCGTGGGCGCGTAGAATCTCGCCCGTGCAGTCCCGGGAGCCGTCGTCGACTACCAGGATCTCCAGGTCCTTCAGCGTCTGCCGACGCACCGAGATCAGGCATTCGCTCAAGGTCCCGGCGGCGTCTCGCACCGGCATCACGACCGTCACCGCAGGCAGGTTAGACTTCACTCCATGTACCCGGTTGCGCCGGAGCGGCGAAGAATGGGCTGCGCAGTATTACAGTGCCGCCAGGACCTGTCCAACGCCGAGCCGGTGGCCCTTGCAGGGCTCGCAAGTCCAGGACTATAGTGAAATATTCTTGTAATGTCCCGGCCGAGCCTGACGGCCCGGGGCGAGGCGCACGACGGTCGGGCCGCACCACGAAACGAGAATGCAGCCCGGGCAGCGAGCGGCGAGACGGCGCCGCTTGCGACCCTCCGCCGACTGGCCGCCGGGAGAAGCGCAATGTTTGAGACCGCCCAGCTTGGACGCACCATTTCACGCGCCGATTACAGGAAGCAGGAGCCGCTGTTGCGCGCCGAGCTGCTCGGCGTGCAGCAGGAGCTGCTGCGGGCGGTGAGGTTCCCAGTCATCGTCGTGTTCTCGGGTGCCGACGGCGCCGGCAAGGGCGAGACCGTCAATCTGCTGAACGAATGGATGGATCCCCGCTGGATTGTGACCCGCGCCTTCTCCGCCATGTCCGATGAGGAGCGGGAGCGGCCCGAGTACTGGCGCTTCTGGCGCTCACTGCCGCCCAAGGGCGTCATCGGGCTGTTCTTGAGCTGCTGGTATTCCAGGCCGCTGCTGGACCGGGTCTACGGCCGCACCACGGCCTCGGAGCTCGACGAGTGTCTGGACAAGATCGTGGCATTCGAGAAGGCTCTGGCAGACGACGGGGCGCTCATCCTGAAATTCTGGATGCATCTGGGGCGGGAGCACCAGAAGGCACGGTTGAAGAAGCTGGAAAGGGATCCCCTGACCCGGTGGAGGGTCACGGAGACCGACTGGAAGCACTGGCGCATGTACGACGGCTTCATTGCCGCCAACGAGCGAATCATCATGCGCACGAGCACCGGTGAGGTGCCGTGGAAGATCGTCGAAGGCAGCGATGCCCGCTATCGCAGCATCACGGTCGGAGTCGCCGTCCGAGACGCCATACGCAAGCGCCTGGCCCTGATGCGGGTCGAGGAGCGGGTGCGCGAGGAGCTAATGCAGAAGCGCCGCGAGCAGC
>CAYQDX010000138.1:3950-9801 GCA_964416345.1 uncultured Ectothiorhodospiraceae bacterium
GCTGGCGGCGCTCGCGGAGGATCAGCAGGACGCCACGGTGGAGGCCATGTCCGATGAAGATGACAATACACCGGCCGATCCTGCTGCGGCACAGGACCCCGGGGAGGTCAGCCGCGAGCACACCATCCTGTCGACGCTGGACATGTTCCTGTCGCTCGGCAAGCAGGACTACAAGACCCAGCTCGAGCAGGCCCAGGGCCGGCTGAACGAGCTCTATCGCAAGGCCCGCGCGCGTCAGGTCTCCACCATATTAGTGCTCGAAGGCTGGGATGCCGCCGGCAAGGGCGGTGCCATTCGGCGCGTGATCGCCGCGCTGGACGCCCGGGATTACCAGGTCATTCCCATCTCCAAGCCTACCGATGAGGAGCAGGCCCAGCACTATCTGTGGCGCTTCTGGCGCTACCTGCCCCGGGCGGGACGCTTCACCGTGTTCGACCGCAGCTGGTACGGGCGCGCGCTGGTGGAGCGAGTGGAGCATTTCGCCACCGAAGCGGAGTGGATGCGTGCCTACGCCGAGATCAATCAGTTCGAGCAGGAGCTGGTGCAGCACGGGATCGTCCTGGTCAAGTTCTGGGTGCACATCACCAAGGACGAGCAGATGCGGCGTTTCAAGGCCCGCGAGCAGATCGCCTACAAGTCCTGGAAGCTGACCGAAGAGGACTGGCGCAACCGGGCCAATTGGGACTTGTACGAGCAGGCGGTCAACGACATGGTCGAGCGCACCAGCACCGGGATCGCGCCCTGGACCCTGGTGGAAGGCAATGACAAGCGCTACGCTCGAATCAAGGTCATCAACACGGTGTGCGAGCGCCTGCAGGCGGCGCTGGATCGCCACGAAGGCCTCCAACCGGCGGCCTCTACTTGAGGCGGGCCTGCCGGCGAGCCGAGCTTCTGCAGTTCGCCCGCCGTTTCGGTAAGATCGAGCCGCACTCCGGGCAGCAGAGTCAATCCATGGCACATCAGTCCCTTCAAGAATCCCCACCGGCCCTCGGCGTGACGCCGACACCGACCGCCGCCGAATTCGATCTCGGTGATCCCACCCTGTATCTGAATCGGGAGCTCACCTGGCTGGAGTTCAACCGGCGAGTGCTGCACGAAGCGCAGGACTCGCGCACCCCCTTGTTGGAGCGGCTGAAATTCGTCGCCATCGCTAGCTCGAACCTGGATGAGTTCTTCATGAAGCGCATCGGCGGCCTGAAGCAGCAGCTCGGTGCGGGGCTGGAGAAGCTGACGGTGGACGGACGCTCCCCGGCCCAGCAGATCCATGAATGCTACGCGGTCATTCGCGAGCTGGAGCGCCAGAAGCAGGAGACGCTCGCCGGGATTCTAGGCATGCTGCGGGAGCATGATATCGTCCTGTTGAGCTACGCCGAGCTCGACGGAGCCGAGCGGGCGGTGCTGCGGCAGTACTACCTGAGGAACATCTTTCCGCTGGTGACCCCGCTGGCGATGGACCCGGCCCATCCCTTTCCCTTTATCTCTAACTTATCCCTCAATCTGCTCGTGGCGCTGCACTATCCGGACGAGAGCTGGAGCTCTCTCGCTCGGGTGAAGGTGCCGGTGGGCTCGGGCATTCCGCGCTTCTTGCGGGTGGGCGAGGGCTTGCGCTTCGTGCCGCTGGAAGAGGTGATGGCGAGCAATCTGGATCTACTGTTCCCGGAGATGGTGGTGGACGCCTGCGAGATGTTCCGGGTGACCCGCAACGCCATCACCGAGCGAGACGAGGATCAGGCCGAGGATCTGCTGGTTCTGATCGAGTCGGAGCTGCGCGACCGAGATTTTGCGCCCATCGTGCGCATAGAGGTGCGCAGCGGCATCGACCCTTCACGGCGCGGCATGCTGGCCGCCGAGCTGGGTCTCAACCAAGAGGTGGACGTGTTCGAGGTGGACGGCATGCTGGGCATGCGCCAGCTCATGGAGCTGGTGTGTCTGGAGGCGCCGGCCTTGCACGATGAGCCACATCATCCCATCGACAACATCAAGCTGCTGGAGTCGCGCAACATCTTCCATATCATCCGGGAGACCGGACCGATCCTGCTGCAGCATCCCTACGAGTCCTTTTCGACCTCGGTGGAGCGCTTTCTGAGTGAGGCCAGCCGCGACCTCAACGTGCGCGCCATCAAGATGACGGTGTATCGGACCTCCAGCGACTCCAAGATCATCCAATATCTGACAGACGCGGCCCGTAATGGTAAGCAGGTGGCGGTTGCCGTGGAGCTCAAGGCGCGCTTCGACGAGGCGGCCAACATAGGCTGGGCCAACCAGATGGAAGAGGTGGGAATTCACGTCACCTACGGCGTGGTGGGGCTGAAGACCCACTGCAAGACCATCCTGGTGGTCCGCCAGGACTACAACGGCCTGCGGCGCTATGCCCACATCGGCACCGGCAACTATCACGCCGGCACCGCCCGGCTCTATACCGACCTGGGCCTGCTTACCTGCGACGAGGCTATCGGCCAGGATCTCACGGAGCTGTTCAACTACCTGACCACCGGCTACACGCCGGCGCGCAACTACAAGAGGATTCTGCCGGCCCCGAAGGTGATGAAGAACGCCCTGCTGGGCAAAATCGAGCGCGAGATCGGCCTGCACTCCGAGGATTCCCCGGGCCTCATCCAGTTCAAGATGAATGCCTTGGAGGACGCGGACATCACCCGCGCACTCTACTTGGCCTCCCAGGCTGGGGTCACGGTGCACCTGTTGGTGCGCGACACCTGCCGCCTGCGACCAGGGATACCGGGGCTGTCCGAGCACATCCGGGTGCGCAGCATTGTCGGTCGCTTCTTGGAGCACAGCCGGGTGTACTACTTCCGCAACGGGGGCGAGGAGGAATACTACATCGGCTCGGCGGACTGCATGACCCGCAATCTGGAGAGCCGGGTGGAGGTGATTGCGCCGGTGGAGGAGTCGAGCCTGCGTGCCGAGCTGCGGGCCGTGCTGGACAGCCAGCTGGAAGACAACGTCGGGGCCTGGGACATGCAGGCAGATGGCAGCTATCTGCAGGCGAAGCCGGCGGCTAGCGAGCCGCCGCGAGGGAGCCAGCAGGTGCTAATGAAACGGGCAGGGCAGCGCAGCACGGAGGCGCACCGCCTGCGCAAGCGCAAGACCAGGGGTCTCCCCGCGGGACGCGCTTAGTCGGCGGGAGTGGGCGGTGCCATCCCAGGTCGGCCGCCCATTCGGCAACGTCCTAGACGCGCTTGGAGTTTTCCCGCATGTGCATCTCCACCATGTGCGTCTGCTGTGCCCGCCCCACTACCTTCGGCGCTCGGCCGCCTACTCCGCGCCGATACCGCCCGCCAGGGAGGTCCTGTGGATGTCCCCGAGCCGGCATGGACGTGGTTGTACGGCGGGGCGGCGACGGCAAACCTTGATTTTCAATTATGTTAAATTCATTTGAATTGGAGCAGAACCTGGCCTCAGCGACGGCGCCTAGAGCGAATTCTAGGAAGGGGGAGCGACATCCGTGGAGATTTCGTCGATGTCCTTCGAGGTGCCTGGCTCCGTCCGCCTGGACGTATTGAAAGCAGCCCTGAGCGGAGACCTGGAAGGTCTGCGCATCTCCGAAGAGAAGCCTGCCTCATGCGTCCGTAGCTACTACGACAGCTTCGACTGGCGTCTGTACCGGGCAGGCGTCGTGCTTGAAGAGGAGATTTGCGGTGAAGAGGCCCGTCTGTGCTGGCGCAACAGAGAGAGTGGGCGCCTGGAGCGCTATCAGCGCATAGGGACCGTGCCGCGCTTCGCCTGGGACCTGCCTATGGGGCCCGTCCGGGACCGTCTGGAGCCCGTGCTGGAGATGCGGGCGCTGCAGCCACTGGCGCGCGTGCAGGTGGGGTCGACGACGCTGCGCGTGCTGAACTCAGACGACAAGACGGTGCTGCGTCTGGAGCTCGAAGACGCGTGCCTCCTACATACCGACGGGACCCAGGGCGCGGCCCTGGGTGCCTGCCTGCGGGTGGTCCCGGTCAAGGGCTACGACAAGCCGCCGGCAACCGTGCTGGGGGTGATTCGCGGGGTGCTCGGTCTGTCGCAGGCCCCTGATGGCCTGCTCGACCAAGCCCTGCGCGCAGCTGGACGACGGCCCGGGGACTACAGCGCCAAGCTGGACATCCGGCTCGATCCGGGCATGCCTGCGGCAGAGGCCGCCAGGACCATCCTGGGGGTGCTGCTGGATGTCGTGGTCGCCAACGAGGCCGGCACCCGCGCAGATCTTGACTCCGAGTTCCTGCACGATTTCCGCGTCGCCGTGCGGCGCGCCCGCTCGGCGTTGAGCCAGCTGCGCAAGGCACTGCCACCGTCGCTGGTCGAGCGCTTCGCCCCGGAGCTCAGATGGCTGGGCCAGATCACGGGGCCGACCCGCGACCTGGACGTGTATCTGTTGACCTTCGGCGACTATCAGGCCGCCTTGCCGCCCGGTGTCCGCGAGGACGTGCTGCCGTTGCGGGAATTCCTCCAGCGCCACCAGCGCCAGGAGCACCAGAGCCTGGTCCGCGCCCTCGACTCGGGGCGCTATGCGACCCTGCGCTCCGCCTGGCGTGAATTCGTCGAAGGACGGGCGCCGGCGGCGGATCCCGGACCCCATGCCGAGTGCGCGATCCTGGAGATCGCCTCCCGCCAGATTTGGCGCGACTATCGACGGGTGGTGCGGGAAGGCAGTGCCATCTCCGACGACAGTCCGGCGACCGGTCTGCATGAGCTGCGCAAGAGCTGCAAGAAGCTACGCTACGCGCTGGAGCTCTTCCTGGCGCTGTATCCTCCCAAGGCCACCCGCAAGCTGATCAAGTTCCTCAAGGCTCTGCAGGACAATCTGGGAGAGTTCCAGGACCTGGAGGTCCAGGCGGATGCGCTGAAGCGGCTCGCCGCGCAGATGATGCGGGAGGGGCAGGTCCAGGCCGACACGCTGCTGGCCATGGGCATGCTGGTGGAGGCGCTGATGCTACGCAAGCAAGCGGCCCGGGAGGCTTTCGCCGGCCACTGGAGCACCTTTACGGGACGGGAAAACCGGCAGCTCTACAAGGACGTGTTCGACAGGCGCGGTGACTGCGGAGAGGTCGCTTGAAGATCCTGGCAACCTACAATCTTAAGGGTGGCGTCGGAAAGACTGCGGCCGCCGTCAATCTCGCCTACCTCTCCGCTCGCGACGGCTATCGCACGCTGGTCTGGGACCTGGACCCCCAGGCGGCCGCGACCTTTTATTTTCGCATCCGGCCGCGGGTAAGAGGGGGTGGTCGCGGGCTTGTTCGGGGCCGGCAGGCCCTGGATGCAGCAATCAAGGGCACGGATTTCGAGAATCTGGATCTACTGCCGGCGGACTTTTCCTACCGCAAGATGGATTTTGCACTCAGCCATCTCAAGAAGCCCGCGCACACCTTGCTGCGCCTCATCCGTCCGCTGGCTCAGGAGTACGACTTTCTGTTCCTTGACTGTGCTCCCAGCATCTCGTTGGTCTCCGAGAATGTGTTCCATGCTGCGGACGCTTTGCTGGTGCCCATCATCCCGACCACGCTGTCGATCCGCACCTACGATCAGGTGCGCGAGTTCATGGCGCGGGCCAATCTCATGCATGCCACGCTGCTGCCGTTCTTCTCGATGGTGGAATCCGTCAATCTGCTGCATCAGGAAACCATGGAGGTCCTCACTCGGGAGCGCCCCGGCGTGCTGCGGAGCCAGATCCCCCACGCGACCCAGGTCGAGCGCATGGGTGTGCACCGTGCCCCGCTCGGCAGCTACGCCGGGCGCAGCCGCCCGGCCCTCGCCTATGAAGGCCTCTGGGAGGAGATCAAGACGCGGTTGTAGGTGAGGGCCGCGGAAAGAAATAATCATCCCATCTTGCTGGTCTCTGGCGCCGGCTTCT
>CAYQDX010000139.1:0-9799 GCA_964416345.1 uncultured Ectothiorhodospiraceae bacterium
CGGTGGTATGCCATAGGTCTCGCGCGCCACCTCCGGCAGGATGCCGGCCATGGGGTGGACGTAGAGTCCACGTGCCATCGCCTCGACGGTGAGCTGCGCGGTGGCCAGCCCGAGGTCGTGCCAGGCATGGCGGTTGGGCTTGCCGTTGTGGGTGAAGGTGGTGCTGGCGATGCCCAGTCCCAGCACGGGTGCGAGATGGGCCCAGGATCGGTTGCCCTCGGTCAGGCAGGCGAGCAGGCGAGCGTGCGCAACGGCGTCCTCCCGGGTCGCGATGATGAATCGCCAGGGCTGCTCGTTGAAGCAGGAGGCGGCCCAGCGGGCGGCCTCGAGCAGGGCGCCCAGGGTCTCCCGCTCCACGGGACGCGGGGCAAAGGCCCGCGGGCTCCAGCGGGCCGCCAGCAGCGGGTGTATGGGGTGGTGGGTAATGGCATTTCGATTCACCGGCGGGTCCTCTTGGGCACCGTCCGTGGCACCCCCGACTGGATGGTGGATCATGGTCTTATCTGGCCCATGCGCCCAGCCTGGTAGTCGCGTATGGCCTGAACGATCTCCTCCTGAGTGTTCATGACGAACGGACCGTAGCGGGCCACGGGCTCGTTCAGCGGCGCCCCGGCAAGCAGCAGCAGCTCCGCGGGCTCCGATGCGCCGCCGTCCACTGCCAGCACGACCCGGTCACCTTCGCCCAGCACGGCCGCCTGGCCGTCGTCCACCCGCACCGCGGGCGAGCCGATGCCTACCTCGCCGGCAAACACATAGGCAAAGGCGCTGTGGCCCGGCCCCAGCAACTGCTCGTGGTAGGCCCCGGCCTGCAGGGTGAAGTGCAGGAAGGTGATCGGGATGCGAGTGTCGATGAGCGCATTGGCTCCCATGGACTCGCCGGCGATCACTCGCACTCGCACCAGGCCGTCCGGACTGTCGGCCGTGGGGATCCGCGCCGCGGCCAGATCCTGGTAGTGCGGCGGCATCATCTTGTCGACGGCCGGCAGGTTGAGCCAGAGCTGGAAGCCGTGCATCACGCCGCCCTGGGCCAGCAGCTCGGGGTGGGGCATCTCGGAGTGCACCACGCCGCTGCCGGCGGTCATCCACTGGACGTCTCCCGGACCCAGGTCCGCGACATGGCCGCTGGAGTCCTTGTGCCGCATGCGACCGGCCAGCAGATAGGTGACGGTCTCGAAGCCCCGGTGGGGGTGATCCGGGGCGCCGATGGCCTCACCCGGCGCCCACTGCACCGGGCCCATCTCGTCCAGCAGCAGGAAGGGATCCACCTGCAGCAGTCTGGGGCTGGGGAAGGGGCGGCGCACCGGGAAGCCGCCGCCTTCCAGCTGGGATTCGGCAGTCACTACACGCGCCACGGGGCGCGAGGTGGTGATAGTCTCGATTGCGCGTGCTGACATGAGGGCTCTCCTTTAGGCTCGTGACGCCGGCAGGCGGCGGGCATCCAGGCTCAGGGTATGAGCCGGGTCTTGGGCTGCCAGGACCAACAGGCCGCCGGCAATGGTGAAATTCTTCATGAACAATATACGTTGAAGAATCCTATAAAAAAGCTCAAATATTGGCTCAATCCTATCTATGGAGCCGATAGATGCGAGGTCCACGCGTCACGCTGGAGCAATGGCTGACCCTGGCGGCAGTCGTCGATCGGGGCGGCTTTGCGCAGGCTGCACAGGCGCTGCATCGTAGCCAGTCCTCGGTGAGCTACGCCGTGGCGAAGCTGCAGGAGCAGCTCGGCATGCCGGTGCTGCAGCTCGATGGACGCCGGGCGCGCCTGACCGAGGCCGGAGAGGCCCTGCTGCGCCGCTCGCGTCACCTAGTGGAGGAGGCGCTCGCCCTGGAGCGCTTCGCTCAGAGCCTGCAGCAGGGCTGGGAGCCAGAAGTGCGGCTGGTCGTGGACGAAGCGTACCCCACCGAGCTACTGATGGAGGCGCTGGGCCGCTTCCAGCCCTTGAGCCGCGGCACCCGGGTGCAGCTGCGGGAGGAGATCTTGTCCGGTGTCGACGAGGCACTGGAGTCGGGCTCGGCGGACCTGGTCATCGGGGGTCGGGTGCCGGCGAGCTTTCTGGGCGAGCCCTTGTTAGACATCTCCTTCCTGGCGGTGGCCTGCGCCAGGCATCCGCTGCATGGGCTGGAGCGCGAGATCACGGTGGTGGATCTGGAGCGGGAGCTGCAGGTCGTGGTGCGGGACTCCGGTCACAGCCGGCCCCGAGACATGGGCTGGCTGGGTGCCGAGCATCGCTGGAGCGTGAGTAGCCTGGATACCGCAGTCGCGGCCGTCTCGCGCGGGCTCGGCTACGCCTGGCTGCCGGAGCACAAGATCGGCGGCTTGCTGGAGCAGGGCACCCTGGCGCGCCTGCCCCTGGTGGAGGGTGGCCGCTACCGCACGACGCTGTATCTCATCTTCGCCGACTGCGCCAACATCGGACCCGCCACCCGCCAGCTCGCAGACCTGCTGCAGCAGGTGGCGGCGGGGCGGTGAGTCATGACCGGTCCCGGCTCCGTTTGCAGGCGGAATTCCTCTGCCGCGTGCGCCTATCGGGGACTACCCGCCTCGTGCTTCGCACTTCCCTGGCGGGCAGCGGCGGTTGTGGGTACGATGATAGCCTCCGGCTCCCGTAGCCAGGATGGGCGAGAAGCCTTGGCCGGCGCAAAGATATCACACCGCTGTCGGCGCCGGCGAAGAGCGACGGACGACTTCCTGGCCTCGGCAACCACCATCGGCGGGCTGCTGGTCACGGTCCCGCGGTTGGTTGCCCTGTACGTGCTCACGGGAGAGCCGCCGCCGTGCCGCCGCGCGTTGCTGGCGATCCTGTACCCGGGCATGGTCGGCTCGGTGCTGGGTTTCGTGCTCTACTACTATGTGCCGCACCGCGTGGAGGCGAACTTGGAACGGCGAATCTATTTCCTGGCGGGCGATGTCCTGGCCAACGGCCTCACGGGTATGGCGGCGGCATGGCTGGCAGTTGCCATTGCCGATCCGTCCTGGCCCATGCCAGTGGCGATGCTGGCCGGCATGTTCGCCGCCATGGCCCTCGCCCTGGTCCTGATGCCGCCGTTCGTGGGCCTGTTCGGCGCCATGGAGGTCATGCTGCCGGTCATGCTGAGCGCGATGCTGGCCGGCATGGTATTCGGGATGGCGGGCGCCTTGCCGGGACCGGCCATGGCGCTGGTGCTTGCGGGCGGCGCCGCGCTCGGCATCCTGGCACTGCTGTTCACCTATGGTGTTGATGCACTGCTACATGGCAGGCGCGCGTGATGGACAGCGCAGCGCAGAAAAAGTGGGATTTCTCCGCAACGTTCTACGACCTGCTGGCCTGGGGTCCGGAGCGGCGTTGGGCACCGCGCAAGCGGGAACTGTTCGCCCGCATGCAGGGCAGGGTGCTGTTCGTCGCCGTGGGCACCGGGCAGGATATCCGGTTCTTTCCCCAGGGGCGGGACATCACCGGCATCGACATCAGTCCAAGGATGCTGGCGAAGGCGAAAGCACGTGCGGCGCGCTATCACGGTACACTGGAACTGCGGGTGATGGATATCCATGCGCTCGAGTTTCCCGAGCACAGTTTCGATCAGGTCGTCACCTCCTGCACCTTCTGCTCGGTGCCGGATCCGGTCGCGGGACTGGCTGCCCTGCGCCGGGTACTGAAGCCGGGCGGCGGACTGCTCATGTTCGAGCACACCGGCAGCCGGGTATTCCCGTTCAACCTGATGCTGGATGTGATGACGCTGCTGTGGAAGCCGATCGGTCCGGAAATGAATCGTGATACGGTAGGCAACGTGAAACAGGCCGGTTTCCAGATCCGCGAGGTCAACAACATCTATCTCGATGTCGTCAAGACTGTCATCGCCGCCGCCCCGGCCTGAGCGTGCGGGCAAACTAGCCGGCGCAGAGGGAAGGGAGACGATCGCTTCGACAACGAGGCTGGCTACCCGCGAAGCGACGGCGCTTCCCACAACCTGACGGCTGCGGTAGAGTCTAGAAAATCATTCTCACAATTCTGTGCAATCGCCAGGGGGTCGTGCGCAGAATGCGTGCCGTCCGTGTTACACGGCTCACCCGTCCACAATCGCACTGTGCCGCGCAGTGCGCCTTGCAGACACGCATTTCGGACAGCAACGCGGTTCGCGCAGGATGATGTGACGGGTTGTAGATCTACTGACGCCGGACCCCATGGCGATCCCGGCGCGACTCGGAGGCTGGTGGGAACGGATGAAGAATGACGCCAGAGCATTGCACTGGTCCTCGGCATCCCGCACCGACGTCGGTGCGGTGCGCAAGCTCAACGAGGATTCGCTGCTCGACCTGCCGGAGCTCGGGCTCTGGCTGGTGGCCGATGGCATGGGCGGACACGCCGCGGGGGACTTCGCCAGCGGCGCCATCGTCTCGGCACTGGCCGGTATCCCGCAACCGGGCAGTCTCGGCACCCTGGTCGGTGAGGTGCGCCGGCGCCTGCAGACCGTCAACCGGCAGCTCAGCGAGGAGGCCCGCACCCGCCGCGAGCAGATCATCGGCAGCACCGTGGTGGTCCTGCTGGTGTTCGGCAACCACGGGGTCGTGATCTGGGCCGGGGACAGTCGGGCCTATCTCTACCGCCGCGGCGAGCTCATCCAGCTGACGCGCGACCATAGCCAGGTTGAGCAACTTCTCCAGCTGGGCATGCTCACACCCGACCAGGTCGAAGGTCATCCCTCCGCCAACGTGATCACGCGGGCCATCGGTGTCGCGGATCACCTCGAGCTCGATTCGGAGATGTTCACGCTCGCCGAGGACGATGCCTACCTCGTGTGCAGCGATGGGCTGTACCGGGAGCTCGACGAGGACTCCATGAAGGCCTGTCTGGCCCTGGGCGACTGCCAGCGCGCCTGCGACGCCCTCGTCGAGGGTGCGCTGGCGCGGCGGGCGCGCGACAATGTGTCCGTGGTCGTGGTGCGCGTGACTGACGAGCTGCAGACCACGCGCACCCAGTACAACCCTGCGGTGAGCGCGTCGGGGCGGGGGGAGCAGGATCACGACGATCCCACCGAGGTGGGTTAGCGGCGCTCCCGCGAACCAACAGTCGATCGCGGATGTTTGATTTTCGCCAACAAATCGGACGGAGCGCACCGCGGCCGGTCCGCGTGGGATTTCCCAGGACTATCCTAATTCACTGAGTTATATAATTTTATTTCGTGGCACCGGTTAGATACCCGACATTGGCAGGGTATCTGCATCCGTCTGTCAGCAGCGGTTCGCGCGCCTCCCGAATCTGGCGCCTGCCGGGCGTCATTACTAAACTTCCGCCAGCCGGTGCTGGTTTCGAAAGGCAACCCAAGGGCTCCAACGGGGAGCGGTCACGGTAAAGGAGACACGATGCGTTGCATTCACAGATTCGCAGCCAGCAGTCACGGTGACGGCCGGCTTGGTACGGCCGGGCACGGCCTGGTACTGCTGCTGGCCGGATGGTTGCTGACCGGCTGCTCGGGTCTCGGCGGACCTGAATACAAGCGTCCCGAGGTGGCGAGCAAGGCCGGCTGGTCCACAGCGGCCGGGCCGGCAATCTCGGCCGCGGCCACCATCCGGCCCGACTGGTGGACGGGATTCGGCGATCCCTACCTAGACGACCTGATCGAACGGGCGATCGCCGGCAGCGTCGATATCCGCATCCTCGCCGCCCGCACGGGTGTGGCGAAGGCCGGTATCGAACAGGCGAAGGCTGGGGCGATTCCCGTGGTGACGGCCGGCGGGGGCACGGATACCTTCAAAGTCTCCGGAACGCCGTCATCGACTAAATACAGCGCCGGTGTCGAGGCCAGCTGGGAGCTTGATATCTGGGGCAAGGTGCGCAAGGGCGTCGAGGCACAGGAGGCCGAGTACAAGGCGTCCGACGCCGACTGGCGCGCCGGCTATCTTACCCTCGTGTCGGAGGTCGGCACGGCCTATTTCCAGATACGACGGTTTGACGAGCAGCTTGACCAGCAGCAGCACGCGCTGGAGAGCAGCCGGAAGATACTGGCCATCTACCAGGGCATGCTGGAGGAGGGACTCATCCCCAAGACGCAGGTGCTGCAGCAGCAGGCGGAGATCAACGCCCTGCAGAACGGCCTGCTGGACCTGCAGCGGCAGCGGAAGCTGACCGAGAACAGCCTGGCGACGTTGCTGGGTATGGCGGCGGACACCCTCCACGTGCCGAAGGCGCCGCTGCGAAGCACCGTGACGCCCATGCCCGTGCCGGCAGGCCTGCCGTCCGAGCTGCTGAGCCGCCGCCCCGACATCGTCGCCGCGGAATACCGGGTGCTGCGCGCGGTCAACCTCGAGGGACAGGCCAGGCTGGCACGGCTGCCGTCGATCAGCCTGACCGGCCGGGCGGGCGTCGCGGGCTTCTCGCTGGGCAATATCTTGTCGACGACGACGCTCGGGCTGTCGTCGCTGCTGTCCTTCCCGGTGTTTGATCCGAACGTCAAGGCGCAGATCAAGATCAGCGAGGCGCAGACCAAGGTCGTGGAGGAGGAATACCGGCGCACGGTGCTAGGCGCCTTCGAGGAGGTGGAGAACGCGCTCACCAACCTGTCGGCCCGCAAGGCCCAGCAGCAAGAATTGGAGAGCCGGCGCGGCAAGCTGGCGACGGTCTCCGACCAGATCCACGCCCAGTTGCGGGAAGGGATGGTCTCACAGCTCGAGGTGTTCGAGGTCGAACGTACCCTGCTGTCCGCCGAACAGGAGATGCTGGCCAACCACTGGCAGATCCTGACCGACACCATCCAACTCTACAAGGCACTGGGAGGGGGCTGGCCGAAAGAAGTGGTTGGGTAGACGTCGCAACAATAAACCGTATCTTGCAGGCATTGCCCCGGATGCAGCTCATTGTGAAGCCGGTCTCCCAGCCTGAGCTGGGAGAGATCATCGTCAACGATAATCTGTTTGCCATCGGCAGGCACGAGTCGCCGTTCGTCGACTACGAATCGGGGCTGTTGAGCCGGATGTCGCGGCGGCACGCGCGCATCTTTGAGCAGGACGGCGTGGTCTACCTCGCCGATCTCGGCAGCCGCAACGGCACGACGGTAAACGGAGACGCCGTCGAGAAGATACCCGTCAGGTTGCATCCCGGTGACGAGGTCTGTTTCGCGGGCCTGTGCTATCAGATCGAGATCCTCGGGGCGGCCGCCAAGCGGGTCTCCCAGCGCGGCGCGACGGCGCCGGTGATGCTGGTGCTGAAGCCGGTACACCCGGACAGCCCGCTGGAGCCGATCGTCATCAGCCAGTTTCCCTTCCTGGTGAACAAGAAGAGCGATGTGTTCGCTCGCTACGACGCGTCACTGCCCAGTCAGCTCAGTTATCTCTCCCGCCGCCATGCGCATATCTTCCTGCGCAATGACAATCTGTATATCGAGGATCTGGGCAGCACCAACGGTACCTTCATCTCGGGCACTCGCCTGGAGGAACATGCCCACCTCCTCAGCAACGGCGACGTCATCGCCCTGGGGGGCGACTGTTTCGTATATCGCGTCGAGCTGGTGTTCGAGGATACCAAGGCGTCGCAGCAGGAGCCCGATCCGACGCACGCAGGTACGCAGGTGCCGGGCATCGAGGATGTCACCCGCACGACGTTCGTCTCCTCGGCCAACTCCTTTCTGGACATCTTCTGCATCGAGGATGCCGGCAACGACGACCAGCCGGAGGCTGAGCCGTCACTGGCAGAGGGCGGGGCGCCGGGCGCCGAGGCGGCGGCCGGTGGCAGGGTCCGCGGCTGGCTGTTGCCGTTCGTGCGCCTGCGTACCGCCCTGCGCGAGGTTCGCGCTGCACTGGCCGACGATGTGCGGAAACGGCCGCGCCGCCGCTGGCTCATTGGCCTGCTGGCGGCGGCCGGGGCGGGCATCGCCGTCACGGTATACGTGACCACGGCGGCGCAGCGGAATATCAGCGCGCTAATTGAGGCTGGCGAGTACCGGCAGGCCGCCGTGGCGGCGAACCTGTACCTGAAAGCACACCGGGAGGACCGGGACATCGGCGAGCTGGCGACCGAGGCCATGCTAAAGGGAACGGTGCCGGCCTGGACCCGCCACGTGATGAGCGGGGATTTCGCCGCCGCGCGCAGCCAGCTGCGCAGCGCCAGAGACTGGAGCACCGGCAACGCCGCCGCTGCACCGCTGATCGACGGCATGCGGTGGGTCACCGATCTGGAGCAGTTCATCGCCGAGCGGGGCGGACCGGACGCGCCGATCGTCATATTCGACCAGGAGGATAAGGTCAACGCCCTGCTGGACTGGTGGGAGACCGACCCCAATGCCCACCACCGCACGCTCGGCACCATTGCCCGGGAGGTTCCCGAGTTCGTCGAGCTGCGCTCGCAGGCCTTCAGTCATCAGCGTGCGCTGCAAAGCCACAGGGTGCTCGAATTCGCGGCGATCGACCGACTGCACAAGACGCTGGAGGCGAAGCTTCAGGCGGGCAAGGCCGGGGAGCTGGTCGCGGAGCTGGCCGACTTCGAGCGCCGTTATCCGCAGATCAAGGGTACGGCGAAGCTGGACAGCGATCTCAAGCGCTATCTGTCCATTGAGGCGCAGATCGAGTCGCGCGCCTGGCTGCAGGCCAGCGCGGAGATGCAGGCGGCCGACTTCCAAACGCCGCCGTTTCGCGCTCGCGCCGCCTTCATCGCCGCCAATCTCCTGCCGGGCGATGCGATTGTGGAAAAGTATCGAGAGGCCGCCCGGGCCTGGCGCAAGGGCAAGCTCGAGCGGACGGCCCGACTGCTGCAGGAACTGGCCGCAACCCGCTGGCCGGAGCCGGCCGAACGCCTGTTGAAGCGGCATGCGAAGCTCGTCAGCGACTACGAGCGGCTGCAGGCGGCGCGCGGCACGCCTGGCTACGACGAACAGCTGCTGGGATTCTACACCGCACTTGATCCCGCCCAGGACACCTACTACCTCGAGGCAGTCAAGCGCGAGTTCGAGGCGCACCGGGAGAAGGCGCTGGCACGTGCGCGGCAGGCGTTCGAGAATGCCAGCGCCAGCTGGAAACAATATCGTGACCAGGGCGGAATCCTCGGTCTGCACCGCCTCGAGGCCGGAGTTTCACCCACCTTTCGCCGCCTTGCAAAGACGCTCAGCGACGCATACCGGGATGCAAGCTACGAGCGCAAGCTCTACAGCCTGCTACACGCCGACTATCCCGAGGAATCGGATGCGCTGTACCGGCAGATCGCCGGCGAGGTCGGTCTGCAGCATCGCTCGCTGTCGGAGCTCTCCATGGTGTTGGAACCTTCGCTGAAGCAGGCTAAACTGCAGCTTATTCCGGATCCGGACGCGGAGCGGCCGTCCGACCAGGCGGAGGGTGCAGCGCCCGACACCTCGGTACCGAACAGATGACGGGCACGGTGCGGCGACCGCGATCACGATCGGCGCGCGCCGGGGTGGTGCGAATCCTCAAGGGTGGGTATGAGCGCTAACGACGAACAACTGAAGCGACTGTCCGCCGCCCTCGAGGATCACGGCGCCGAGGGTATCGAGATCCTGTATTCCGAGCCTTCGCGCATGATCGCGGCGACGATCACGCTCATGCTGTTGGTCGTCCTGTCCGTTCTCTTGTGGTCGTTCATCGGGCGAGCCGACGTCATCGTCACGGCGCCCGGCGTGTTCGGGCCGGAAGACAAGGTGCGGCAGGTGTACGCGCCGATCAACGGCGAGTTGGTGGATGCCTACGTGGTCGAGGGGGCGCCGGTCTCGGAGGGCGACCTGCTCGCCCGGCTGAACGCGCGCGATGCGATACAGGTGGCCGCTAACGCGCTGGAGGCGGAGCTGGCGCTCAAGCAGGCCGAGCAGGAACACAAGGACT
>CAYQDX010000140.1:0-9751 GCA_964416345.1 uncultured Ectothiorhodospiraceae bacterium
ACCAAGTTCAAGAGCGGTGACTTTGAGCCGAACAGTATACTAGACAACAAGACGCTGTTTGGGTGCTAGGCATTATGCTGTCTAACACCATAATGGCCCACTATGCCCGACTCCAATGATTCGTCTGCCCCCCGTCGTTTCGAGGTCGGAGCCCCTGCGCATTGGCAACAGTACCTGGAGTTGCCGGAAAGCAAGGCTGTCCCCCACCCGGGGCGCGGCATTGGCACGTGGCGCGGGTAGAGATGTTCTTAGGCGAGATGGAGGGCACGGCAGTGCGCTCCGTGATGCCCGAGGCGGTGAGCGCCTTTTTCGACAAGGTAGCCCGGGAGGGCGAGCATTCGGACTGGCAGTTTCGCCAGCTGGTGGATGTGGTACAGCTCTTGCCGGTTGACCTAGCAAATGCGCCCGCCGGGAGGGACGTGGATTGGACCCACTGGAGCGCCGGCGCCAGGGAGCTGGAGCCCAGCCACCCCGCGCTGGCCCGGGAAGGGCCGGCGCCACCGGCCCCGGGCGAGCCCCTGGAGTCTGCTGGGGTGTTGGCGCGGATGACTCGCGCCGTCCGCGCCAAGCAGTATTCCATACGCACCGAGCAGTCCTATGTCGATTGGTGCCGTCGCTTCCTGAGCTCTTCTGCCCCACGTCCCGTCGAGCCGCTTGGCGCAGCGGACGCTCAGGCATTTCTAGAGCATTTGGCTGTGGAGCGCAAGGTGACGGCCAGCACCCAGAACCTTGCCCTCAACGGCTAGCGGGTGCTCCTGATCTGAGCACGCGCTCGAACGGCCGCTCGATGGATTGCAGCTCACCCACGCCCGGCGTCCGCGGCTGCGCCTTCACGCTGGTTGAAGTCGGCGGAGCACAACCTGGGTCTGGTGTTGATTGAAATAGCGAGCAGCGCCGATAAGGAGAGGCGCACCGCAGCGGCCTTGCTCTATGCACTGGAGGGGACTCGGCGACTCGTCCCTGGACGTCATGCGGACGCGATGATTCATGCCCGCGCGCTCGTCGCTGCCGGCAGAGGCTATCGCACCGTTATGCATTGCTAATGGCGCTCACCACTCTGGAATCGATGCTGTCGCCTTCTCAGCGGACGGTCGTACGTTGGCCTCTGGGAGCGACGACAAGACCATTCGGTCTAATCCTCCGGTCGCCAACCATGGATGCTGCCAGGAGAATGTGGCCTGTAAGCTACCGACTCGTGCCGGCTGCCCTGCGCCGTGCAGATCGGCTTCGCCGGCTCGCGGCAGCTTTTCGAGCCCCAGTCCCTGCGTGCCGCCGAGGCGGGACGCCTGGAAGCCCGAGTGACGGAATACCTCGCCGGGCGGCTGGCGACCTTGCCGGAGGATTTGGGCCTCGAAGATCAGCACTTGCTCTGTGGTATTTCCCAGCTGGCAATCGGCGCCGACACGGCGCTCAGCCGCGCGTCGATGACTCGAACAGACGCCTGGGTCTACCCCTCGCCGCCCGTGCGCCACGGGAGGCCGCCCCGTGACGGAACGCTGAGCCTCCCGAGCCATTCTGTATAATCCCCCGGTCACCCCCCGCGGATGCTACCTGGAGGATATGGCCTGTGGCCCAAGCTACCGACTCGTGTCGGCTGCCCTGCGCGGTGCAGATCGGCTTCGCCGGCTCACGGCAGCTACTCGATCCGCAGCTTCTGCCCGCCGCGGAGGCTGCGCGCCTGGAGGCCGAGGTCGCAGACTATCTGGCCCGCCGGCTGGCGTCATTGCCGCAGGATCTGGAGCTCGGGGAGCATCACTTCTTTTGCGCCATCTCCCAGATTGGTATCGGCGCCGACACGGCGTTTACTCGCGCCTGCCAGGAGCGGGGCATTCCCCAGCGCATCTTCCTGCCCGAGCATGAGGATGCCTACCTCGTGGCGACCGGCTCCGATGGCAAGCCGGACTTCCCCAAGGCGGCGCAGGCCATCACCCGGAAGCTGCTGGACGACAGCCATATCATCGAGCGCCGGCTGGTGAGCGATGCCCCCGACCGTCGTGCCCGTTTCGAAGATACGAATCGGGCAATCGCCGCGGCGAGTGACCTGGTGGTCTGCCTGCTGCCGGAAGAGGCCGAGCCCGGCAGCACCGTCGAGCTCCTGGAGCTGGCCCGGGCGCAGGGCATCCCGGCATTGGAGATTCGGATGTCGCCGGGGGAGCAGGGACCGGGCTTCCATGAGGTCTGGCACGACCTGGACCAGTTCAGCTCACCGGCCCTGCCCCCCACCATGGACGCGCTGCAGGCCCCAGAGATGTGCACGGAGCCGCCGCGCCTGCCCACCATCCAACAGCTCGCCAGCGTGGTCGAGGGCCATTTCAGCCGCATGGCCGCCAGGCAAAGAAAGAGCTTCGAGCGCGCGGCACGACTCATCATTGGCACCCACGTCCTGGCGACCGTGCTTGTGGCCCTGGTGCTCGCCGCCCAGATGGGGCCCCCGGATGCCGAGGAGCATGGGGCCCACACCTGGCCCCTGGTCGTGCTGGGCCTGGAGCTCGCCGCCCTGGCTCTGGGCTTCACCACCCATCTCTGGCGGCGCCATACGAGACCCGCCCGTGAATGGGCGCTGGCTCGCCTGACTGCGGAGATCAATCGCTCCGTGCTGTCACTGGGCCACTGGCACATGCCATTGCACTATCTTTTCCGCCTGCACCTGCCGTGGGAGCACGACCTGCTCCCGCTGCTACGCACGCTCGATATCCTGCACCTGTGGAGCACGCGGGAATATCGCGACCCGCCCAGCGGAGAGCTGTGCGAGCGGTATGTGGCGCAGCGATTGACGGACGGCGAGCGCGGCGAGGTTCACTCCTATCGGGAGCGCTGCAAGAAAGAGAAATGCCGCGGCGAGATGGCGCATGCCATGTTCGCCACCTGCTCCTTCCTGGCTATCGGGGCGACGCTCGTCGAGCTGCTGCTCCTGGCCGAGCTGATAGCACCGCCCGAGGCCCTGGAGTCCATGGCACCGGGCGGTCTGGGCTTCCTGGCGATCGTGCTGCCGGTGCTTGCCGTGGGTGCCCTGTCCTGGGCGGCGGCGCAGGACTACGAGGGCAAGGTGCATCGCTACGCTCAGATGTCGGCCTTTCTGGACGCCCAGGTCAAAGCGCTACAGGCGGCCGACTCGACGCGCGAGCGACAGCGCCTGGTGCAGGAGACCGAGCTGCAGCTGCTGCGCGAGACGGCCCAGTGGTACTCCAGACGAGCCTGGGCGCCAGCCGATCCCACGGGTCAGGGCAGCCGAGGTATCAGCTTGACCCCGGCCGGCACCCCGCCGGCATCGACGTCGGTCACCGTCCCAGGGTCGTGGCTGGCTGCCACTCGGTCGGAGGACACAGCCGACGGCGGCTGACCGCGGCCGGTGAAGACCTGTTTGGCCCAATAGGCCCGCAGGCGATTCCGGGGCATGCCCGTGGTCGACCGGTAGGACGCCCCTTTAAGGAGTCGAGCGCAAATAACTTGTACAGATTGCGTAGGATTATCGTCTACCTGCAAGGCGTGGAAAGGGGCGCATAGCCAGGCTATGTAACCCTTTCCGCAACGCAGGGGGCAGGCGAAAAGACAAGCAAGATGTACAAGCTATCTTTTCGCGAGGCTCCGTAGCTGAAGGGTATCGGCTCGCGGCAGCATGTCTGTCGCCTCAATGCTCCGCCGGTGAGCGCTCCCCGTCCCGTGCCAAGTCGGCTGGCCGCGCCTGAAGCCGCCGCAGCAGGCTCTTGGCGGCCGGGTCCTGAGGCGCATAGGCGAGGGCCTGGTGCACCGCCTGCCGGGCGGCGTCGGGCCGCGAGCGCTCCAGCTCCAGGTGCGCGATGTACACCCACATCGCAGCGGCCTCGGCCAAGCTCCCTCGGCGGCGGTGAAATTTCGCCAGTCCTTCGAACACTTGCCGCCGCTTGTCGGCCTCTCCCGCGAGGCGGTAGGCCACCGCCAGCTTGAGGTAGTTGTCCTCGCTGGGCTGCAAGCGCACTGCACGCTCAAGCTCGGCAACCCCCTCTGTCAGGGCACCGCGGTGGATGTATCCGGCAGCGAGATTGGCGTGGGCAACTGCGCTCTCCGGCACATAGCGCACGGCATAGCCCCACAGGGTCACGCTGTCGTGCCACAAGGTGCTCTGCTGGCGGGTGAGACCTCCGAGCCCCAGCAGCAGGATTCCGATGGCGCTGGCGGCGGCCACCCGTGGGAGACTGCCAGGTAGGCTCAGCACCCGTTGCGCTCCCGCGCCCGCCAGCAGAAAGAATGGGATGGCCGGCAGATAAGTGTAGCGGTCGGCGGCGGCCTGCAGGCCGGTCTGGATGATGCCGATGACCGGCGAGAGCGTGACGAGATAGAACAGCCAGGCAGCCAGCCACGCGGGCTGGCCGCGCCGCCACAGCCAGCCGGTGAGCGCAAAGACTAGCAAGGCGCCCACCACTGGCCACACGCCGGGATTCCGGGGATACGGATAGAACGGCAGCAGATACAGCGGCAGGAGGAGCTTCTGCAGGTAGAACAAGATGGCATGGAAGGCATTGAGCACCCGAGAGCCCAGACCGAGGATCGCGAGGTCCGTGATGCTGCCGGCATTCTGCGCCACCAGAGTCAGCACGACCACTGCCCCGGCAAGCACGAGGAACGGCAGCTTCTCCGAGACGATCCTTGCCCATCGCGGCCGGCCCTCGAGCCTCCCCAGCGGATAGAAATCCAGCAGGAGCAGCACCGCGGGCAGGGTCACCGCCATGGGCTTGGCGCTCAGCGCCAGCGCGTAGCAGAGCAGGGAGATCCCGTACCAGAGCCAACGGCGGCGGCCGGCGCGCGCGTAGCATAGATAGGCCAGCACCGTCGGAAACAGGAAGAAGGTGCACAGGAGCTCCTTGCGCTCCGCCACCCATGCCACCACTTCCACGTGCAGCGGATGCAGTGCGAACAGGGCGGCCGCGACCATCGCACCCCAGAGCTTGCGCCAGTCCGTGGCCGAGGGCCTCAGCATCAATGCGGTGAGCAGCAGCCAGAGGCTGTTGGCGAAGTGCAGCAGCAGGTTGCTGAGATGGTGGCCGGCCGGATTCAGCCCGTAGGCGGCATAGTCCAGCGCATGTGAGAGCCAGGTCAGCGGATGCCAGTAGGAGAGGTCCGAGCTCAGACTCGTCAGCATCCACCACAGGCTCGACGCCGACAGGCTGTGGACGTGCTCGTTGTAGATAACGTAGGCAGGCGTATCCCAGAGCACGAAGTCGTTGGACAGCACCGGCCAGTACGCGAGAGCGGACAAAACCCCAAGGATCACCGCGCAGAGCGCCAGCCACCGGGGCGCCACGGCGGGCGAGCACCGGCTGTTGTACGGGGCGGAGGGATCCATATCGCGTGTCAAGGGATGGCAGTTTCGCCGGAGCCAGGAAGACCGTCAACCGGCGTCTGCCGGACCTCAAGGATCATATCAGTCATTGCGAGCGTCCTCGCGTGGGGCGACTCATATCGGAAGCTGGCACACGAGGCGACCACCGAAACGGCGAATCAGCCGACGGTGAAGTAGGCGGGAGGCTCCTGCAGGACCGTCTCGCAGCTGACCTGGGTCACCTGGGCCAGCGGGGGGCCGTCCCACAGCCAGTCGCATAAGGCCTCGACCGCCGCCGGCTCGCCGCAGGCCAGCACCTCCACCCGGCCGTCGCGCAGGTTGCGGGCCCAGCCGGTCACACACAGCCGGCGCGCCTGCTCGCGGGTGGTGGCACGGAACCACACGCCCTGCACTCGGCCGGACACGACGCAGCGCTTGCAGACGCTCACGGCAGCACCAGGGGTTGACCGGGTCGCAGCGCGTCTCCTCCGGTGCGGAAGCTCACGTCCAGCCGGTAGCGCGGCTCTATGGCCGGGTCGCTCTGCGCCGGCTCCAGGCCCAGATGGCTCACTTCGCCGGCGTAGTCCTGCTCACCCACCCGGACCTTGACCGGCGAGCCCAGGGCATATTCCAGGGTGAGGGGCTCGGGCAAGGGAGGCGGCTCAAGGGCGCTGACTGGCAGGGCCGAGCACAAGGTAGCCACCATCAGCCAGCGGTGGGGCGGTGCAGGAGCATGCCTGTGCTCAGCTACCCTTGGCAGCACGCTGCTCCCGCTTGTACTTGGTGAGCGGCATCTGTCGATAGAGCCCGTCGACGACATGCCGCCCGAGCAGCAGAAACTCTTCGGCTTCACGGGTCGCGCCGGTATAGCGCACTACGCGCTTGCCTTTCGGGTCGAAGAAAGCCAGCACCGGCAGCGAGGGCCGGCTTGGCACACCCCCTGCTCATCGCAGCGATGCCTCTTGATAATAGTCAGCCGGGTAGTGCTGCGCCTCCAGGTACTCTTCGAGGGCGGCGCGGGTGAGCGCGCCGACGTTACGAGCCACCACCTTGCCCGAGGGAGAGACGATGAAGGTGGTGGGCAGACCGGGCACCTCGCCCAGCACCGTACGGCGAGTGGGTGTCTGGCGCAGCACAGGATAGGGGATGAAATTGTCCTCGGTGAACTGGCGCAGCCGGTGGATGTAGATGTCTTCCAGATCGACGCCGACGACCACCGCGTCTTGGTCTTTGTGCGCCTCGTGGAATTCCGCAAGCTCGGGCAGCTCCCCCAGGCAGGGAGGACACCAGGTCGCCCAGTAGTTGACTACCACCCACTTGCCGCGGAAGTCGGACAACCGATGCATCTTGCCGTCCACGTCGGGCAGCGCAAAATCGACTGCGCGCGCCGGAGTGGCGATCCACGCCGCCACCACCAGCCACAACGCCACCCATCGCCGATTCGTTAACATTCGAAGCTCCTGGGATTGCCAGGCCCGAAGCCCATTAAAGCGGTGGGTGCCGGGCCGGCGCGTGGGCTCCATGACTCCCGCTCAGGCACCCTTCTGCCCGCCGTCGGCGGCATGGGACAAATAGATTGACAATCCAATCAGAGCGATCCCGCCCGCGAAATAGAGCAGATCCATGGCGGATCCGAACTCCATCGCGATGGCGTGCTCGAAGAACTTGACCACCAGAATCATCAGGATCACCTTGGCGAGGCGCGCCTTAAGGTCGTCCAGGCTGTTGATCAACAAAACGTTGGAGGACGTCTCCGAGCCACTCGCCTGATCGATCTTGCTGACGAACAGCTCGTAGAGACCCAGGGCAAAGATCAACAGCACGGTGGCCAGCAGATAGCCGTCCACGATCTCCACCACGTGGCCTACCGTCTCTGCGTGCAGCATCTTGCGGCTTGCGGCGTCCAGGCCGGGAGAGGCGTAGTCCCCAAGGTGTATGAGCATGTAGACGGCATCCACCGTTGCCATGTAGAACATGGCAAAGCCCGAGCACAGGCTGGCGATCACCGCCGCAAGCACCACCAAGCGGCTGTTCCACAGAAAACCTTCGAACCACGTTTCCAACTGATTCATGGAAGAGCTCGGATCGGCCTTTGCTCCGGGCAGGCGCCGCAGATCGTTCGGCAGCGGGAAAACTGCGCGTTATTATGGAGTTGTTGCCAATCTTTTGCCAGAACGCTTAAATACGTTCATGCTGCATAGAAGTTTCGCGCAGCCGACCGCAGGGACTCGGCAGCCGGCCACGCGTCCATGGCGGCCTTATAATAATGACCCCAATCGGGATTCTGCCGGGCCATGGCATCATTGCGACTCATAGTACCCGCCCAGAGCACCACGGAGCGGCCATCCCCGCTGGTCCGGCCCAACAAGCTGCGGGAATGGCTGGGCGCCCTGCCCTACAGCGACATGGACACCACGAGCCGCGAGATCCACCAGGCTCTTTACGCGCTGAATCGCCAGTCCATGGCACCGGAGACGCGTCTCGGCCTCGCCGAGCTGTTTCGCCATCCCTATCGCTTGGTCTCCGATTACTATCAGATTCTCTACACGCTGCAAGACGCCACCCGCGGTCAAAGCAGGCGCGACAGCCTGGAGCGCCTGCGACTCCTGACCCTGGAGCTGTCCTTCGCCTACAAGGCGGTCGTGAACGAATATCTACAGCGGGCCGCACCCAAGACGCTGGAGCCCACCCTGGTCAAAGGCACCCAGCGTGCCCTGCATCAATCCGCGCTGGTCCTCGTCGATGCCTACGCGTCTTACCGCACGGTGCCGGTCAAGACCTGGCGCGAGGTGCACCTGCTATACGCCTTCGCCGAGCGCTATGGCTTCACGGAAGCGCAGGTGGAGGCCTTCGGCAACGGGCGCGAGATCACGACTTCGGTCGCCGGGGCCTACAAGGCCATCGTGCTGGCGGCCTTGACGGACCCCTACCATCTGGCCCGCGGCGACATCCAGGCACTGGTGCCGTACCTGAGGCAGTGGACACACTCCTGCGCCGTAGAAGCGTGGTCGGACGTGACGGCGCCCAACGGGCTGTATGTCATCGACCTGGCCGCGGATTCCGCCCCGATTCCTGCCACCGTGGCGCACAAGATATCCAACCCGGAGCGCTTTCGCATCCTCAACTGCCGAGACTTCCACACCCAGGTGGAGAGGGACGTCGAGGCCCTGCGTGGCGGCCAGATGCCCAGGGAAGTAGGCCTGGGGACCAACGTCACTGCCGCCCGAGCGACCGAGATGCTGGAGCGCACCATCGGCGCCTGGCGCCGCCCGCGACGCAAGTTTCCGCGCCAGGCCGCCGAGATGCCCGCCCTGGTCACCGCCGGCTTGAGTGGCGTGCACTGCGTGCTCACCAACCCCGGCGCTGGCGGGACGCAGCGATGCCAGGTCACGGAATGGTATCAGCTCAACGAGAGCCTGGGTGGCATGACCATACGCTGCCAACGCTGCCCCACGAGCCCGCTCACGGTCGGGCACATCCTGGGCGCGCAGCTGCCCGAGGATGAGCGCGCCGGCCGGTCCCAGTGGATGGTGGCCGTGGTGCGCTGGATGCGGGATGGCGGCGCGGGCAGCATCAGCATCGGGGTCCAGGTGCTGGCCCGGGACGCCCGCCCCGTGGGCCTGCGAGCCCTCATCGGCGACTCCACGGAGACCCAGGCACGTCCTGGCCTGCTGATTCCCAACGTCGAGCCGGGCAACCGCGCGAGCACCCTGCTCGCCCCCAAGGGCCTGTATCAGCCCGGGCGCAGCCTGATCCTGCAGGTGGGCGACCGGGAGCTGCGATTGGCTGCTACCCAGCTGGTGGACTCTTCGCCGGGCCACGACCGCTTCCACTACCGTCTGACCTAGAATACGGGCTCATGCCCGGACCGGGGAGATATCATGTCCATCACCATCTACCACAATCCACGCTGCAGCAAATCCCGCGAGGCCTTGCAGCTGCTCAAGGACCGCCAGCTGGAGCCCGCCGTGGTGGAGTACCTGAAGACCCCACCGGATGCCGCCACCCTGCGCCAGCTGCTAGACATGCTGGGCCTGCCGCCGCGGGAGCTGATGCGCCGCAAGGAGAAGCTCTACAAGGCACTGGGCCTGGATGATCCCGGCCTGTCCGACGAGGCACTGATTGCCGCCATGGTCGCCAACCCGGTGCTCATCGAGCGGCCCATCGTGGTCACCGGCGGCAAGGCGGCCCTGGGCCGCCCGCCGCAGCAAGTGCTGGACATCCTGTGATGGCCGAGATCCTGGTGCTCTACTACAGCCGCTACGGTGCCACCCGAGAGATGGCCCAGCGCATTGCGCGCGGCATTGAAGAGGTGCCGCCCATGCAGGCGCGCCTGCGCACCGTGCCCGAGGTCTCCACCGTGTGCGAGGCCACGGCCGACAGCATACCGGAGAGCGGCGCGCCTTATGTCAGCCTGGACGACCTGCGGGAGTGCGTGGGTCTGGCCCTGGGCAG
>CAYQDX010000141.1:0-9696 GCA_964416345.1 uncultured Ectothiorhodospiraceae bacterium
AGGCTCATGGCTTCATGTGGATCGAAGACGTCATCGACCTGGTGGAGGGCGAGGCCTCCTGCCAGCTCTATGGACTCCTGAAGCGCCCGGACGAGAAATACGTAACGGAGCGGGCCTACAACAATCCCAAGTTTGTCGAAGACATGGTGCGCGACGTGGCGGCGCGCCTGAATCAGGACGAGCGTGTGGATGCCTACGTGGTGGAATCGGAGAACTTCGAGTCCATCCACAACCACTCCGCCTATGCCATGATCAAGCACCGCAAGGCGACTAGTGGCGCAGCTTGAGGCGCAGGGACGCTCCGTCGCGCGCCATCTGGACTCGTCCGAGGAAGGACATGCCGAGCAGTATCTCCTTCGGATGCCCACCCTCCAGGACCACGGCCTCCACGTCGCGCAAGACGATTTCGCCCACCGCCACCTTGTCCAGCACGACCCGATAGCCGCGCTCGACGCCTGAGGCGGTCGCCACGCTTCCGGGCCGTCCGTTGAGGCGATATTGCAGGCCCAGGCGCTTGGCCTCGGCCGCGCTCATGGCGATGGTAGTAGCCCCGGTATCCACCAGCAGGGTCACGGGCAAGCCATTGATCGTGCCCGAGGTCCTGAACATACCGCTGCGGTCTGCCCACAGCTGGGCCGTGCTCTCGCGGGGGCCCGCAAAGCTCCCCGCGATGTGGCTGCCCAGAGTCAGGGTGACGCGTCGACCATTGCGCTCCAACACGGCCTCGCTGCTATTGGCGGAAATGAGCCTAACGCCCTCCGGACTGGTCTGGCCCACGCCGAGCACTCGCTGGTGGCCGTCGATGCTCACGACCGCCTTGTCCTTGAACAGGCCCAGCACTACCATGGCCGTGGCCGCCCAGGCGGCGCGGCCCGCAAAGATGGTCACAAGCATTCCGATCAAGACGCGATACATGCCAGCCTCCGCGCGCCGGGCGCAGCGCCTATGATGCCACAGGCCCCGCTCCCACCGGACCCGTTGCAGTGCGGCCTGCAAGTGAGACCCGATGAAGCCCATTCGAATCTTCCGACACATCGACTGCGAAGGACCGGGCTACCTGGCCGAGGTGCTCGACCGCAAGGGAGTGCCCCACGAGCTGATTGCCATCGACCTAGACGAGCCGGTCCCGGCTAACCTGGACGACGTCTCGGCCCTGGTGTTCATGGGCGGCCCGATGAGCGTCAACGACGCTCTCCCGTGGATCGCCGAGGAGCTGGCTCTGATCAGGCGGGCGGCGAGCCTGGGGCTACCGCTGTTGGGTCATTGCCTCGGCGGACAGCTCATCAGCAAGGCCTTGGGGGCGGACGTGCGCGCCAATCCCGTCCAGGAGATTGGATGGCATTCGGTACGGCCGGTACGCTCCGCCGGATCCGAGGAATGGCTGAAGGACCTGCCCGCCAGCTTCGAGGCCTATCACTGGCACGGTGAGACCTTCGACCTTCCGGCGGGCGCCGTCCCACTGCTGGCGAGTCGCTACTGTGCCAACCAAGCCTACGCCCTCGGCAATGTCCTGGCCTTTCAATGCCACATCGAAGTGACCGAGGCGATGGTCCGCGAGTGGGCGAGGCGCTACGCCGCCGAGATCGCCGAGCCCACGGAGAGCGTGCAGGATGCCGCCGCCATGACCGTGGACCTCGAGCGACGCGCCGGCATCCTCAATCGGCTCGCCGACATGCTGTACGAGCGCTGGCTGGCCGGTCTGAGCGTGGTCTGATTCCGCATTCCATTCCCCGGAGACCGAGGCAAGCATCGTGAATCTCGAGCTCATCAGCTTCAAGGTATGTCCCTTCGTCCAACGCGCCGTCATCACCCTGCGTCACAAGCATGCAGCCCATGACGTCACCTATATCGATATGGAGCAGCCGCCGGCGTGGCTCAAAGAGATCTCCCCCTTCGGCAAGGTTCCTCTGCTGCGCGTGGATGAGGAGACTGTAGTGTTCGAGTCCGCCGTGATCAACGAATTCATCGACGAGGTCACACCCGGCAGCATGCTGCCTGCGGACCCATTGCACAAGGCTCTTAATCGGGCCTGGATAGAATTCGGCTCGGCCGTCACCATGGATCTGGCTGCATTATGGATGGCCGTCGACGAGGCCGCCTACGATCAGACCCTGGCGACCCTCTCGAGCAAGCTGGCGCGGGTGGAGGCCGTCAAGTCCCCTGGACCCTACTTCAATGGGCCGGATTTCTCCCTGGTGGATGCGTCCTATGCGCCGTTGCTCATGCGCATGGCGCTGCTGAGCGAGAGCCACGCCTTCATCGAGCCGGGCCGCTTTCCCAAGCTGGAGCGCTGGCAGGAGACCCTGCTGGCCCTGCCGGAGGTGCGGGGGTCGGTGGTCCCGGAATTCGCCGAGCTGTTTCGCGCCCACGTGCAGAAGAATCCCGGCTACGGCGCGACCCTGCTCGCCAAGCCTGCGGCTCGGTAGGCGAGGCGCGGAGGCACAGCGTCCGAACGGCCGTATCCAGACGCTCCGGAGTGAGCTGAAGGCACACGCCACGGCGTAGGCCACCATGAATGCGCCGGGCACCCCTCCCGACACCGTGGCCAATGCCGCCCAACGCTGTCCCAGCAGCAGTTCCGCCGCCTGGGCGCCCGCCTCGTCTGGCGCCATGTGCTTTGACCTATGCGCTTGGCTCTAGCTGGCGGCCATTCTCCTCCCCGGGACGGATATGCGTCCAGACGCGCTGGCTGCGACCCCGGCAGGCCGCGCGGCTCGGCGGGGGGACCGCACAATTGTTAGGCCGCCATCGCCCTGCCAAGCTTGTCGGCGCTCCAGTCCGGCGCCGCGAGCCCCAGTCACCTACCAGCACGCCAAGACTTGGCTTGTATTACCAGCGCGACATGCATCAAGGCGCCTACGACATCGTGCTCGACGGGCTCCACGACCGGCAGAGATTATTGTCATCCTCAGGCGCTTACGCTATATAGAGCGTGTTGGGGACACCGGCCCGAGTGCGCACCGCGGGCAGCGACGGGGCGTGGGGGCTGAAAGCCGGTCCGACTGGGGCCGAATTTTCGAGGTGCTGAGTGATCATGGCTGCTGATACACTTGTGGAGCTATCCGAGGACTATCGGCCGTCGGCGGACGAGCCGTATATGAATCCGCGGCAGCTCGCCTATTTCCGCAAGAAGCTGTTGGATTGGCGAAAAAGCCTGCTGGAGGAATCACAGCAGACTATCGAGCACCTGCGCGGGGAAGGCGAGAGCCGAGACGTAGGTGACGAGGCCGACCGTGCCAGTCAGGAAAGCGACAACATCCTGGAGCTGCGCACCCGCGACCGCTATCGCAAGCTGCTGCCGAAGATCGATGCCGCGCTGCGCCGGATCGAGGACGGCAGTTATGGCTACTGCGACGAGACCGGTGATGAGATCGGCATCCAGCGCCTGGAGGCACGGCCCATAGCGACCCTGAGCGTGGAGGCACAGGAACGGCGCGAGAGGCGCGAGCGCCAGTTCAGCGACGAGAGCTAATGAGCCGCCGACGAGCCCGGATTCGGTGGCTGCCCCCCCGCGACTACTCCCTTCGTCCTACCGAGATAGCCCAGCCAACGCTCGGCGACAGCCCGGCTCTCGGCGTAGCGGCGGGCTTCTTCGAGTGCCTGGCGGGCCGCGGCGTCGGCGCGCTGCTCCGCGTAGGCGATACCGAGCCGCAGGAAGACTCGGCCCCGGTCTGCGGCGGGCACTCGCCCGCTGGCGCGCCGCAACAGCCCCACGGCCGATTCCCAGTGTCCCCGCTGCAGCAGCTGCTCCCCTAGCCGCAGCACCAGCGCGGCGTCCACCTGGCGCGCCCGGAGCGCCAGCGCCCGGTCCAGCGCACCAAGGGCTCGATCTAGCTCCTGAGCCTGCAGCCATGCCTCTGCCGCGAGCTGCCAGCGCGCGGCGCTAGGCTCCAGACGGCCCACGGTAAGATCACGCTCCAGCAGCACACCGCCCTGGTAAGGCATACCCGCCAGCCGATAGAGGCTCGCCAGCTGTAGGATGTCCCGCTCGCCACGCAAAAGCCCCAGCCGCTGCGCCAGACTCAGCGCCCCAGCCGCCCGGTCGTAGCGACCGCGGCGCAGCTCCAGGCCGTAGAGATCCCTCCAGTAGCCGGCATTGCTCGGGGCCCGCCGCAACAGTCCCATGAGCACATCGATGGCAGCATCGTACTGCTCGCGCTCCTCGTACACCGAGGCCAAGGTGCGCAGCACGACGGTACGGTCATAGGAGTCCGCCGCAGTGTCTGCCTTCAGCTTCTGCAGTGCGTCGACGGCAGCGCCCCGGTCCCCCCGCGCCACCTGGGCACGCACCCGCTGCAAGGCGTCGTAGACCGGCGGGGAGACCGCCTCGGCCGCCACCGTCCCACCGCAGATCAACGCAAGAGCCGCGACCAGCATGACCGGAGCCAAGCGCCACGGAGTCACGAGTCCAGCCGAAACTCCAAGACCTGCACGGCCCGCTGTGCCACAGGTCGGCCATCCACGATCCGAGGCCTGAACCGCCAGCGGGATATCGCCTTCAGGGCCGCCCGGTCGAATACCCGCCGCGGCTCGGCGGCGACCACCCGGGCGCCTTCGACCGCTCCGGTCTTGGTGATCGTCAGCTCCACCTTGACCCACCCTTCCACGCCGTCCAAGGCGGCTCGGCTCGGATACCGCGGCGGAATGCGCACCAGGGGCACGAGATCCGCATTCGGCTCGGCCACAGCGGGGTTGCCGACTGGCGCAGGCGCCAATCCAGCGAGCAGAGCCTCGGTGTCCAGGGACGGAGCGGCCTCCAGCCGCGGCCGCGGCAGCACCGGTGCCCGCGGCACCGGCAGATCGGGGGCGAAAGCCAAGCGTGGCAGAGACGCAATGGACGCCAGGGCCGGGAGCGGAGCGGTAGGCCTGGAGGGCCGAGGCCGTGACCGCGGGGGATTGGGCTCGGCCCGCGGCAGCGGCATCACGGCCACCGGCCGGACCTCCCTGGGCGCGGCGGCCGGGTGGAGCAACATGGCCTGCATCACCCAGAACAGGCCCAGTGCCGAGAGCACCGCCCCCAGGCCAGCAACCGGATATCGCCACCAGCTCATCGATCGGGCACGGTAGCCGCAACCGCGACGTCCGACACGCCCGCCTGGCGCACCATGTCCATGACCCGCACCAGGCGCCCGGTAGTCGTCTGGACGTCCGCGCTGATCACGACGCCTCCTTGTGGATTCTCTGCGTGCAGACGCTCGACCTGGGTGCGCACGGCCTGCAGCTCCACCGGATGCTTGTCGATCCAGATGGTGCCGTCGGCGCCGATCCCGACCATGATGCCGGCATGCTCCATGGGAGCCGCAGTCCGGGCCGTCGGCCGCCGCACGTCGATCCCTGATTCCTTCACAAAGGACGTCGTGACGATGAAGAAGATCAACATGATGAAAACGATGTCCAGCATCGGTGTCAGGTCTATCCCCGACTCCTGGTCGCCATCCTCGGGCTGCCGGCGGCGGCGCACGACGGCGGGTCTCAGTGTCGGTCCAGCCGGTCGGCCAGGCGGCGGGTCTCGACGTTGACCCCATGCTCCAGTCTGGCACGAAAATACAGCGCCGCCACCGCCAGCACCAGACCCGCCAAGGTCGGCATCGTGGCACGTGAGACGCCGGCAGCCAGCGCCCGGGGATTGCCCGTGCCGAGCACCGCTACCACGTCGAATACCTGGATCATGCCGCTGACGGTGCCCAGCAATCCGAGCAGCGGACATAAGGCGATGAGCCCCCGGATGACGGGCAGGCTGCCCCGCAGCCGGATGTTGGCCCGAGAGACCATGGCCTCACGAATCACTCTTGCCGGCCACGAGCCATGGTCCGTCCGCGCCTGCCATTCGCCAACCCAATCCCGCGCCAGCGGCGGGTAGGTGAGCCGCAGGTACAGCAGACGCTCCAGGATCAGGGTCCAAAGCAGCACCGCGAGGCCGAGCACGGCCCACAGCACCGGCCCGCCGGCGTCGAAGAAGCGTGAGACTGCCAGCAGCGGATCCCCCAGACTGGTCATCGGCTGTCCTGCTCCAGGCTGCGCGCGATAGCGGAGGCCCCCTGCTCCTCCAGCACCTGGACCAGGGTCCGGCTACGGGCGACCACGACGCTGTGGAGGAACAGCAGGGGAATCGCCACCGTCAGCCCGAGCAGGGTGGTCACCAGGGCCTGGGAGATCCCACTGGCCATAAGCTTGGGGTCGCCAGTGCCGTACAGGCTAATGGCCTGGAAAGTGGCAATCATTCCGGTCACTGTGCCCAGCAGCCCCAGCATGGGAGCCACCGCGGCCAGCAGCTTGAGCGCGCCTCGGCCCCACTCCAGAGGCGGCGTCTCACGCAGGATCGCCTCATCCAGCCGACCTTCGATGAGCTCGACAGGCGTATTCTGGCGGGCGTCCGCAGCCACCAGCACGCGACCCAACGGATTGTCCAGTCGGGGCTCCTGAGGCCGTGCCAGCTGGCGCCGCATCCGCACCCCGACGACCCCGAGGTAGCCCAGTCGTTGTGCCGCCAACGCCATGCCGATGGCACCCAACGCCAGTATGACATAGCCGACCAGCCCGCCCTGCCGCAGGCGCTCCAGCGCATCCGGCATCTTGAGGTAGAGCCCCAGCACCGCACCCCGAGTGGGATCCACCGCCATCGGCAGCGGGCCGGTGGCGGCGTGCTGCAGCGCCCATGCCAGGCTACGGTAGCGCCCCGCCGGCTGGCGGGCCAGCTCGGCGTAGGCTTCGCTCTCTGGCAGGTAGCGCAGGAAGCGCTCACCGCTGGTGGCGTCAAAGGGCCCAACCCGGGTCACCAACGCCTGCCCTCGTGTGCCGTCCGGAGCCACCACCGGCGCACGGAAGCTCGCCACCTTGGCCGACTGGGTCATCTCTTCCTGCAGGGCGAGCCAAAGCCGCTCTATATCCTTCACGGTGGGCAGCGTGTCGTCCTGCCCCAGACTCAGCAGGCCCGCCTCGCGTCCCGGCAGCTGGCCCGAGATCAGCGAGTCGTGGAGCTCGGCGCGCAGCGCTCCCGCAGATTGACGCACGACGCCGGTCAGCTCCGCGAGATCACCGGCCTGCGCTTGCAGGGCCGAGCGCGCCTTGGCAAGGGCGGCTGCGTTGGCATCGAGCTGCCGATGCAGCTCCGCGCTGCGGGTCTCCTCCCGGGCCAGCGCCGCCTTTGCCTCCCCGACCCGCTGCCGTTGGCGGTCACGCTCCGCCAAGAAGCGCTGCTCGCGCTCCCGGCTCAAGGCTTGCGTCGCGCTCTGGGCCTGACGCACCTCCTGCAGCAGGGTATCCAGATCATCGGCAGCCCAGGCGACCGCGGCGCCAGACACGGTCGCCAGCATCAGCAGCAGCCGCAGCAGTGTCACCGCGCCGCCTCCGGTGCCGGCACGGGCAGCACCAGCAGCTCCGGTGCCACTTCCTTGCTTGCCACCCGGATACCCTTGCGTATCCCGTCCCGGTAGCTCTCGGACAACGGCTGCCAGTGTCCGGCCGCACGATCCCAGTATCCTGCCTGCGCGCCATCGAGGGTCAGGTAATAGAGTGCCACCCGCCCCAGCCGCAGGACCTCCACGGTGCGCTCGGCGCCGGTCAGGCTCAGGGTATCGCGGTAGGCCTCCACGGACCGACCATAATCGCTCTCGATTTGGTAAGCCTCCAACACTTGGCGCAGCTTGTGTGCGAGGCCCGTGTCGGCTCGATCCAGTATTCGACGCAGCTCCGCGACCCGCTGCCGGCGCTCCGGCCGATGAAATGGCAGGTCCAAGTCGACGAAACGCCCGAGGGTATCCACCATGCGCACCAGCAACGGCAACAGCTCCCGCTGGGTGACCTCCAGATCACGCTGCTGATCCGCCAGGGATTTCAGCGCTTCGGTCTGGGAGCGGACCAGGCGCTCCATCTGGGCGTTGTAGGCGCGGGCCTGCTCGCCGCGTCGGCTGAGATTGCGATACTGGGTCAGCAGCTCCGCGGTCTCGGCGGCCGTGGCGTCGACGCGTCGCTGGGAGGCTTGTGCGGCGCTGTCGGTGGCCTGCTCCAGATCCAGACTCCGCTTTAGGTTGTCAGCGGCGTGGGCCGGCGCGGAGACCAGGATCAGGAGTGCCAGCAATGGGCGGAGTCCGGCACGCATGGCTTAGCTGCTGGGTCGGTCGCTCGCTGGACGGCGCATCTGTAGCGGATTCTCCAATGGTCATTGAGGGGGCCGCATAATACCCCGGACCACGAGACCCAGCCAACCGGTCCCGGCGCGCCCACGTCAGGTCGGCAAACAGGGGACACCGCCGTGCAGGTCTCACCAGAGGTCCCGGGCCACACTGGTACCCGTATCCGGAGCTTCAGTACCATTGGCCCATGAGTATCCCATCAGAGGCTCGCCTGCTGCGTCAGGCGACCTACGCCTCCGTGGCGACGGCGCTGGCGCTGATCGGCGCCAAGGCCACAGCCTGGCTGCTGACGGGATCAGTGAGCGTTCTGGCCTCCCTGGTGGACTCCTTGATGGATGTGGCCGCCTCGCTTATCAACCTGTTTGCGGTGGCCTATTCCCTCAAGCCGGCCGACGAGGAGCACCGTTTCGGTCACGGCAAATCCGAGTCCCTTGCCGGGCTGGCCCAGGCCCTATTCATCGCCGGTTCGGCGACCTTCCTGGTGGTCCAGGCAGTGGACCGCATCCTGCTCCCGCGGCCCCTGGAAGATCTGGGGATAGGTCTGGCGGTCATGGGCTTCGCCATCGTCGCGACCCTGTTGCTGGTATCCTTCCAGCGCCATGTGGTGCGCGTCACGGGCTCCACCGCCATCCGCGCCGACTCCCTGCATTATGTGACCGATCTTCTGACCAACCTGGGCACCGCGGCCGCCCTGGGTCTGGCCGCCTTCGGCTGGTCGGGCCCGGATCCGGTATTCGCTCTGATCATTGCGGCCTACATCCTCTACAACGCCTGGGAGATTGGCCACGACGCCTTTCAAGTGCTCATGGACCGCGAGCTGCCCGAAGCCATACAGGACCGCATTCGTGTCCTCGTCCACGCCAATCCCCGTGTGCTAGGCGTGCACGATCTGCGCACCCGGCAATCTGGGCGCCTGAAGATCATCCAGCTGCACTTAGACCTCGACGGCAGCATGACCCTGCAGCAGGCCCACGACATTGCCGAGGAGGTGGAGGCGGCCATTCATCAGGCCTTTCCCGGGGCGGACGTCGTCATTCATCAGGATCCGGTGACCCGCTGAGCCTTTGGCGCCGGGTGTAGCGGTGCTTGACCCCCAAGGGGAAGCACTCGGGGTCGCCGTGAGCCTTGAGGCTCACCCGCGGTAGCTGGTGCACCTCCGGCACGTAATGGGCGAGCTCGCTGTTCAAGCGCCGCAGCTCGGTCAGCATGGAGGCTGCCGCCGCTTCCTGGCGGGCCGCGCTAGGCTCCACCCCGGGCGCGAGCTCCACCGTCACCGCCAGCCAGCGGTCACGATCCGCGTCTTCCACGACCTCCAGCACGAACTTCCCGGTCACCCACTCCCGCACCCCGGCCTGCTCCAGCCCGACGGCAATGTTCTCCGGATAGATGTTGGCGCCGAAGTAGGACACGGTGAAGTCCGACCGGCCGAACACGAACACGAAGGGCAGCTCCCGTGCCGGGTGTGCGCCGAGTCGCGCCGAAGGATCGAAGCCCCAGCGCCCCAGGAAATCGAGCAGCTGCCGGTAGCTCACCAGGCCGCCGCGGTCGCCGATAGCATAGCGCA
>CAYQDX010000142.1:0-9642 GCA_964416345.1 uncultured Ectothiorhodospiraceae bacterium
GGCATCTACGACGTCGCCAAGCACACGTATTTCGAGTTCATCCCCCAGCTCAAGTAGCTGGTGGGTGACAAGGAGGCCCAGGCACTGCTGGCCAAGTACTTCAAGCCCATCGAGGGACACGACTGGTACTTCAACGGCATGAGCAAGGATGCCATCGAGAAGGTCCGCAAGGGCTACGAGCAGCGCTACGGCAAGGGCTCGTTCAAGTAGGCGACATGCCGGCCGACCAGCCCGGGACGGTCAGGTCGGCCGGCGGCACTTACTCCGTCATGATGATCCCATGCGATGACTTTCGCGACCTCGCGCATCGCCCGTCGCACGTCGCACGCGCGTGGCAGCGCTCCTGATTGTGGCTGCCCTTGGCGGCCCCGGCGACGCCGCTGGGCCGGCCACTCCGGACAATGTGGGAAGCACGACCCAAGACACCGCGGCCACGGAGCGAGGCCTCCTGGCCGTGGCACGGGAGGCGCCCCGTGCACCGGCGCCCCACCTCAAGCTGGCCGGTCTGTATCTGCAGCGGGACGCCTGGACGAGGCCATAGATCAGCTGCAGGTCGCCATCGGACTGGACCCTGCCAACGCCGAACCGTTCGTGGTCCTGAGCATCACCTACCTGCACCAGGGCGCCTATGGGCCGGCTGAAGCTGACCTGGGCGAAGCCTTATGCCTCGACCCGGAGGCGCCCGGCGCAGTGGAGCTGCAGACCTACCGCCAGGAGCGCGGAGGCCTCGCCCCGCGCTAGGAGCCGACGTTCTGCCCGCCCGGCGGGTCGCCCGAGGGATGCTCTACTGGCCCCCCACGACGCCGCACGCCCCAACCAGGGAATCGCTACTGCTCGCGCAGCCTGCCGCGATCCGATCCCGCCGAGGGGCTTCGAGTGTGGCTTTGTCGGGGCTCGGGTTGGTATCATTGTTGCTGCACGTACCCCAATCATCACCGGTCCGCCCATGTCGGATGCCACGCCTCGTCCCACTGCGCTACTGCTCATCGCCCCGGGGTGCCCGCATTGCGGAGCCGTGCTGCAGAGCGCCGGCCAGCTGATCAAGGAAGGGGCCATCAGCCGCTTGGAAGTCGTGAACATCGGTGTTGCGCCCGAGCAGGCGCAGTTCCCTGGGGTGCGATCGGTGCCCTGGATGCGAATCGGGCCTTTCGAGCTGGAAGGTGCCCACACGGCCGACGAGCTGCGCGAGTGGGCCGGCTTGGCAGACCGCCCGGAAGGTATGAGCCGCTATTTCGCCATGCTGCTGCGCGACCGTCGCCAGGGCCACGTGAGATCCATGGTGCAGACGGATCCACGGCGGCTACCTAGCCTGGTCGGCCTGCTGGAGGACCTCGAGACCGGCGTGGACGTGCGTCTCGGCATCGGCGCCGTGCTTGAAGACCTGGGGGAAGATGGCGTGCTTGCCGCCGCCGTCCCTGCGCTGGGCCGCCTGTCGCGGCACGCCAATCCGCGGGTGCGCGCCGATGCCATCCACTACCTCGCGTTAACGTCGAGCGCGACGGCGGTGCCCTACACACAGGCGCTGCTGAACGACCCGGATCCAATCGTCCGAGAGATTGCCGCGGAGACGCTCGAAGCCCTCGGCCAGACAGCCGGCTCACCCGAGCCGTGAGCGGGGCGGCGCGGCCCTCCGAGCAGCCGGCGAGCTGAGCCTGGCAATGACCAGCCGCACTCAGGCGCTGCGCTATGCGGTGCGCATCCGTGTCGTGGCCAAATACCTGGCGCAGCTCCTGCTGGCCTTGGCGGTCGTGAGCGTCGTTCCCCTCGTGGCAGCCCTAGTGCTGGGCGAGGCCCCCCTGGCGTGGCGCCAGACCCTGGTGGTAGCCGTGCTGCTAACGGTCAGCGTGCCCTTGGCCCGCCTGCGGGTGCCCCAGCCCATGCAGGCCAACGAGGCCCTGGTCGTCACGGCTTTGGCATTTCTACTGGCACCCGTGGCCATGACCTATCCCCTCTTGGACTCCGGCCTGGGGTGGCTGGATGCCATGTTCGAGGCCGTCTCGGCCATCACCACCACGGGGCTCACCACCGTGGCGGAGGTGCAGCGCCATAGTGCGGGCTTCCTATTCACCCGTGCCTGGATTCAATGGTTCAGCGGGCTGGGCATCGTGATCCTGTCGCTCGCCCTCATCATCGGACCGGGGGCCGCGGCACGCCGTCTGGCCAGCAGCGACAATGAAGGCGCGGACCTGGTGGGCGGCACCCGTATCCACGCGCGCCGTGCCATCGCAGCCTACCTGGCGCTCACCGCCGCCGGCTTCCTGCTGCTCTGGCTGCTCGGAGCGCCAGCCTGGCCCGCCCTGCTGCATGTGTTAACCGCCGTCTCCACCGCCGGCTTCTCCAGCTATGACCATAGTCTGGCTGGCTTTCCGAGCTGGTCTCAGGCCTATGCGCTGATGCTGGTCTCCCTGTCCGGCGCGGTATCGCTTTCGGTCTACTACCGGGCCTACCTCGGCCACTGGCGGGAGGTAGGCGCTGACCTGCAGCTGCGGGGCCTGGTGGTGGCGACCCTGCTCAACACCATCCTGCTGGGCGCCAGCCTGGCACTGCTCAGTCACATGCCATGGTCCGAGCTGCTCATCCACGCCCCACTACTGGCCGTCTCGGCGCAGAGCACCACCGGCTTCTCCAGCCTCGACATACACCAGCTCGACCCGGTCTCAAAGATAATCATGGTGCTCGCCATGGCGGTGGGCGGGGACGTGGGCTCCACGGCCGGGGGCGTCAAGCTGCTGCGCCTGTTGATCCTTGTGCGCATCCTGCAGCTGGCGGTGCTGCGTACGGCCATGCCCAGTCATGCGGTGGCGGAACCCCGCCTCGGAGATCAGCGCCTGCGGGATGCGGAGATCGAGCGGGCGCTGCTGGTCATCATCCTGTTCGTGATGGTGGCACTGCTGTCCTGGCTACCGTTCTTGGCCCTGGGCTATGATCCCGTAGACGCTTTGTTCGAGATCGTCTCGGCGATGGCTACCACGGGGCTCTCGGCGGGGATTGCCGGCGCCGCGCTGGAGCCGGCCCTGAAAGGGGTGCTCTGCGCCGACATGCTGCTTGGGAGATTGGAGATCATCGCCGTGCTGGTGCTGCTGCTGCCGGGCACTTGGATAGGCAAGCGCATGGAGACCACATGAGAGTCGTCATCATCGGAACCAACGCCCCGGCCCTCATGACCGCGCGCGCCCTGCTGCATCGCGCCCACGAGGTCATCATTATCGAGCGCGACGAGGCGGCCATCGACGCCCTCGGCGACGAGCTGGATTGCGCCTTCGTGCACGGGGACGGCAGCAAGCCCGCCATCCAGCGGGAAGTGGATCCCGAGCATGCGGACTTCCTCTTCTGCCTCACCCGCAATGACCAGACCAACATCATCGCCAGCCTGGTGGGGCGCTCGCTGGGCTTCGCCCGGGTGGTCACCATGATCCAGGACGAAGAGTTCGAGCACATCTGCCTGGAGCTGGGCTTGGAGGACGCCATCATCCCCTCCCGCACCATCAGCCGCTTCCTCGCCGACATGGTGGAGGGTCAGGACGCCCTGGAGCTGTCCACCATGATCAAGGGCGATGCCCGGATGCACTCCTTCGTCGCCCACCAGCAGGACGAGGGACGCGTGGATGCGCTGCGCCTGCCGCACGGCGCGCGGGTGATCTGTCTCTACCGGGACGGGGAATTCATGCTGACGGACACCGAAACCGCCATCAGACACCGCGACGAGGTGGTAGTGCTGACCCACCGCAAGCATCTGGGAATGCTGCGCGAGACCTGGGGTGAGACCCGAGGCAACGGTCTGCGCGAGGCCCTGGTCGCCCATGACGCGCCCGAGCCGAATACCACCGGGTAGGGTGAATTGCGGGCCATCGCGCCGCGCTCGCCCCGGGGCACGGGCAGGAAGCCCACGGGCGGAGGTCGCAGGAAGGCCTCCACGAGGCTCGGCGGCTCCAGCAGATTGAGCCACTGCGGTCCCACCCTCATGGTCCATCCCAGGCCCGCATGACCAGCACGGCATTGTGGCCGCCGAAGGCGAAGGACTGTGAGGCCACGTTGCGCAGTCGCCGCGGAGCGGTCTCCCGCACGAAGCTCAGCTCCGCGATCGGGTGGCTCAGATTGTGGCAGGGGTGGGCGGTCTGGTCCCGCAGGCTCAGCGCACAAACCGCGGCCTCGATGCCGCCGCTGGCGCCCAGAGTATGGCCCAGCAGTGACTTGGTGGAGCTTACCAGGACCCTCGGGCCGAGCACCTGCGCGATGATTCGGGCCTCCGTGTCGTCGTTCAGGCGGGTGCCAGTGCCGTGGCTGTTGAGGTAGTCGATATCCCCGGGATGCAGTCCCGCCATGTCCAGAGCCTCGGCGATCGCGCGGCCGATGGCCTGGCCGCTGGGCTCGACAATCATGATGCTGTAGGCGTCGAAGGTCTCGCCGTAGCCCGTCATCTCGGCGTAGATGGGGGCGCCTCGGCGGCGGGCGTGCTCCAGCTCCTCCAGCACCAGAATTCCTGCGCCGCCTTCCGCCAGCAGCATACCGCTGCGCCGGACATCGAAGGGGCAGTTGGCCCGTGGCGGGTCGGCACATTCCCGCACCAGCACGCCGCCGGCGTCGAAAGCGCGGAACACGCCGCCGTAGTCGTCCCCCACATACTCCACACCGCCGCTTATCGCGAGATCCAGCCGGCCCCGGCGCACGGCGTCGAAGGCCTGGCCCAGGGCCACGGTGCCGGCGGCGCAGGCTCCGGAAAGGGTCTGATTCGGCCCGGTGAGAGAGAACTTCATGCCGATCGCCGCCGACAGGGCGTTCGGCATCACCATGGACACGGCAAAGGGATTGAAGCGCGGTGGAAAGCGCAGGCCGCCGGCGATGGTCTGCAAAGCATCGCGATCCGCATCTTCACACTGCGGTGCCAGCACCTCCAGGACGGCCCGCGACCGGGCGAGCACGTGGTTGCCTTGCAGTGCGGCGAAGGTGTGGGCACCGCCCACGCCGGTGCCGATGTAGACACCCGCCCGCTGGGGATCCGCCGCGGGCAGCCGATAGCTGTTGTCCTTGGCGCTGTGCTGCTCGCGGGTGAGGCCGGCATCGGTGACGGCCTCGGTGGCGGCCAGCAGGGCCAGCAGGGCCGACGGGTCGCGCTGGGTGCGCTCGGCCAGGGTCAGGCCGAGGGGGCCGTAGTCCAGGGGCGGAAGCGGCGCCCACAGGGTGGATTTGTACTCGGCGTAGTCGTGCCAGGCCCGCGGTATGGGTGCGGCCACGCCCCGACCCGCCAGGCAGCTGTCCCAGAAGCTATGGGTGTCAGCCCCGATGGGCGAGACCACCCCCAGCCCGGTGACGACGACCCGCCGTATGACGGTCACTGGCTGACCGCCGCCAGCCGGGCGCGCACATAATCCACGATGTCCGCGACCGTGGCGAACTCCCGCGCCTCTTCCTCGAACATCTGCTCGCCGAAGCTGTCCTCCAGATCCAGGGCGATGGTGACGTAGTCCAGGGAGGTGGCACCGAGATCCTCCTGCAGGCGGACCGCCGGCGTGATGCGGGAGCGGTCCACCACCAGGCCCTCGGAGATCGCCTTGGCGACCTTGTAATAGATCGGGTCTGCGCTCATGATCATCTCCTCATGTGATGGAATCGGGTTAGTGCTCTTGCACCTCGCGCACCACCTGGATGCCGAGGCAGTTGCCCATGGCCGCGGTGATCTTGCGCTGGAGGTGCCCCACCAGCGGAAGGATGTCCTCGCGGCGCTCGCGCAGGGGAGGCATTTCGATGGGGAACACCGCCAACCGGATCGTAGAGGTCTTCCCGCATGGCGCCCCGGCGTATGGCGACGCGCATACTCCTGTCGGTCGCGGCGACGATGCGCACCTCCACCGGTCGGGTCTGGACGGCGCCCACCAGCTGATCGAAGCGGTGGCGCGCCGGGGCCGGAGGCTGCTGCTTGGCGAAGACCAGGAAGCCGCTGATGAGATCGTCTATGTGGCTTACCTGCTCCACGACGTACTCGAGAAGTTGGGGGTCCTGGGCGCCGATGCCCTCGCGCTTGCGCACCACCCGGGTGGAGATCTTGATGATGCTAAGCGGATTGCGGATCTCGTGGGCGATGCCGGCGGCCATTTTCCCGAGGGCGGACAGCCGTTCCTGCCGGCGTGGCTGTGCCTCCAGCTCGTGCAGCTGGCACAGGAGCGCGACCATACGGACCAGAGGCCTGGTTGACCCCCATCAATGCGGCCGTGCATCATCCTGGGGATACTGCAAGATCCCGGGGGCTTGCAGAGCCCGTCTGCCGGTGCGACAGGCGCCGGGGAGTTGCGCCATGCTGACGGTCAAGGACACTCGTCGAGCACAAGCTCGGCTGCCTGCCGGTGGTGTCGCCCGAGGGACAGATCTCGGGGATCGTCACCGAGTCCGACTTCGTGCAGCTGATCATCGGCCTGCTGGCCACGTTGGACCATCACGACATCGCACCGTGAGGCCGGCAGGCGCGGCTCTCACTGGAGGTTGGGGCAATGAGCGGCTGGGGCTGTCCCCATGAGGCAAATGGACAATGCACGCGGGTGCAGGGTCGCGCCTGCGACCCCGGCATGAAGGGCTGCGTGCTGTTCGGTCGCTTCGTCTTCAGCAATCCCGAGAAGAATCGTCCCGGTGGACTGCGCCGACGTGACCCGCCGCCGGCCCGTGAAGCCGACTCAGACACATCGAAGTAGCCGGCGGCGATGATCTGCAGCGTCGGTCTGGTTCATGGCGAGCGCGTCTACATCGAGCGCCTCAGCCCGCCTTGAGCGCTTCCAGCACCTGGGCCGGATGAGTCTCGGCCTTGGCCACCCGCCGCCAGTGCTTCTTCACTTTGCCGTCCGGCCCCACCCACACAGTGGAGCGAATGACGCCCAGGGTGGTCTTGCCATACATGACCTTCTCGCCATAGGCCCCGTAGTTGGTCATGACCTTGTGGTCGGGATCGGAGAGCAGCGTAAGAGGTAAACCGTACTTGGCGGCGAACTTCTGATGGGCGGCGCCATCATCCGGCGAAATGCCCAGCACCACCGCACCGACGCCCTGGATGTCGACCCACAGGTCGCGGAAGCCACAAGCCTCCTTGGTGCAGCCGGGCGTGTCGTCCTTCGGGTAGAAGTAGACGATCACGTCCCTGCCGCGAAAATCCTTCAAAGCGACGTCGTTGCCCTGGGCGTCGGCCAGGCTGAACGCCGGTGCCGCCTTGCCTTCTTCGATAGCCATTGGGTGCCTCCCGGTGTCGAGTGCCCGTGTATGGAGCAGGCATTCTGGGCCACCGACGGTGAGCGCGCAACGGTTTGCGGGCTAGTCCAGCCAGGCCACGAGGTAATAGAGGCGAAGGCCCTCGGAGGAGCGTGAGGGTCCATATACTCGAGCGGGATAGCGATTCCGGGCCGGATCGGCTGCCGCCCGAGCCTGAGCCTCGGAGCCGCAGACCTCTACGCATCCTTCGGGAAACCGCTTGCGCTGGCGCTTGCTGGTTGCCACCACGGCGAACTGCTCGGCCACCACTTCCGTCTCCGGGTCCACCGGCACACCGGCCATGCTTGCAAGCCTCCGCGAATGTCAGATGACCGAGGCTGCCCGGGCTGCGCAGCCCCTATGGCATTCGCCAGTGGGGGCCTGGTGCGCACGGCCTTGACCGAGCCGCCGCATGACCGCAAGATCCACGGCCTTTGCGGACGCGATCCAGGCTCCCGCCCGGTGCGCTGGCGACATGGTGACTCGGAAGGGCCCCCGGCGTCCATTGTCCCAGAATCGGCCCGCCGTGGAGCCGCACACCACTCGATGGAGAGCACCTCGCCATGAAGCAGTTCGGCATACGCGTTACCCTCCCGGAAGGCAATCCCATGGCCCTGCCCCATCTGCTGGGTCAGGACTGGCAATGGGTGCAGTGGTTCGACTCGGAGCGGGCTCGCGACCAGGCATGGGAGAGCATGCGACGCCAAGTCGTCTACTATCGTCGCGGCGACAGACCGAGCCGCGTCCTGTCCAAGATCGATCGCTGAGTGGCACCACCCTCCCGCTCCTCCACACCCGCCTCGGTTGACCACGAGCAGCGGCCTGCTCACGACGCCCGCAGCCGTGCTGTAGTTGGCACTCTGGACGACGATGGTGTAGGCCTCCGCCACCTCTCGGTCCACCTCCATGGCGTGGATGTGGGCGACGGCGCGATCCGGGCTGTCGATATCGCAGGCGAAGCGCTCGCTCCGCGGTCCCCAAGAGGTGCGCGCTGAAGTGCAGCTCCGCCCCCAGGGCCGGGATGCGGGTGCGGTACGCCTCGATCACGGCGTGGATGTACTCGGTCTGCTCCAGTACGGCAACCTTCTTGCCTTCGAGCGCTCGTTTCATCGCCTTCATGTCTCCCTAGGTGCTGAGCAAATCGCGGGCATAGGCGTGGTCCAGCAGCGCCGGTGGTGGCGGCCTGATCCAGCTCCGCCAAGCTCCACCACTCCTTGTCGGCGTCGAGGCGACCGGAGGGCGTCGAGGCGTTGCGCCCAGGTGCCATGCGGCAGATAGGATGCCTCCAGCAGGCGGGCCGTCCACTCGGCGGCAAAGGCGACGAACTGCTCGCTACCGGTGAGCTTCCCAATCTAGTAGATGAGCCAGAGGGTCTTGATGGAATGGCCGAAGTTCACGTGGTCGCGCGCCAGCTGCTTGTCCTCGGGGCGGGTCACTGAGCTTCAGGCCACACAAAAAAGCACGGCCGGCGGCGCTCGAGCTACCTCACGGGTCGCCGCCTCCGACTTTCGCCGCGATCTATGCAGCGACCACTGTCTCCTGATCGCCACCGGGGCGCGAGGCGCATTCGCGAAAGATGCGCAGAGTGCAGCCACGGCAGATCTCAGGGTCCAGCTTGGCGACCACCTTGGCGATGGTCTCGGTCTTGCCGCCGAAGAAGTGCTCGTCACCGATGTCATTGATGTAGCCGCCCCGGGTCAGGGTCTCGCACACGCTGGGCTTGGGCCGGATGAGGTAGAGACCGCCACCGGCGGCGCGCCGCCGGTGCGCTTCCTGGACCAGGAACTCGGCCCCTGCCACATCGATGAAGTTGATACCCGTGGCGGAGATGGCCAGATGCTTCTGCAGGGGATGCTGCTCCGACATGCGCTGCAAGACCTCCCCCACATGGCTGACGGCGCCGAAGAACAGGGAGCCGTCCAGTCGCGTCAGCTTGAACTGAGGGCATTCCGGCAGGCTGGGATCATGCACGAAGTTGCGCCCGTCCTGGCGCGGATCCGGAACCCGGCTAAGAAACAAGGGCCGCGAGGTGCGGTTCAGGTACAGCACCAGCGACAGCAGCACACCCGCCAGGATGGCGAACTCCAGCTCCAGGAATAGGGTGGAGAAGAAGGTCACCGCCAGCACCACCGTCTCCTGCCGGCTGGTCTTGATGATCATGCCGATATGGTGGAAGTCGATGAGTCCGTAGGCCACCAGGAACAGGATGGCCGCCATGGCGGCATTGGGCAGGTAGGCAGCCAGCGGAGCCACCACCACGACCACCCCCGCCAGGAGCACGCCGGCAAACACCGCCGCCAGAGGAGTCTTGGCACCGGCCTGGAAATTCAGTCCGCTGCGGTTGAAGGAGCCCGTGGCCACGTAACCGGAGAAGAAGCTACCGGCGATGTTGGACAGCCCCTGCCCGATGAATTC
>CAYQDX010000143.1:0-2457 GCA_964416345.1 uncultured Ectothiorhodospiraceae bacterium
GAGATGAGCCATGGACATCAATGACATCCGTGCTGTGTTTACCGTGGTGATGTTCGTCACCTTCATCGGAATCTGGGTCTGGGCGTGGAGCAGCAAGCGCAAGCGCGACTTCGAGGAAGCGGCCAACCTGCCTTTCCTCGAAGACGATGAGCCAGGAAACGCTAGGGAGGTTACCCACCATGAGTGACTTTGAATTTTCCAGCGGCTTCTGGAGCTGGTGGGTCATACTGCTCACCATCGCCAACGTGCTCGCCTGCTGGTGGCTCATCATGTGGGCGAGCAAGCGGCATGCAGGGGAGGCTGCCGCCGGCGACGTGACGGGCCACGTGTTCGACGAGACCCTGGAGGAGCTCAACAATCCACTGCCGCGCTGGTGGCTGTGGCTGTTCAACATCACCCTGGTGTTCGCACTCGCGTACCTGACGCTGTATCCGGGTCTCGGCAGTTACCGCGGGCTCCTCGGCTGGACGGCGGAGGAAACCCAGTACAAGGCCGAGATGGATGCGGCGAAGCAGAAGTACGATCCCATTTTCGAGAAGTACGGGGCTCAGGACTTGACCGTGCTGGCCAAGGACCCCACGGCACTGAAGATTGGGCAGCGCCTGTTCGTGACCTACTGCGCCAGCTGTCATGGCTCGGATGCGGGCGGTGCCACCCACTTCCCCAATCTGACCGACAAGGACTGGCTGTGGGGCGGCGCGCCTGCGGCGATCCAGACCACCATCATGAATGGCCGCACCGGGGTTATGCCGGCCTGGGGCGCCGTGCTGGGTGAGCGGGGGGTGGACGAGGTCGCCAACTACGTCCTGACCCTGAGCGGCCGCCAGGCCGACCCCAGCAAGGCCGCGGCAGGCAAGGCGAAGTTTGAGACCAACTGTGTGGCCTGCCACATGGCGACCGGAACTGGCAATCAGGCCCTGGGTGCGCCCAATCTGACGGACAATATCTGGCTACATGGCGCCTCCATCGGTGCCATCAAGCAGATCATCACCAACGGACGCACCGGCGTCATGCCGGCGCACGGCGATTTTCTCGGCAAGGACAAGGTGCACCTGCTCGCGGCCTACGTGTACAGCCTCTCAGCAGGCAAGTAGTGGCCGTAGTGGCTTGATGGAGACGGCTCCGCCGGGTGCGTGCCCGGCGGAGCTTTTTGTTTGCTCACCGGAGGATCTGGGCATGCTGAAGATACTTTTCGGCGACTGGGTGGGCTTGCTCTCCCTGTTTACCATAGTTTTCATTATCGGTATGGCTGCATTCCTGACGTGGTTCTTCCTCAGGAGGTCACGCCCGCAGTGAGCAGACTGACCACTCCCCGCAGACGGGGTTTCTCTGTTAAATATTTTGGAGTATCGTGATATTCTTATGGACGCGCAAAGCACAACCGAGCCCGAGGCCAAGGGAGCGATACCGGCCATCCAGCGCGTGATCTCCGTGCTCTGGCCGTCGTTTCTGACGGCGGGCTTGGCCACGGTGCTATTCTTCGCGGCATTCGACCCGAAGGAGCTTCAGCTCTGCACCAGCCTGCCGGAGATCAGCCGCTTGGGGGCTTACACGATCGGGTTTTTTCTGTTCTGGCTGCTCACTGCCAGCTCCTGTGCGCTGACCTGCTATTTCCAGCGTCCTTGTAATCAGAACCGGGTGTCCCGGCCGAGCATTGAAGCAGAAGACGACGACAACGAGTGACCCTGATGGAAGACGCCGCCAGCAAGCCGCAGACCGATGAGCTCCAGCAATCGTTCTACGCCAAGCGCAGCAAGATCTATCCCCGTGAGGTCCACGGCCTGTTCAAGAACCTGCGGGTACTGGGCGTGCTCACGCTGCTCGGCATCTACTACGGGCTGCCCTGGCTGCGCTGGGAAGGCCGTCAGGCCGTGCTGTTCGATCTGCCCGCGCGCAAGTTCTACGTATTCGGGCTGACCTTCTGGCCCCAGGACTTCTTCTACCTGGCGCTGCTGCTCATCATCGCGGCCCTGTCGCTGTTCTTCTTCACTGCCCTGGCGGGACGCCTGTGGTGCGGCTACGCCTGTCCCCAGACCGTTTGGACGGAGGTGTTCCTGTGGATGGAGCGCTGGGTCGAGGGGGGGCGTCCCAAGCAGATGAAGCTGGACAAGTCGCCGTGGTCGTGGCGCAAGCTGCGTCCCAAGGCCACCAAGCACACCTTGTGGGTCCTGTTCTCCCTCTTTACCGGATTCACCTTCGTGGGCTACTTCACGCCCATGAGCGAGCTCTTCCATGAGGTGGTGAGCCTCAGTCTGGGTCCGTGGGAGACCTTCTGGATCCTGTTCTACGGCTTCGCGACCTACGGCAACGCGGGCTGGATGCGCGAGCAGGTGTGCATCTACATGTGTCCGTATGCCCGCTTCCAGAGCGCCATGTTCGACCGCGACACCCTAATCATCTCCTATGACGAGAAGCGGGGCGAGCCCCGCGGTCCGGTGCGCCACGATGAGGATCGGC
>CAYQDX010000143.1:2557-9639 GCA_964416345.1 uncultured Ectothiorhodospiraceae bacterium
GGCGCGCTGCTGTTGGCGCTGATTGCGGGCTTCGGCTACGCCATCACCCAGCGCCTGCCACTGGAGCTGGATATCATCCGCGACCGCATGGCGCTGTATCGCGAGACCAATCAGGGTCTGGTGGAGAACGTCTACACGCTGAAGCTCATCAACATGGACGAGCATAGCCACACTTACAGGATCGGCGTCTCCGGGCTGGACGGCATCGAGCTGGTAAACCGCGGGGGAGACGTCGCGGTAAAGGCTGGCGAGGTCGCCGAGATCCCGGTGCAGGTGCGGGTGGATCCGGTGAGCCTCAAGCGTGTCAGCAGCGAGATCTACTTCAGCTTGCAGGCGCTGGACCGACCGGACCTGCACATTACCGAAAAGACCCGATTCATCGGGCCGGCCATGGGAGATTGATGATGGCCAATGTCATGCTGCACCGGGATGTGACGGATTCCGCGCCTTGGTACCGCCAGTTCTGGCCCTGGTTCCTGATTGCGCTGCCTGGGGGTGCCGTGGTGGCCGGCATCGCCACGCTGCTCATTGCCATGCACGACCCCGATGGTCTGGTCGCCGACGACTACTATCGTGAAGGATTGGCCATCAACAAGGTCATCGACCGTGACCGCAAGGCTCAGGCACTGGGCCTCTCGGGGCAGCTCACCCTGGTCGGATCCCACGAGCTACGCGTCGTGCTCGGTGGCGACAGCGGCGGCTACAAGAGCCTGAAGCTGCGATTTCTCCACCCGACGCGCGCGCATCGTGACGCCAGCGTAGTGCTGAAGAGCACGGGCGAGGCCGGCGTATTCGGTGGCCATCGGCCGCGGCTGGCACCCGGCAACTACTATGTGATGCTGGAGTGCGAGGAGGGGGGCTGGCGGCTCATAGGTCGGCTCCTCGAGCCCGGCGGTAACAGCACACCTCTGGCGCCCGGAAACACCTGATCGTTAGGAAATTCAGCCGCCTTAGCTAAAATACCCACCGTTCCGAGCCTCCGGTCAAGGCCCCGCTGAGCGTCGCATCAAGGGGCTCGTCGCGAGCAGTCTGTGCCACCCCCCCCACGGGCGTGACTCGCCTGAGGACCCGGGCTCACCCGCCGAGGTCGCCTCACCGCCAGCGGCCCCGGCACCAAGCGCCCGCTCCCCGGCCCTAGCTCTGGGCGATGCTGCTGGCGCGGCTGTTCGAGTCGTTGCCGCCCAGTTGCCCCCACTGCGGGGCGGACATGCGCCTCATCGCCTTCGTGACCGATGCCGCTCCCGTCGAGCGGATTCCTAGCCCCATCGGTGAACCGCCACGGCCTTCCCCCCTCACCCCGGCCCGAGGCCCTCCCGCCTGAAATGATGCGCCCGCGCCGATGCCGGACGGGGACCTCCTCGGCCAGCCCGCGCCCGAGCTCGCGATTGACCAGCGCATCGCCCGGTAGCCGCCCTCTCCTGCGCGAGCGGGTGCGCTCTTCCCCGTCTCGCGCCTGCCCGCTGCGCCCGAAATTCTCGTCCCATCGCTCGCCAACCCGCGCTCCTGCACCGCTCGCGAGCTCTGTCAGCCCCCTGGTGGGGCCTTGACCGATCTTCCAGCCCCGGATAGGCTCACGTTTCAGGCGGCCCTGGACTCGCAGGGGCGCTGGGGTCTGCTATCCCTCGCCAGGCTCCGGTGTGGCGATACGTTGGTCGGCCGACCAGCGGTGCAGTACGGACTATCTCCTGTTGGGCACCAATTCGGGTTTCGACCGGCACTTCGCGAGCTCGAGCGAGGGCTGACTGTGTTCAATGAGTTCTACGGCCTGACCCTCCATCCATTTCGTCTTGGTCCGGACCCACGGTTCTGTTATCGCCACCGCAGCTTCATCAGGGCCAAGCACTACATGCACTACGCGCTGCATCAGGGTGAAGGGTTCGTCATGGTGACGGGGCAGCCCGGCACCGGCAAGACCATTCTGATTGAAGACTTGCTTTCGGAGACAGCCACGAGCTCCGTCAAAGTCGCACGCATCGCAAGCACACAAGTGGCTGCAGACGATCTGCTCCACCTTCTGGCGAACGCGTTCGGCATCGACACTCGAAGCATGACCAAGTCGATGGTCCTGTTGAATCTGCAGTCCCGCCTCAAGCAGCAGATGGGCGAGGGCCGTAGCTCCCTCCTCATTGTGGACGAGGCCCAGAACCTACCGTTCGAGTCCATGGAGGAGCTACGCATGATCACCAACCTGCAAGAAGGGGCGACTCCCTTGCTGCAGGTATTCCTGGTGGGGCAAGACAGGCTCCGCTCGATCATCGCCGAGCCTCGAATGGAGCAGCTTCGGCAACGCATGTTGGCCGCCTGCCGCATGGAGCCGCTGAATCCGGAGGAGACGCGGGATTACTTGTACCATCGATTGCGCTGTGCCGGCTGGGGGGGATCCCCCACAATTTGCGGGGAGGGCGTTTGGCTGCTCCACGGCGCCAGCGGCGGAGTTCCGCGGGTGATCAACGTCCTCGCCAACCGCCTCCTACTCTGGGGTTGGATCGAAGAGAAGAAGGAGCTGGGCGCAGACGACGTCCGAGTCGTCATCAAGGAATTGGAGGACGAGCTCTCGTTCGTTTCCAGCGCATCCGAGAAACAGGCCCCGGCAGACGAGGCCCAGACGAAGCCAACCCCGGACTTTCGTGATCTGGCCATCACCGCGCCGTCCCCTGCCAACACCGCCGGAGCTCCTGCATCCGCCGAGAAGGCTGCGTCGATGGTCTCCGCCGAGCCGACAACACCTGAGCCAGCGGTCACCCTGGCCCCGGAGGTGCCGGCAGCGGCGACGGTCGAGTCGGCGCCCCGGGCGGAGCCCCCATCGCCGACCCAAATCGGCATACCCGAGGAACGGGAACCTGGTGCTCATGCGAATCCGTCGAAAATAATCGAGCCTACCTCGCCGGAGCGCCTCTCCGACGGAACGCCCGCCCCGCCCGAGCCGGTTGCCGAGCCGGGATCGGTGCTGCTGGAGGACGCGGCGTCGGTGCAGGCACCTGGGCCGCCGCCATCGGCAATGTCCCAAGACAGGATCGAGGCACACCCGATGCGTTTGGCAACCCCGGCTATGACGCGGGGGCGACGGATGGGGGCATGGGTCGCGGTGGCAGTAGCCCTAGCGGCCGTGTCGATCCTGGGCATCCTCGTGGTCCAGCCAGGGCCAGCGAGCCTGCGTGAGGCTCTGCGTTTCGCCACAGCCGAGCTCTGGTCCTTCGCAGAGGCACTAAACGCACCTGACGGGGGCGCGGCCCGCGACCCGGCAGCCGCGGATCCAGCCCAGGCACGCGAGGTTGATGCCGTACCCTCCGCCGAGTCAATCCCGCCAGACGGTCCAGCGGATATAGCCAACTCGGCACAATCGATTTCGGGCCCCACGGCGCCCAAAGCGGAAGCCGACCCTCGACCGGAAAGCTCGCCGCTTGTGTTTGCGGCACAGACGGACGAGCAACGGACAAAGCTCGCAAGTCGAATCGGGAATGATATTGCCGCGGCAATCCCCGAGGCCGAGCCGGTGACCGCGGCCACTGACTCCTACGAGGATGTAGGGACGGAAGTGGCGTCAGCATCGGGGGCTCAGATTCAAGCGTCAGCCGAAGAGCCGCAGTCTTGGTCGGAGGATACCGCCAGGATGCCAGCCGACCTGGAATCGCGGCGAGCCGGCAATGATCCGGTGAGGCAGACGGAAATGCCGCCGCAGGAGGACGCGGCAGCATTACCCACCGCATCCCAATCCCGGCAGGCTGATACCGCGACCACTCTGAGCACCCTGGAGAGACGGCTCCAGTCACTCGGCTACGAGCCAGAGAAGACTTTGGCTGGGGCGATCAAGCTCAATCTGTACACACAGATTTCCTTTGACACCGACAGCGCCGAGATTACGCACTCATCGCGCCGTTCTATCGACGCCATCGCGGAGGCGCTTTCCGCTTACCCAGATGTCGAGATCACCGTCATCGGGCATACCGATAACTATGGTACAGTCGCCTACAACGATAATCTGTCGTTGATGCGCGCCAACGCCGTCGCCGCCTTGCTGCGCGCGGGGGGTGTGTTGGGTCAGAACATCTCGAGCGAAGGGCGTGGTGAGCGCGAGCCGCTGACGCGCGTCGCCGTGGGGGGTGTTCCCGCCCGTATCGTCAATCGCCGCATAGAGCTCGTTATCCACCAGATCGATACTCCCTGATGCGCCCGAAACTCTCCTCCCATCGCTCGCCAAAGCGCGCTCTTGCACCGCTGGCGAGGTTTGTCAGCCCCTTGGTGGGGCCTTGACCGATCTTCCAGCCCCGGATAGGCTCACGTTTCAGGCGGCCCTGGACTCGCAGGGGCGCGTGGATTTGCTATCCGTGAGGAGCGCGCCTGGCTGGATTGGTTGTACGACGAGTGCGGCTTCGTCGATTCGTTTCGGGTGGTCAACCAGGAGGGGGACCAGTACACCTCGTGGTCCAACCGCGGTCGCGCCCGCGACCGGGTGTCCCGGTGCTTAGGATGCGAAACGGGGCATCCCCGTCACCTTTTCGCCTTGCGCTCGGCCACAGTATTTGTGCCCCGGTACGCCCCGCTACGGAGCCACGGCTCCGGCACTGCGCGCCTACGCCATGACCCCTACGACGATGGCTTGACGGCGTTTCGGATGTGCTTGCATATGGCCTCCGCCGGCTGCGGGACCTTCGGCTCCTTCGCCACTGCGGCCGTATGCCCGCGCCCTATGCCTACAGGGGACTACCCCCTGGTGCTTCGCACTTCCCTGGCGGGCAGCGGAAGAACGTCGGGTGGTGTCTCGATTGCCAGGTGGTCACGCCGGCGCTGGTGGATCGCATCGAAGACGCCGCGATATACAGCGACGAGAAGCTCTCCGACCACGCGCCGCATACCACGAACTACGACATCGACATCGCCGGGTCCGCTTGAATGACGGAGCAGACGGTAGCCCGCCGCTGGCGGGAGTCCGCGGCGGCGATGCTGCACCCAAGAGTGGTGACCATGTTGTTCCTGGGTTTCTCGGCCGGGCTGCCGTTGCTGATGATTTTTTCCTCGCTGTCACTGTGGGTGCGCGAGGCGGGGGTGGAGCGTTCCGAGGTGACCCTGTTCAGCTGGGCGGCGCTGGGCTATTCGTTCAAGTTCGTCTGGGCGCCGCTAGTGGACCGCCTGCCGCTGCCGTGGTTGACGCGGCGCATGGGGCGGCGGCGTTCTTGGCTGCTGCTGGCGCAGTGCGCGGTCATCGCGGCCATCCTGTGGATGGCGGCCACCGATCCGGCTTCCGGCGGCCGGGCCCTGACCATGATGGCGGTGGCGGCGGTCGCGTTGGGGTTCTCCGCCGCCACCCAGGACATCGTCATCGACGCCTATCGCATCGAGTCCGCCCACCGCGACCTGCAGGCCTTGCTGGCGGCGACATACATCGCCGGCTATCGTGTGGCTATGGTGGTTTCCGGCGCTGGCGTCCTATATCTCGCCCAGGCGTTCGGCTCCAGCAAGGGTGATTACCTCTACAGCGCCTGGCACGATAGCTACGCGCTCATGGCGGCGGCGATGGGGGTGGGGGTGATCACCACCCTGATGATCGCCGAGCCTGCCGTGAAGCAGGAGCGTCACTCGGCGTGGACGGCACGCCAGTACGCCCGGTTCGTGGCCTTGTTCCTGCTGGCGGTGGCCGCGCTGGTGGCGGCTTACATCCTGCTCGGCCCGGCCACCGGGGACCTCACGGCGGAACTGCACCGCGCCACGGGTAACCAGGTCCTCTCCTCGCTGGTGGGGGAGGCATTGCGACTGGTGCTCGGCCTGCTGGCGGCAGGTGCCGCCGCCCTGGCGCTCATCCGCCTGCGGCTGGTGAGCCGCGCCATGGTGCAGGAGACCTACATCGAGCCGGTCAAGGATTTCTTCCGCCGCTACGGGCTGTCCATCGCGCTGCTGCTGCTGGCGGTCATCGGCCTGTACCGCATCTCCGACATCGTGCTGGGCGTGATCTCCAACGTCTTTTACCAGGACCTCGGCTACAGCAAGTCGGAAATCGCCTCCGCGGTGAAGGTGTTCGGTGTGGCGATGACGATTCTTGGCGGCTTCCTCGGCGGCATGCTCTCGGTGCGCTACGGCGTCTACCGCATTCTGCTGTTGGGTGCGGTGCTGGCGGCGGGCACCAACCTGCTGTTCATGGGGCTGGCCCATATCGGCTACAGCCCGCCGATGCTTTACCTGGTGGTGGCCGCGGACAATCTGTGCGCGGGCCTGGCCAGCGCCGCGTTCGTGGCGTTCCTGTCGAGCCTCACCAACGTTTCCTTCACGGCCGTGCAGTACGCGATCTTCAGCTCGCTCATGACCCTGTTTCCCAAGGTCCTCGGCGGCTACTCCGGCGCCATTGTGGACACCATCGGCTACCCGCAGTTCTTCCTGCTCACCACCCTGATGGGCGTGCCGGTGATCCTGCTGGTCGTGCTCGCCAACCGCCGGATCGGCGCTCAAGACCAATCGGCGCCGCAAACGGAGTCGTAGACCAGCCTGTTGCTTGGCTCTACCCAACCCGTTCCGCGCATCTTGCGTCGTCGTGCCGCGGATTGTTGACGAAGGTGCTGACGGCATAGGCCTCGAGATCGGGGTCGTCGTGGGGCGTGATCAACGCCTCGGCGTCGTTGCCTTCGAGCCAGCGCCCGTACGCGGTGCGGGGGATGATCAGGGGCATGCGGTTGTGGATTTCGGCCATCGCCGAGGGACAGGGACAGGAATTGGCTTTCAGGCGCTGCAAGCGGAACAGAGCCGAGCGACCTCCCAAACGGCGCCTCGCGCCTGTCCACCCTGACCTTTGCCGCACCAAACCATCCTCAGTCCCCCCCTGGTGATGCCGTCGCACGCCGGGGTTGGCCCCGCCCGACGCTTCGGTGTGCGATTTCCTTGACTTCCGCCCGATTTTATCCCGACAGCAGGCAGGGGCTCGTAGGTCAGCGGAATCTGGCCGTTCACCGGCCAGTCGTCGTCTTCGGGCGGGCCCTGGCTGGGCGGACAGGGGTCCCAGAGCCCCAGGTGGCGCAGGATGCGCTCGACCACCGGCGGCTCTTCAATCACCGACAGGAAGCGCATCTCCCCGCCACAGTGGGGGCAGACCAGAGGAT
>CAYQDX010000144.1:0-9544 GCA_964416345.1 uncultured Ectothiorhodospiraceae bacterium
CGGTCGCGCTGCTGGTCGGTGGACTCGCGGTTCTGGTGCTGGATTTGGGCAGACCCGACCGCCTCATCGTGGCCATGACCTACTACAACTTCAAGTCGATCTTCGCCTGGAACATCTTTCTGTATACCGGCTTCATGGTCATCGTCGCCGTCTATCTATGGATGATGATGGAGCGGCGGATGCACCGGTTCAGCACGGCAGCAGGCTACACGGCATTCATCTGGCGGCTGATACTCACGACCGGCACGGGGTCCATCTTCGGCTTTCTCGTGGCGCGTCAAGCCTATGACGAGGCCATCATGGCGCCCATGTTCGTCATCATGTCATTCTCCTTCGGTCTGGCCATCTTCATTCTGGTGACGATGGCACTCTATGGCGGGACCGAGCGCCCGCTCGGGGACGTTGTGCTGCAGCGTCTGAAGAATCTGCTCGGCGTATTCGTGGCCGCAGTCATGTACTTCGTGCTCGTCTACCATCTCACCAATCTTTATGCCACGGAGCACCACGGTGTGGAAGCGTTCGTCCTGCTGGGACACAACGGCGGTGGAGTTTTCGCCAAGGTGTTCTGGGGCCTGCAGATATTCCTGGGCAGCGTGGTGCCCCTGCTGCTGTTCTGGTACCCGGCCTGGAGCAAGTCCCGTGCCGCCATCGCCACAGGCTCGGCGCTGGTCATCCTGGGCGGAGTGGCGCAGATGTATATCATCATCATCGGCGGCCAGGCGTTTCCGCTGCAGATGTTCCCCGGCAAGGAAGTCTCGAGCTCGTTCTTCGACGGTGTGGTGGCGGGCTACACCCCCAGCGCGCCGGAAGTGCTGTTGGGTCTGGGCGGAGTCGCCCTCGCCCTGGCGATGGTCGTCTTTGCAGTGAAGGTGCTCCCGTTTCTTCCCGAGAGCTTGGGAGATGAGGTGGTGGATCCCCATGCGGCGAGCAGCGCCGCGGGGGAGCCCGCGCCCAGCGGGGCCCGCGCCTGATCTCGGGGCCACGACGCCGAGCTCCGTTCCGTGGCCAGCTCCCTTGCCGTCCCCGGCAAGGGAGCTGGGCTTCGGGGCCATTTCTCAAATGATCTCGGGCCTCCGGCCGCTACGGAATCCCGTTTTCGGGCGCCCTCCGCGGTGGCCCCGTCCATCCTTCGAGGCGAGTACTTGGCTCACTTGCTGATCTCTGCCGCGCACAAATCCTCCGGCAAGACAACCGTGTCCATCGGCATCTGCGGGGCGCTGCGCGCGCGCGGCGTGACGGTACAGCCATTCAAGAAGGGACCCGACTACATAGACCCCCTGTGGCTGGGCGAGGCGTCCAACCGTCCATGCCACAACCTGGATTTCTACACCATGAGTGAATCGGAGATCCGGGACGTCTTCACGCGGTGCTCGGCGACGGCCGACATTGCCGTCATAGAAGGCAACAAGGGGCTGTACGATGGACTGGACCTGCTCGGCAGCAACAGCAACGCAGCCTTGGCGGAATTGCTGCGCACGCCCGTGGTGCTCGTGATAGATGCTCGCGGCATGACCCGTGGCGTTGCCCCGCTGATTCTCGGCTATCAGGCCTTCGACCCAAATATTCGCATTGCCGGAGTGATCCTCAACCGTCTCGGTGGAAGCCGGCACGAGACCAAGCTGCGGGCCGTGATCGAGCATTACACGGACGCACGGGTGCTGGGGGCCGTCTACCAGGACGAGACGCTCGAGATCGTCGAGCGGCACCTGGGGCTCATGCCCAGCAACGAGGCCACTGCCGCCCAGCTAAAGATTGCTGCCATTGCGCGCACGGTCTCGGCGCAGGTGGATCTGGATGCGCTCCTGGAGCTGGCGCGCAGCGTCCCGACTCCGATGCCGTCGCAGCCGGTCCAAGCCACGTTCGGCACCAAGCCCGACGTATGCATCGGTGTGGCGCGCGACGCCGCATTCTGCTTCTACTATCCGGACGATCTCCGAGCGCTGGAGGCCGCCGGCGCGCGGCTCATGCACTTCGACGCGCTGCGCGACCAGCGGCTTCCACGTGTGGACGGGTTGTTCATAGGCGGCGGTTTTCCGGAAGTGCAGATGGCGGCCCTGGAGCGCAATGCCGGGCTGCGCATGGCGATTCGCCAAGCTCTGGAAGCCGGTATGCCCGCCTACGCGGAGTGTGGCGGGCTGATGTACCTCTCCCGCAGCATCACCTGGAACGGCCGGAGCTGCGAGATGGCCGGGCTGATACCCGCAGACGTGGTCATGCACGCCAAGCCCCAGGGACGCGGCTACGTGCGCCTGCGCGAGACGGACAGCTTTCCGTGGCCGAGGCCCGCTGCTGGCTCGCAGGCGCCGGTGGAGGTCAGGGCTCACGAGTTTCACTATTCCAAGCTGGACAATCTGGCCCCCGGGGCCGAATTTGCCTATGAAGTCATACGGGGATACGGAGTCGATGGCAGCCATGATGGCATCCTCGTGAACCGTACCCTGGCCAGCTACACCCATCTACGGGATGTCGCAGGCAATCACTGGGCTGCGCGCTTCGTGCGCTATGTTCGAGACAGTCTGAGGGCGCCCATGGTCCAATCGTGCCAAGAGGGGATGGAGAAGTGATCGAGCTTACCGAGGCCGCGGCCAAGCAGATTCGGGAATCCGCCAGTCAGGGGCAGCTCGAGGGCATGGCGCTGCGCATTGCGGTGCGGGAGACGCCGGAGGGGGGATTCGACTATGCAATGGGCTTCGACGAGCCGGCCGAGCAGGATCTGCAGGTCAGCACCCGGGGCATCACTGTGCTGGTCGATCCCAGCAGCCAGGGTTTGCTGAGCGGGACTCGCGTCGACTACGTGGAGCTCGCGCCCGAAGAGCATCATTTTATATTCCTGAACCCGAACGATCCCAGCTACGTGCCTCCCGACCGCGACAACGGGGATTCCGACTGAGCGGTGGCCGTGGAGCTGAGCCCCGAGGATAGCCTGCGCCTGAACGTGCTGTTGGCCAACCGCGTGGATGCCGTTCGCATCGACGAATCCCGCATGACGGTCTACGCGCTCACCAGTCGGGGCGAGGCCCGGGTCCAGCTCAATCCCACCTGCCGGGACGATAGGTATCTGCGTCACGTCCGGGAGCTGCTCTCCGGCCATGTGCTGGGATCCCCCGGGGGCTATCCGGTCTTCCTGCGGCGCTGGACCCGGACGGGCCAGGCGCGGGACCAGAGCCTGGAGAAGCTACTGATGCTTGGCGAGCCGGAGGCGGTGGTGGCGGTGGTCCATGCCACAGGCCTCACCGACGAGCTGGCACGCAAGGCGTGGTGGGCGCTACCCAGCGCAGATAATGCGCGGCGCATGCTCGAGCGCGAGTGTGTGGTAACCGGCGAGATGGGGCGGGTCCTGGCGGAATACCTCGTAGAATATCTCCCCTTCGAGACCGAGCCGGCGGCGATGATCGCCTCCGTGCGCCTGGTGCTACGGCCCGGCCTGGTCAGCGCCGAGACTCGCCGCAGGTTGTGGGAGCGCGCCCAGCAAAAGACTGCCTACCTGGTAGGCTTCCTGATGGCCGAGCCAAAGGGATTGCCCGATCCCGTGCCACAGCGCGCCGACTACGCCCGGCACGCGCAGCGCCTGGGCGCCTTGGCGGATCGCGGGAATCCCTATGCCAGCCTGCTTCTGCGGGTGCTCTCCAGCGCCGGCCAAACCTATCTGGAAGTCGTCGAGCGCGTGCTTGCCAAGCCCGCCAATCAGGATGTGGTCAACGCGGTGCTGGACACCGTCGCGGGGCATTTTCGGCCAGCGCATCCAGGACTTGGCAACGACGCCCCGATCGAGCGCCTGGTCGAGGATGCGGCGCAGCTGTGTGAGCGCAATTGCGTGCCGGGCATGGGACGACCGGCAGGCCTGAGCGAGGCCTTGGCGGCGCTCCCGGCGCTGCAGGCCGAGCTACGCGCCACGCTGGTGCTTGCCCGCCTCGGCTATCCGGTGGTGCGCCCCATATTCTCACAGAGCACGGCCATCGGCGCGCTGATGCGCCGCAAGCTACAGCCCGTCTTGGCACCGATCTTCCAGCAGCTGCAGGCGCTCCGTCATCCCGCAAGCGAGCAAGCCGTCGCCCCCCGCTCCTGATTCGCTTCCGGGCCCGCGGGCGGGCTCGGCGCCGTAGCCAAAAGACCTGGATGAGGGGGCCACGGAGCCAGCCGATCTCATTGGATGTACGCTCCCGGCAGCTGCTATTGTTCAGCGTCCCGGGGCACCGCCATCCAAAGAGGAAAATAGAGGGGATTCTCGAGATACGGGTGGTCGTCGGTCACCACGGGTATATTCCCTATGTTGCTCATGAGCTGAGCCTTGAGCGCGGCGGTGTCCGCAATCAGCCGCGGACGTAGTGCAAGAAGCTCATTCTTGACGCTTGCCGGTGCCTCCTCGAGATTCTGAACGCGAGCGACGAGGGTCGCATCTCCTGGAGTGGGCAGCTGTGTGGGGCTGGTGATGAGGAGGTAGCCACTCCCCCGATCTGGGGCCCACAGCGTGACATGCGGAAACACCTCTAGAGCGGTGCGGATGACCATTTGAATCGAGTACTTGTCGGCGCTCCAGGGTAGCCGCAGCATGAGACGGCCGTTCGGCCTCATCTTGCGTGCTGCAATCGTGTAGAAGTCCTTGGTATACAGGTTGACCGCACCTGCTCCGTATAGCGGCGGCGTGGGGTCCACGATGAGGACGTCTAAACTCCCATCCGCCACGCTCAGCAGATAGTTTCGACCGTCTCCGAGTATGAGCTGCGACCTCCGTGACTCAATCAGCGCTTGTGCGTTCGGGCGAAACCGCAGAAAGGCGTCGACCACGCCGGCCACCAGCTCCACGGCGGTGACCTGGGCCTCGGGATAGGCTAGGGCAACTTCGAAAGTGTGGCCGACGCCGAGTCCGATATTCAAGACCCTCGCTCCACGATGCTGCCCTGTATAGAGCATAGGAAGATGGGTCATCCACGGAGTGAGGATGACGGAAGTGCCGCTGACCGGACGCAGCCCGATGTTGAGCTGCAAACGATTACTCCGTCTGAGCACGGTAACTGCGGTGTCGGGGCCTTCCTGGTGCCACAAGATCTTAAAGCTGGGAAACCCCAGCCGGGTGGCGAAATAGTCCGGCTCGCTCAACCGGTAGCTCATGACTACGGCGGCAATGACGATTCCCCCCAAAGCCAGCGCGAGCTTGGCGCGGGCCTGAGGGACGCTGGTGCGCAGGAGCAGCCAGCCGGCCGTCAGGAGACTGAGCAGGGCGCTCAATACCAAGGCATTCTTCACCCCGAGCCGGGGAATGAGCACGAAGCCGGCCAGAACCGAGCCCAGCACCGCAGACAGCGTGTTGATCGCATAGATGCCGCCGGTGCGGCGGCCCAGCTGCTGGAACCTTTCGGAGGCCCACTTGGCGACGAAAGGAAAGCCAAGGCCCATGAAGAAAGTAGAGGGGAACAACAGCAGGGCAAACCATAGGGTCGTGGGCAGAAGCAAGCTGGGGTTGCGGACGATGGCACCGAGATCCGCGAGGACCTCACTATGGGTTGCGATGAATGGGTAGAGACACAGTAGGCCAAAAAGAGTGCCGGTGCCGACTCCCAATTGAGCCAGACCAAAGCCGCGCTCGGCCTCGATGGCGGTTTGGCCCCACCGTCGACCTACCAAGGTGCCTGCCGCAATCCCAAATAGGAATAGTGTGACCACCAAGGTATAGGCGTAGACCGAGCTCTCTAGAAAGGGTGCCAATATTCGGGTCCATTCCACTTCCGCCGATAGCGAGGCGAACCCCGAGACGCCAAAGCCCACCACCAGCGGCGCAAGACCGACGCCGCGGTGAGTGGCGGTGGGCTGCTCCGGCAGTGGTGCTGGGGTAAAGATTCGGCGGAACCGCAAGGCGACCGCAAGCCCAACGAGGATATTGGTGATGGCGGCAATGGCGGCGGTCATGGTCACACCTAGGAGTGCCAAGGCCACAAACCCGGTTGTCAGGCTGCCGATGGCGGCCCCCAGGGTGTTGAGGGCGTAGAGCGGACTGATGTCCCGCCCTCCCGTGCCTTCGGCTCGTGTAACGGCGCGCGCGAGCAGTGGAAGGGTCGCCCCCATGAGCACGGTGGGTGGCAGGAGCACGACCAGGGAGGCCAGTGCCACCCAGACGCTGAATCCATGGTAGGGGATGTTCAGCCGGCTGCGCGCGACTGCCACCAGCTCCGGGAACTGCAGCAGCACGATGGTGGCCACCAACGCGAGCACCCCAACGGCTGTCTCCACGGCCGCGTAGACGACGGGTGGGCGACGAGCACGGTCGGCAACCTTGCCCCCGAGCAGACTCCCCAGCGCCAAACCGCCCATGAATGTCGCCACCACGGTACTCACCGAGTACGTGGTGTAGCCGAAGCTTAGAACCAGCAGTCGCGTCCAGATGATCTGGAATACTAGACCCGTTGCACCCGTGACAAAGAATGCCAATGCGAGAAATCTTCGGTCTCTGGTGGAGTACATTGGATGCGGCTGCTCTGTTGGTTGGGGTTGACGCCGGTTCTCGATCCGGGTCAACGGGACTCACTGGGAGTCCTATCCGGCGCGGCTTGAACGGTGTTGAGTGCCCGCGCTAGGTAGGCTATCTTGATGTGCTTCGGCACCTGCATGCGTGTCTTGCGTGTCTATGGACCATGGGAGTGCCGTGAAACAATGAATGGTGCCTGCTCCCGGGCACCTGTGTCATCGCCGGCATCGCATAATGACCGCAAGAGTCCGTCTCGAGCCCAGCGGCCACGAGTATGAGGCCGAGGCCTCGGAGAGTCTACTGCAGGCGGGGCTGCGAGCGGGCCTCGCTCTCAGCTACCACTGCAACAACGGCTCCTGTGGCGAATGCAAGGCCCGCATCATCGACGGCAGGGTAGCTCAACGCGTCCCGCACGACTACGTCATCACCGAGGCGGACAAGCGCCGCGGCGTGGTGTTGATGTGCAGTGTGGCCGCCACGGAGGACGTGACGCTGGAGGCCGTGGAAGCGGCGCGGGCCGCAGACATCCCCCCCCAGAGTATCGAGACCAAGCTCGCACACATCGATCCCATCGGCTCCGATTTGCTGCTGTTCAGTCTGCGCACGCCGCGCAGCAAGACTTTGCGGTTTCTGGCGGGACAATACGTCGACTTGCAGCTGGAGCCGAATGGTCCCCGCGGCCGGTTGGCGGTGGCGAGCTGCCCCTGCAACGGGATGATTCTGGAGTTTCATCTGCGCCGCCACGATGATGACGCGTTTGCGGCAACCGCCTTCGGAGCCCTGGCCCGCGGCTGCGCGGTGCATCTGGACGGGCCCATGGGCGGGTTCCGTCTGGACGAGGAATCCCGTCGCCCGATGGTCTTCATCGCAGTGGACACTGGATTTGCCGCCATCAAGAGTCTAATCGAGCATGCTATCGCGCTGGAATCCGAGCAGCCGATGCACCTGTATCGCGCAGCCTGGGACGCCAGCGGGTACTACGGCCTGAATCTCTGTCGTGCATGGGCGGACGCCCTGGAGGGATTTCGCTTCACGACCGTTGGCCCCGACGTGCTGGCGCACGACGGGGGTCTGCTTGCCGGTCTCGCGGCCGCGATTGCGACCGACCACGCGGATATGGCGGAAATGGATTGCTACGTAAGCGGGCTGCCGGAGGAGCCCAGCGTCATACGGGAAAGACTGACGACCTTGGGTGTGCCGGCAGACCGGCTGTTCGTGGACGACCATGGGACGACACCGCCAGATTGAGGTATCGTCGCCGGCTCAGCAGTGCTGGAGCTATTGGCTCGTGCCGGTGTCTACCTGGGCGAGGACACGCATACGATACTGCAGCAGTGCAGAGAACACGCGATGCACCGTCTCCTGGTGGGAGTTGTGCGGCTCACCCATGGCGCTGAGCCTGGCCTCGATCTCCGCGATCTCCCGCAGCACCTGGGCTCTGGTCGTCGCCTCAGGTCCATCCCGTGATGACGACGATGCGATCAACGATGCTGACATCTTGCCCCCTGAACTCCAAGCCCCGACTCTAAAATTAGGATAATGCGCCGCGCGCCGCGTGGGCAGTTGCAGTCGGAGCTAATTCGTGTAGGCCAGGGACCACAAGACCGGAAGTCTCACGAGGCACCCCAGATTGGCACCAACCCGCCGGAACGGGCGGCTAGTCGCGAAAATTGGTGAACGATGAAAGTTGGTGAACGATAAAGGAAAGCCGAGCCTGGCTGCCTTGAGCAGCGCAAGGGTCGCCACGCCTACGCCTCGCTTGGCATTGCATTATCTCGACCCTGGAGGACAATGGTCAGCAGCGTTGGCCGCCCATCGACCGGGTGGCAGCAAGAGGTAGAATCCAGTCATGATCTCTGAGCACCGCTATCCCATTCTGTCGAGCATCGACAGTCCCCAGGATCTGCGCGCATTACCGGATTCCCGGCTGCCTTTGCTGGCACGGGAGCTGCGCGAGTACCTGTTGGAAAGCGTCTCCCGGACCGGTGGGCATCTGGCGGCCGGCCTGGGTGCGGTAGAGCTTACCATCGCGCTGCACTATGTCTTCGAGACGCCCGACGACCGACTCGTGTGGGACGTGGGTCACCAGAGCTACCCGCACAAGATCCTCACCGGTCGCCGTGACGCCATGGCAACTCTGCGGCGCAAGGGAGGTCTCGCGGGCTTCCCGAGTCGGGCCGAGAGTCCCTACGACACCTTCGGCGTGGGGCATTCCAGCACCTCCGTTAGTGCAGCGCTGGGCATGGCGATCGCGGCGGCCCGTGCCGGGGCTTCCCGCAAGGTGGTGGCGGTCATCGGCGACGGGGCCATGACGGCCGGAATGGCATTCGAGGCTCTCAACCACGCCGGGGACGTGCGTGCCGATCTGATGGTCGTGCTGAACGACAATGAGATGTCCATCTCACCCAACGTGGGGGCCTTGTCCAACTATCTTGCCCGCACCCTGTCGGGGCGTTTTTATTCCGCCGTTCGGGAAGGCGGCAAGCGGGTGCTGAGTCACGTGCCTCCGATCAAGGAGCTGGCACGCCGCGCCGAAGAGCATGTCAAGGGCATGGTGGCGCCGGGCACGCTGTTCGAGGAAATGGGCTTCAACTACTTCGGTCCTGTGGACGGTCACGATATCCCCAACCTGGTGCAGACTTTGCGCAACCTGCGCGCCTTGACCGGGCCGCGTTTGCTGCACGTCGTGACCCGAAAGGGCAAGGGACATCTGCCGGCGGAGCAGGATCCCTGCGCCTTTCACGGGGTGGGACCGTTCGATCCCAACGTCCCGGTAGCACCGGCCGGCGGCAGCGCGGGGCCCACCTACACGCAAGTCTTCGGCGACTGGCTCTGTGACATGGCCGCCCAGGACGACCGACTGGTGGGCATCACCCCGGCCATGCGCGAGGGCTCCGGTCTGGTCCGTTTCTCCGAGCTCTATGGTGCTCGCTACTTCGACGTGGGCATCGCCGAGCAGCACAGCGTTACGCTGGCGGCGGGGCTCGCCTGCGAGGGATCGCACCCCGTAGTCGCCATCTATTCGACCTTCCTGCAGCGCGCCTACGACCAGCTCATCCACGACGTGGCCCTACAGAATCTACC